>DATFWX010000224.1:0-42189 GCA_035258845.1 Polyangia bacterium | reverse complement strand
GGAATCGGCCCGGAAGGCCCTGTATGCCGAAATCGGCGATCCGGGCGCGGACGAAAAGATGCTGCGCGAGATCTCACCGCTCTTTCACGTCGACCAGATCCGCAAGCCACTCCTGGTCCTGCAAGGCGCCAACGATCCGCGGGTGATCAAGGCTGAATCCGACGACATCGTAAACGGGCTGCGCAAGCGGGGCGTTCCGGTCGAATATGTGGTTTTCCCCGACGAAGGCCACGGATTTACCAAGAAGAAGAACGAGATCCAGGGTGACCGAGCGGTGCTCGAGTTTCTGGACAAGTACTTGAAGCCGGCACCCGCTGGCGCTGCCGGGGCGCGATGATTTAGTTGGTCGCGATCTGCAGGCTCCATTGGTTGAGCGTGCCGACATCCTGGGCCGCCGTGTCGACCACCTCCAGCTTCCAGTCGCCGCCCAGCGCGCTGTTCGCAAACTCGCCCGGTGTGAAGGTCTGTTTGATGTCGTGGGCCCCGCCGCCGTCGTTTGCGCTCAGGGTGGCGGTGGCGCCGCCGTGGACCAGCCTCACCAAAAGGTCGCCGCGGTAGGTGTGCGTGATGTCGACCGAGACCGAAACTGATTTCACCGAACCCGGGTCGGACACCGAAATCGTGCTCACGATGCCGGCCGGATTGTTGTCCGGGATCGGCTGCAGGCTCGTGTTCTGGTAGTTGTGGATCGAGCCACCCGGACCCGGCGGCGGCGTGGGCGCGAGCGAAGGCACATCCGACACGTACGCGCTTGCGTACTGGTCGACGTAGCGGTAGGCGATGAAGCCGTAGCCGGCGCCGTATGGATTGTTGACGCCGAAGCGCGACGTGCCCCAGCTGTTCTTGAAAATGTAAAAACCCTTCTCCATGACCGGGTTGCCCTGCGCATCGGTGACCACTTGATCCTGCGCGTCGCGCTGCGGGAAGGCCAGGTTGTCATCCCAACCCACGATGAGCACGCCGTGGCCCGCGCGCTGCTTGTGGCTCTCCTCGATGTCCTTGGCATTCGGGTACAGCACGATACCCTGGGCCCAGTTGTCGGCGCTGGTGGGGAGCGTCGACAGCCGGTGGTTCCAGGCCTGGTAGAAGAAGTCGAGCCCGATCACGACGGCGGTCTTGTTGCTGGTGATGTGCGCCTTGATGCTGTTGGTGTTGAGCCAGCGCCCGGCCGGCAGCGTGTACTTCTGCGCCATCTGTACGGACCCGGGCGGGTCGCCTTCGGTCCAGCATTTGGTCGGCAGCAGCTGGTCCTCGGCACCGGTGGTTTTGCAGTCGGGATCGTTGGCCTCGGTCCACGGGTCCGGGTTGTACGGGTAGGTGGCCTCGTCGACGATGCCGAACTGGTGAATGGCATCGATGTTCTCGCCGTTGTTGGAACCCTCGGATTCGGCGTACGCGCCCAGCTGCACCTTGACCGACCACTGCAGATACTGCTCGGAAAAGTCGGGGCTTTGCATGCCGGCCTTGATGTACAGATGCTCCATGAGCGCGGTGGTGGAGAAGATGGTGCAGACGCCGCGACGGCCCTGGCTCCGGACCGGCGATTGCAGTGCGACCAGCTCGGTCGACTGGGCAGGATAGACCGCGTCGGCTTTGTTGTCGTCCGGCAGCATATGATTGGGCGGCACGTTGTGGAAAACGCCCTGATAGCTCGACAGCGGGGCCTGGTCGTCCGAGCCGGGCGCCCCCGGCCCGGTGCCGCCTGCGCAGCCGAGCAGAAGGGTGATGGTAGTCATGAAAGGAGTCGCAGAGAATTTACGCATGGCGCACTGTGTCATTTGCATGGCGCGGCGCGTCATTCCAGTTTTGTGCCAAGCGTAACGAATGGAAAACAAAGGGTAGACTCTGTTTGAAAATCGAACGGCGGCTACTCGGCTCGCCAGCGCGTGTGGGCTCGATGAGCTAGGCGGCTTGCGCGGCCAGCTTGCGCCAGGTCGGGTGGCGAGCCAGCAGATCGAGCGCCTGCGCGAGCAGCCTGATGCCGGGCTCGCGCTTGTACCAGGTCGAGGCACCCGATGGGTGCGGCAGCGCGATCACGTCAAAGCTTTTGCCGGCCCGCTGTGCGCGCAGCCGCTGGCCGATGGCTTCCGTGAGCGGCCGCGGGCCCAGCACCTCGGCAATCGCGAGCCGACCGACCGGCACCACCAGACGGGGCGCCAACAGCTCGATCTCGTGGTCGAGCCAGGGCGCGCAGTTTGAGATCTCGTCGGGTGCCGGCTCGCGGTCGCCGCCCGAGGGCCGCTTGCCCGGAAAGCAGCGACACACGGCGGCCATGTAGACCCGCGCCCGGAACGCCGGCTCGGGCAGCCCGATCGAGGAGAACCACTTGAACATCTGCCGGCCGGCGGTCCACGCAAACGGGCGCCCGAGCTGGCCCTCGCGCGGGCCCGGCGCCTGACCGATGAGGAGCAGGTCCGAGCGTACCGGCTGGCCCACTACGACCGGCCCCTGCATCCGGGGACAGCGCCGGCAGGCGCGCAGCTCGTCGAGATGCGTGAGCAGCGCGCGGTCGGCAGCCGGCATGGCCGATTTATGGCATATTCCCCGGCATGTCGCATGCACCATTGATCATGAGTGGCAGCGCGCAGAGCACGCGCCCGACCGGGCGGCCCGATCTCGACCGCGCGGTCGCAGACGTCAAGAGCAAGGCGGTCGAGTTCGCGCGCCTGCCGGTGCGCGAGAAGGCCGCGCTGGTGCGGGCGCTCGCGCCCCGCATCGTCGAGGTGGCCCACGACTGGGTCCGAGCGGCCTGTCGAGCCAAGGGCCTGGCGCCCGACGGCCCGACCGCGGGCGAGGAATGGCTGGCCGGACCCGACATCACGCTGCGCAACACGCGCCTCCTGGCCGAGAGCCTGGACGCGATCGCCGAGCGCGGCAAGCCGCCGCTGGGGCGGGGCGCGCGGGTGCGCGCCGATGGGCGGCTCGAGGTGAGCGTGTTTCCGACCAGCGGCTTCGACAGCGCGCTGTTTGGCGGATTCTCGGCGCGCGTGCTCATGCAGCCGGGCGTGAGCGAGACCTCGGCGCGCGAGCGCCAGGCGGCGTTTTACGGGCGCCGCGACGCCAAGGGCGGCGTGACCTTGGTTCTGGGCGCCGGCAACGTGGCCGCGATCCCGCCCACCGACGTGCTGTACAAGATGTTCGTCGACGGCAACGTGTGCGTGCTCAAGATGAATCCGGTCAACGAGTGGGTGGGACCGTTCCTCGAGCGTGCGCTGGCGCCGCTCACCGAGCGGGGCTATGTGCGCATCGTCTACGGCGGCGGGGACGTGGGCGCGTACCTGGTCGCGCATCCGGATGTCGACGACGTGCACATCACGGGCAGCGATCGCACGCACGATCTGATCGTCTGGGGTCCGCCCGGGCCCGAGCGCGAACGGCGCAGAAAGGCCAAGGACCCGCTGCTCAAGAAAACCATCACCTCCGAGCTGGGCAACGTGAGCCCGGTGTGCGTGGTGCCGGCCGACTACAGCGACGACGAGCTGTGGTTCCAGGCGCGCAGCGTGACCAGCATGGTGGTCAACAACGGCTCGTTCAACTGCAACGCCGGCAAGGTGCTGGTCCTGGGCAAGGGCTGGTCGCAGCGCGACAAGTTCGTCGGCATGATACGGCGCGCACTGGCGCAGGCGCCGCTGCGCAAGGCTTACTACCCGGGCGCGCAAGACCGCTACCAGCAGCTTCTGGGCGGGCGCGGGGGCGTCGAGAAGTTCGGACAGCCGGCCGAGGGCGAGCTGGCGTGGGCGTTCGTGCCCGGGCTCGAGGCGTCCAATCGCAACGAGAAGCTGTTCGAGATCGAGCCCTTCTGCGGGATCCTCTCGGAGACCGCGATCGCGAGCACGGATCCGGTCGGGTTTTTGAGCGAGGCGACGGCTTTCTGCAACGACCGGCTGTGGGGCACGCTCAACGCGTGCATCGTCATTCACCCGCGACACGAGAAGGATAGCGCGGTGGGCCAGGCGCTGGACCGTGCAATCGTCGAGCTCCGGTACGGCACGGTCGCGATCAACCACTGGCCGGCGGTGGGCTACGGTCTGGTGTCGCCACCCTGGGGCGGCCATCCCAGCGCGACCCTGGAAAACATCCAGAGCGGGCTCGGGTGGGTGCACAACACGTACATGCTCGAGGGCATCGACAAGGCGGTCGTGCGCGGGCCGCTCTTGGCGCGGCCCAAGCCAGCCTGGTTTTTCGACAACCGGCAGACTCACCGCATCGGTGAAAAGCTGGTGGCGTTCGAGGCGGCGCCCAGCTGGCTCAAGGTGCCCGGCCTGGCGGTGCGGGCGCTCCAAGGCTGAGCGACCGCCGTTACGCGAGAAGAAGCACGATCAAGGCGAGCGCAGACAGGACCAGAAGCGAGAGCACGGCCACCGCTTTGAAGTCGGCGTCGGAGGGGCCGTCGCCGCAGTAGGTGCAGGTTTTTTCGTCGCTGTAGATGGGAGCGTCGCAGCGCGGACAGAAGCCTTTGCGGGGCCGGGGCTGGGTGTCGTCGGCAGGCATCGTCATGGTCGAGGCGCCATTATCCAAGGTAGGCCGAGTCTCGCCTAGGCGACGACCGGCAGCAAGGTGGCCGCGCGGCGCGCCAGCAGGCCCAGCGCCGCCGGGTCGTCCCCGCGCAGCTCGCGCAACGCGCCCGCGAGGTAGCTCCGGGCCACCTTCTTGCGCCAGCCCAGCGCGAAGTCGGTATTGTCGAGCGGCTTGGCATGCCAGGCCGCCCCGTCGGCGAACGCGTCGATGGCGGCGTCCGAAAGCGGTCGGCCGAGCAGAGCCTGCGTGTCCACGACCACCGGATGCGAGGCCACCGCGCCCAGGACCACGCGCGCCTCCACGACCGCACCGCCCGCGCCCAACCGGACCGCGGCCGCGACCCCGAGCACGGGGAAGTCGATGGAGCCGCGGCGGCGCAGCTTCCAATAGGTCGACCGCCAGCCGGCGGCGGCGGGCGGCAGCTCGACCGAGGTCAGGATCTCGTCGGGCCGCTTGGTCAGATAGGTCATGCCGTCATCGGCGTACAGGTCGGCGAGCGGGATTGCACGTTGCCCCTGGGTCGAGGTCAGCGTGACCCGAGCCGCGAGCGCGATGAGCGCGGGCGCGGCGTCGGTCGACGAAACCGCCCAGCAGCGTGGGCTCGAGGGAGCGACCCAGCAGATGCCGCCGTCGGGCTGCGCGATGGCGGCCCCGGTGGGCGCCTTCATACAAAAACTGATGGCTTTGCGCCACTCGTAGTTCTGGTTGTAGTAGTTGCAGCGCGTGTCGAGGCACAGATTGCCGCCCAGGGTGCCCATGTTGCGCAGCTGGGGGGTCGAGATCTGAGCGGCCGCGCGCCAGAGGGCCCGGTAGCACGCGCGCAGGTGGGCGTCGGCCACCAGGTCGGACAGCGTCACGCAAGCGCCGATCGCGACGCTGCCGTCGGGACGCGCGGCCAGGCCCCGCAGCTCGGGGACGCGCCGCAGGCTGATCACGAACGGCGGCGTCTGTTGGCGCCTTTTCATGTTGGGCACCAGATCGGTCCCGCCCGCCAGCAGCATTGCGCCCGGGCCGGCGTCGCGCAGGGCGGCCGCCGCGTCGGCGAGCGAGCGGGCGGCATGGTAGCGGAATCGGTGGGCCCGCATCATGGCCGCACCTGGCGGCCGCCTTTGTCGGTCGGCTTGGATTTGCGCGGCGGCTCGTTGATGGCGTTGCCGTCGCCGCCTTCCCAGGGCGGCGGCACTTTGAGCGCCTCCGGCCAGCGCACGGTCGGGAACTTTCCGGGTCCGACTCGCGCCGGGCGGCCGTGCGCCTGCGCGTCGAGCGCGCGCACGATCTTCTCGGGCGTGACCGGCACCTCGTCGATGCGCACGCCGACCGCGTCGTAGACCGCGTTGGCGAGCGCCGGCATGACCGGCAACAGGGGACCCTGGCCCACCTCCTTGGCGCCGAACGGACCCTTGGGGTCGGGATCCTCGACCAGGTACGTCACCACGTCCGGCATCTCGAGCGTGGACGGGCTCTTGTACTCGAGCAGCGACGGGAACTTGTGCACCATCGCCGACGACAGCTTGGGCGGCAGGCGACGGAACTCCTGTTCCTCCATCAGCGCCTCACCGAGCGCCATGTACACGCTTCCCTCGACCTGCCCGCGCACCAGCGTGGGATTGATGGAACGGCCGATATCATGCGCGATCCAGACAGTGGGCACGTGGATCCAGCCGGTGCCGGGGTCGATCTCGACCTCGACCACGGCCGCGCTGTACGAGTAGGCGGGCGAGGGGCCGACGCCGCCGCCCTTGTAGCGGGCTGCCGATTGCGGCGGGCGGTAGGAGCCGGTGGTGCCCAGCGTGCCGTGCTCGGCTTCGGCCAGCCACACCGCCTCGACGAAGCTCAACCCGCGATCCGGATTCTCGACGTCGAACACGCGCCGGTCCGCAAATCCGAGCCGCGAGGCCGGGACGCCCAGCTTGCGCGCGACCGGCCCGGTCAGAAGCTCGCGCGCGCGCTCGGCCGCCTGAATGGCCGCGTTGCCCATCATCAGGGTTACGCGGCTCGAGTAGGAGCCCAGATCGACCGGCGTCAGGCCGGTGTCACCGGTCACCAGGCGAATGTCGAACGGATCGATGCCCAGAACCTCGGCGATGATGGCTGCCAGCACGTCGTCCGAGCCCTGACCGATTTCCGTGGCGCCGCAGAACGCCGTGACCTCGCCGGATCGATCGAGCCGGAGCTGCACGCCCGAGTGCGGCAGATCGTTCCAGTAGATGGGCAGCCCGGCGCCGCACAGATAGGACGAGCAGCCGAGGCCGACCCCGCGCCCGAGTGGCAACTTCTGCCATTTTTTCCGCCAACCCGATCCCTCCACCACCCGCTCGATGCATTCGCGCAGGCCGATGCTTCCGATGCGCATGTAGTTCGCGGTCAGCGAGTTGGGCTCCGCGATCTGCTGCAGGCGCAGGTCGGCCGGATCGCGCCCCAGCGCGACCGCGATCTTGTCGAGCTGTACCTCCTGGGCGAACCGGGGCTGCGGGGTGCCGTGCCCGCGCTTGGGCCCGCACGGCGGCTTGTTGGTGAAGGTGCGGCAGCCGCGAAAGCGATACCGCGGCACCTTGTAGGTCACGGTCTGCAGCGCCCCGGTGTAGAAGGTGGAGGCCACGCCGTAGCTCCCGTAGGCCCCGCCGTCGAGGAGGGTCTCCAGGTCCATCGCGACGATGCTGCCGTCTTTTCGAACGCCGGTTCGAATTTTCATCAGAACCGGGTGCCGGCCCCGGTGGCAGTAGAACACCTCCTCGCGGGTCAGGCAGATCTTGACCGGGCGGCCGGTCACGAGCGCGGCCTTGGCCACCACGATCTCATGATGGAAGGGGTCGCTCTTGCCGCCGAATCCGCCCCCGTTGGGGGTGGCGATGACGCGGATGTGGGCCGCCGGCAGGGCCAGCGCCTTGGCGAGCGCCCGGTGCACGTAGTGCGGCGTCTGGGTGGCCGACCACAGACACAGCTTGCCGTCGGGGTCCAGGACCGCGACCGCGGCGTGCTGCTCGATCGGCAGGTGCGTGTTGCCCTGATAGAACAGCACGTCCTCGAACACGTGGTCGGCCGAGGCGAGCGCTGCCTCCACGTCGCCGAACTCGAGCGCGACCCGTTTGTGGACGTTGCCCTCGTCGCCGTAGTCATGGATGCGCGGCTCCGGCGTCGCCAGGGCTTGCGCGGGGTCGCTGATGGTGGCCAGCGGCTCATACTCGACCGCAATGCAGTCGAGCGCGTCGAATGCTTCATCCTCGGTGGTCGCGATCACGGCCGCCACCGGATCGCCGACGAACCGCACCTTGTCCGGGCACAGCGGATGCTCGTCCTGGCTGACCGGTAGAATCCCGTATGGGATCGGGAAATCCCGGCCCGTCAGCACCAGCTTGACGCCGGGCGCGGCCAGCGCGCGGCTGACGTCGATCGAGCGAATGCGCGCATGGGGATGGATGGAGCGCAAGAGCTTGCAGTGCAGCATGCGCGGAAAGAACAGGTCGTCGGCGAAGCGAGTCTGCCCGGTCACCTTGGCGCGACCATCGACGCGCCGGCGCGGCTTGCCGATCACGTTCAGGGCCGCCCCGTCTTTTTTCGAACCGCCGTTCGAATTTCCATTGCCAGCGCCGGTCGTGCTCATGGTTTCTCCCGGTGTGCGGGCGCCATCTTGGCGGCCGCTGCTTCGACCGCCTCGAAGATCTGGATATAGCCGGTGCACCGGCACAGGTTGCCCGACAGCGCTTCCTTGATCTCATCGCGGGTCGCGTCCGGCTTTTTGTCCAGGAGCGCCTTGGCGGTGACCAGGAATCCCGGTGTGCAGTACCCGCACTGCGCCGCGCCCAGGTCCGCGAACGCCTCCTGCAGCGGGTGCAGGCGGGCGTCGCCGGCCATGCCCTCGACGGTCATGATGTCCATGCCGTCGCACTCGATGCCCAGAAGCAGGCACGACAGCACCGGCTTGCCATCGGCCAGCACAGCGCAGGCGCCGCACTCGCCGAGCTCGCAACCATGTTTGGTGCCGATGAGGCCCATGTCCTCGCGCAAGACCTCGAGCAGGGTCTTGTGGGGGGCGAACGCGACCTCGCAGCTTTCGCCGTTGACGTGAAGACGCATGTGAACGTTGTTCATGTATTCCTTCGCGTCTCGCTCATAGCGATCTTTCGAATCCGGAGACCAAAAGGCCCCGCACCAGATAGTCCGCGAACGCGGCCGCGACCTCGCCGGGCGCCTTGGGACCGTCGGGGCGATACCAGCGCGCGGTCCAGTTGAGCGCCCCCAGAATGGCCCTCGTGACCAGAGCCGCGTCGCAGCGCACGAACGTCCGATCGATAGCGCCGTCGGCGATGATCTTACGCACGGCGCGCTCATAGCGGTCGCGCTTGTGCACGATGCGCTTGCGCAGAGAGGACGGCAACGCATCCACCTCGAGATGGGCAGCCGCCCCGTCGAGCTCGTCCAGCATCAGCCGAAGCTGCGCCTCGATCACCGTGCGCAGGCGCGCGTCCGCGCGCGCAGGGCCCGTCGTGGCCTGGCGGGCGGCCCGCAGCATACGGTCCAGTGAGTAGTCCTGACAGAAGTAGAGCAGCTCGACCTTGCTCTGGAAGTAGTAGTAGAGGTTGCCGAGAGACAGATCGGCTTCGCGTGCGATGTCGCGCATGCCGGTGGCAGAGAATCCGCGCGCCCGGAATGCGCGCGCGGCCGCGCGCAGAATCGCGAGCTGCCGGGCCAGCGCTCGGCTCTGGGCCCGCTCGCCTCTCCGGGCGGCCAGACGGCTCAGCCGCTGGCGCCGCTTGTTCGCGCTGATTTTGGCGCCTTTTGAACGTATGTTCAAATTTCGAACCATTGTTCGAAACCATATCGCAAGCCAGGCTGGCAGTCAAGAGATGATGGCGGTAGACTGCGCGCGCCATGGCCCAGCAATACATCTATGTCATGAAGGATCTGCGGAAGATCTATCCTCCCAACCGCGAGGTCCTCAAAGGCATCTGGCTGTCCTTTTTTCCCAGCGCCAAGATTGGCGTTCTGGGCTTGAACGGGGCCGGCAAATCGACGCTGCTCCGGATCATGGCGGGCCAGGAGACCGAGTTCCAGGGCGAAGCCTGGCTGGCCGAAGGGTACCGAGCCGCCTACCTTCCGCAGGAGCCGCAGCTCGATCCCAGCAAGACGGTGCTGGGCAACATCGAAGAGGCGGTTGCGGAAACGCGCGGGCTGCTCAAGCGTTTCGAAGAGGTCTCGATGCGCCTGGGCGATCCCGACCTGCCGCCGAAGGACATGGAGCAGGCGATCGAGGACCAGGGCAAGCTGCAGGACCAGATCGAGGCCAAGAACGGCTGGGAGCTCGACCGCACGCTCGAGATCGCCATGGATGCGCTGCGCTGCCCGCCCGGCGACGCCGACGTAAGCAAGCTCTCGGGCGGGGAGCGGCGGCGGGTCGCCTTGTGCCGCATCCTGCTCGAGCGCCCCGATCTGCTCCTGCTCGATGAGCCGACCAACCACCTGGACGCCGAGTCGGTGGCCTGGCTGGAGCGGCACCTGCAGGAGTACCCGGGAACGGTGGTTGCCATCACGCACGATCGATACTTTCTCGATAACGTGGCCGGGTGGATCCTGGAGCTCGATCGCGGCCAGGGCATCCCCTGGCAAGGCAACTACTCGTCGTGGCTGGAGCAGAAACAGACCCGCCTGGCGCAGGAGGAAAAGACCGAATCGGCCCGCCAGCGGACGCTGGCGCACGAGCTCGAATGGGTCCGCATGGCGCCGCGGGCCCGGCAGGCCAAGAGCAAGGCACGACTGCAGGCCTATGAAAAGCTGTTCAACCAGGAGGTCCGCGAGCGCGAGGAGCAGGGTCGCATCATCATCCCCCCGGGGCCCCGCCTGGGCGACGTGGTCGTGGAGGCCGAGCGCCTGCGCAAGGGCTACGGCGAGCAGCTCCTCATCGATGACCTGTCGTTCCAGCTGCCGCCCGGGGGCATCGTCGGCGTGATCGGGCCCAACGGTGCCGGCAAAACCACCCTGTTCCGAATGATCGCGGGCCTGGAGAAGCCAGACGCCGGCCAGCTCACGCTCGGACAGACGGTCAAGCTCGCCTACGTCGATCAGTCGCGCGAGACGCTGGCGGGCGGAAAGACGGTGTGGGAGGAGATCTCGGGCGGGCTCGACACGCTCGAGCTCGGCAAGCGAAAGGTCAACTCGCGCGCCTACTGCGCCGCCTTCAACTTCTCGGGCAGCGATCAACAAGAGCGGGTCAAGGATCTGTCGGGCGGCGAGCGCAATCGGGTTCATCTGGCCAAGCTGCTCAAGAGCGGCGCCAACCTCATCCTGCTCGACGAGCCGACCAATGACCTCGACGTCGATACCTTGCGCTCGCTCGAGGATGCCCTGCTCGAGTTCGCGGGCTGCGCGGTGGTCATCAGCCACGATCGCTGGTTCCTCGACCGCATCGCGACCCACATACTGGCGTTCGAGAGCGACAGCAAGGTGGTGTGGTTTCAAGGCAATTACCAGGATTACGAGGCCGACCGGAAGCGCCGGCTGGGCGCCGAGGCGGACCGACCGCATCGGATTCGCTACAAGAAGTTGGTGCACGGCTGACGATGGGACAGGCGTATCATGGCAGCCGATGGCCGAGCCCGGCGCCTACTGGCTCCTGATCGCTGTGCTCCACAGCACCGTCCCGCTCGAGCCAGCGCTCGCCAAGCGCCTCTACCAGGCCGCCGTCGATCTCCATACCGGGAACCGGGGCGTGACGAAGCTGCACGGGGACCTCGCCACCGGCGAAGTGCGACGATTGTCCAAGGTGCTGGTGCTCGGCAGCATCAGTGGACCCGGCTTCGAGGCTACGCTGGACACGCCGCGCGGCAGCGGCCAGGTTCGCTTCATTTTGACCAGGCAAGGCCTGGAGCGTCTCGAAAGCGAGCGTTCCGAGACTGAATCGGCGCCCAATTGAACAGGGTCCGAGCTCGCCTCGGTGGCGCCTGCGCGGCCGGCGCGGCTGGTGGGGATGATTCGATTGTAGTAACTTCGCGCGCCATGCAAAAGCAGCTCATCCCGATGTTCGCCCTGTTGGTTCTGACGACCTGTCAGTCGGCGCCCGAGCCCGCGCCTGAAAAGGCCGTCTCGGCGGCACCCGCCGCCGCAGCAGCCCCCGTTGCGACCAGCGAGCCCCCCGGGATGGTCGACGAGGGCGCGCTCGATCGCACGATCAACCCGTGCGACGACTTTTACGGATTCGCCTGTGGAAGCTGGATGAAGAAGACGCCCATCCCGCCCGATCGCGCCTCCTGGGTACGCAGCTTTTCCGAGATTCAGGAGCGCAACGAGGCCCGGCTGCACAAGATCCTGGAGGACGATGCGGCCGGCAAGCCCGGTCCCGACGATCCGTATGCCAAGAAACTGGGTGATTTCTACGCATCGTGCATGGACGAGGCGGGCGCCGAGTCGGCCGGAATGGCAACGTTCAAGGAGGAGCTCGCCAAGCTCGACCAGATGAAAGATGGCAAAGCACTCGCGCGACAGGTGGCGTGGCTGCACCTTTCCGACGTGGACGCACTCTTCGGTTTCACCGCACGCCAGGACCTCAAGGATGCAACCCAGGTCATCGGGATGGCTGACCAGGGTGGGCTCGGCTTGCCCGATCGGGACTACTACCTCAAGGACGATGCCCAGTCGAGCGCCCTCCGCAAGCAATACGTCGAGCACGTTGCCAAGATGCTCGAGCTTCTGGCCGCGCGGCCGGCGGCCGCCGCCACCCAGGCCCGCGCCATCATGCAGCTCGAAACCGCGCTCGCCAAAGCCTCGATGGCGCTGGTCGACCGTCGCGATCCTTACAAGATCTACCACCGTCTCGAGCGCGCGGGCCTGAGCGCCAAAGCGCCCCGGTTCGCGTGGGACGCCTACTTCGAGGCGCTGGGACCGGCCGGCGTCCAGGCCATCAACGTGACCAACCCGGATTTCTTCGGGGCCCTGAACGAGTTGCTCGCCAAGACACGCCCGGGCGACCTCAAGACCTATCTGCGCTGGCAGATGGTCAACGCGGCCGCGCCCGCGCTCGGCAAGCAGTTCGTCGATGAAGACTTCCATTTCCGTGCAGCCGCGCTGACGGGCGAGAAGGAGATCCTGCCGCGCTGGAAGCGCTGCGTGGAGACGATCGACGGCCAGATGGGGGAGGCGCTCGCGCGGCCGTTCGTGGCGCAGACCTTCGGCGCAGACGGCAAGGCGCGCTCGCAGGCCATCATCACCACCATTGAACGGGCGTTCGAAAACAATCTGGGCACGCTAGGCTGGATGGACGCCGCCACGCGCGCGCAGGCGATCGACAAGCTGCACCGAATCGTCAACAAGATCGGGTATCCCGATCCCTGGCGCAACTACGACGCGCTCGAAATCGATCGCACGTCCTATTTGAAGAATCGCATCCGCGCGGCCGTGTTCGAGAGCAAGCGCGTGCTGGCCAAGATCGGCAAGCCGGTCGATCGCGGCGAATGGGGCATGTCGCCCCCGACCGTCAACGCCTATTACAACGCTCTGCTCAACGAGATGGTGTTTCCCGCCGGCATCCTGCAGCCGCCTTTTTTCAACCGCGCGGCCGGCCTGTCGACCAACTACGGCGGGATCGGAATGGTCATGGGCCACGAGCTGACGCACGGCTTCGACGACCAGGGGCGCAAGTTCGATGCCGCCGGGAATCTGCGCGACTGGTGGTCGCCCGAGGTCAACAAGGTCTTCACGGAGCACGCCGACTGCGTGGCGCAGCAGTACGACGGCTACGTGGTCATCGATGGGCAACACATCAACGGGCGGCTCACGCTGGGCGAGAACATCGCGGATCTGGGCGGTCTCAAGATGGCGTGGATTGCCTTCCACGCCGCCCAGGCCGGCAAGCCACCGCTGCCCAAGGTGGCCGGGCTCGACCAGGACCAGCAGTTTTTCCTCGGGCACGCGCAGGCGTGGTGCATGAACCGGCGACCCGAGGATTTCCGGCGTCGGCTCATCATCGATACCCACTCGCCGGCCCAGTTCCGCGTCAACGGCCCCGTGTCCGACCTGCCCGAGTTCGCGGCCGCGTTCCAGTGCAAACCGGGCAGCAAGATGGCGCCTGCCAAGCGCTGCACGGTGTGGTAGATCGATAACCGCACGGCCGGTGCGCGCCGGATGGCCGCCCCACCTCTCGAGCCGCTCCCCATCGATCCACTGCTCCCCGAGCTGGTCGAGCGTCTGCGCGCCGGCGACAGCCTGGTCCTGGAGGCACCCCCGGGCGCGGGCAAGACCACCCGGGTGCCCCGGGCCCTTCTGGAAGCCGGGCTGGCGCAGGGCGGCGAGGTGGTGGTGCTGGAGCCGCGCCGTCTGGCCGCGCGGCTGGCGGCGCGCCGGGTGGCCGGCGAGATGGGCGAGCCGCTGGGCGAGCGGGTGGGGTATCAGATTCGGTTCGAGCGCGTCGCCGGAGCGCGCACGCGGCTCTGCTTCGTCACCCAGGGCGTGCTCGTGCGTCGGCTGCTGCACAATCCGGCGCTCGATGGAGTGGGCGTGGTCGTGCTCGACGAGTTTCATGAGCGCCAGCTCGAAGGCGACCTGGTGCTGGCGCTGGGCGCGCGGCTGCAGCGGGGCCCGCGACCCGACCTGAAGCTGGTCGTGATGTCGGCGACGCTGGAGTCGGGCCCGGTGGCAGCCTTTCTGGGCTGCCCGTGCGTGCGCAGCGAAGGGCGGCGCTTCGAAGTCGCCATTGACTACCTGGAGCGCGAATCCGAGCAGCCGCTCGAAAAATTGGTGGCGACGGCGGTGCGCCGCCTGCTGCGCGAGGGGCTCGACGGGCACGTGCTGGTGTTCCTGCCGGGAGCGGCCGAGATCCGGCGCGCACAGGAGGCGTGTGCCCAGGTGGCGGCCGAGGCCAAGCTGGACCTTCTTCCGCTGCACGGCGATCTGCCGCCCGCCGAGCAGGACCGCGCGCTTGCGCCTTCCCCGCGTCGCAAGATCATCCTGTCGACCAACGTGGCCGAAACCTCGCTCACCATCGACGGCGTGGCGGCGGTCGTGGATGCCGGGCTGGCGCGCGTCGCCTCGCATGCCCCCTGGTCGGGGCTGCCCATGCTGCGGCTGCAGAAAATCAGCCGCGCGTCGGCGGCTCAGCGAGCCGGGCGGGCCGGACGCACGCGGCCCGGCCGCTGCCTGCGGCTCTACACCAAACACGACCACGACACGCGCCCGGACCACGAGCTACCCGAGATCCGGCGGGTGGACCTGGCCGAGACCGTGCTTGCGCTGCGGGCCGTGGGCGTCAGCGACCTCGGGCAGCTCCGCTGGCTCGAACCGCCGCCGCAGCCGGCCCTCGCGAGCGCCGAGAGGCTGCTCGGCCGACTGGGCGCGGTGGCAGTGGACGGTGCGGAGCCGGGACCGCTCACGCCGCTGGGACGGCGCATGCTGCGCTTCCCGCTGCATCCGCGCCAGGCGCGCATCGTGTGCGAGGCCGAGGCGCGCGGCGCCGCCGAGGCCGGTTGCGCATTGGCCGCTCTCCTGGGCGAGCGGCCCGGGCGGTGGGTGGAGGCGGGCCGGCGGCGGCACGAGGCCGCCCCTTTCGGCAGGGCCGAGAGCGGGCGCTCGGATCTTCTGGCCGCGCTCGAAGCCCAGCTCGGGTCGCGCGCGCCCCAAGCGCAGGCGATCGAGCGGGCGCAGCGGCAGCTCGTGCAGCTGTGCGAGCGCGCCCCCGCGGCCGGTCGTGGGCCCGCTCCGAACGCGCAGGCCGAGGAGGAAGCGCTCTCGATCGCGCTTCTGGCCGGCTATCCCGATCGCGTGGCGCGCCGGCGCGCACCGCACAGCCGCGAGGTCCTGCTGGCCGGAGGCGGGACCGCTCTTTTGTCCGAAACCAGCGTGGTGCGCGACCCTGAGCTCATGGTCGCGGTGGAGGCCGAGGAAAAGCGCACGCCCGGGCGAGCGGGTGCCCACCTGGTCGTCTTCGCGGCCAGCGCGATCGAGCCCGAGTGGCTGGTCGATCTGTTTCCACACGCGCTGCGCGAGGTGGAAGAGCTGCGCTGGGATCCGGCCGCCGAGCGCGTGTGCTCGGCCCGGCGGCTGCTCTACGACGAGCTGGTGCTGGAGGAGCGCACCGGGCGGCCCACCGACCCGGTGGCGGCTGCGCGCGTGCTGGCCGAGGCGGCGCTGGCGCTGGGCCTGGACGCACTGGTGGGCGCCGAGGCGCTCGAGCGCGGGTGCGCGCGCATGGAGGTGTCGGGGCTTTCGCCGCCCGATGAGGCAACGCTGCGCGCTCGCTTGGCGGCCCAGTGTCAGGGTCACTCCAGCCTGGCCGAGCTGCGTGCGCTGGGCCCGGAGCTGCTGGCGGCCCTTCTGGGCCTGTCCGGCTCCGCCCGCGCGCGCGTCGACGAGCTGGCACCCGAGCGCGTTCTGGTCGCCGGCCGGGCAGTCCGCCTGGAGTACCGGCGCGGCCAGCCGCCCAGCCTGGCCGCGCGTCTGCAGGATTTTTTTGGAGCCGTGAAGGGGCCGCGCGTGGGCGGCGGCCGCATCCCCGTGGTTCTGCATCTGCTCGCACCCAACCGGCGCGCGGTGCAGGTGACGACGGATCTGGCGGGATTCTGGGAAAACCACTACCCCGCGCTGCGCCGCCAGCTGATGCGGCGCTACCCAAAGCACGCCTGGCCCGAGGACCCGCGCACGGCCCGGCCGCCCGCCCGGCCGCCCGCCCGGCCCGCGCCACCCGCGCAGCCGCGCCGCCGCTGATCGGATTTCCCCGGCCTCACGCTCCGGGCCGCTCCGCGTCCAGGACCGCACGCACCTTCTGCACCAGCTCGTGCGTGGTAAAGGGCTTGGGCAGAAAATTGGTGCCCGGATCGAGAACGCCCTTGCCCACGATGTCATCACGCGGGTAGGCCGACATGTAGACCACCTTCATGTGCTCATGTTTCTCGATCAGGTGGCGCGCGGTGTCGTGCCCGTCCATGCCGGGCATGACCACATCGGTGAGCAGCAGGTGGATCGGCCCCGCATACTGGTCGGCCATGTGCACCGCCTCGGCCCCGCTCGAGGCCATCAGCACGCGATAGCCCTGCGACTCCAGCATCGCGCGCGTGATGAAGCGGACGTCCTCCTCGTCCTCGGCCACCAGGATGGTTTCGCGCCCTCGCGAGCCGTGGGACGAGCCGGTTGCCGAGCCCGTGCCCGCCGACGACGCCGCTGGCGACCCGGCCCCGGTCGGAGACCCGGCCGCCAGTGCCATGGTCGCCGATGCGGCTCCACAGGTTACCGTCGCGGGCGCGGTCGCCGTCGTTGTCGCCGTTGGCGCCGCCGCCACCCCCTCCACGCGCGGCAGGTAGATCGTGAACCGCGCGCCCTGCCCGGCCCCGCTTTCCACCAGGATGGTCCCGCCGCTCTGCTTGGTGATGCCGTACGCGGTCGACAGGCCCAGCCCCGTGCCCTCCCCCTCGCGTTTGGTCGTGAAGAAGGGCTCGAAGATGCGCGCACGCGTATCCGGTTCAATGCCGTGCCCGGTGTCCAACACCTCGATGGTCACGTAGCGGCCCGCCGGCAGCTCGGCGTGGGATTGCGCATCCGCCGCATCCACGTCCCAGTTGCTCGTACGAACCGTCAGCCGCCCGCCGCGCGGCATGGCGTCGCGCGCGTTGACCGCCAGATTGACAATCACCTGCTCGATCTGTCCGGGGTCCGCCTCCACCGCGCCCAGATCGGGCGCCGCTTCCACGCTGAGCTCGATATGCTCGCCGATCAGCCGCCGCAGCATGTCGCCGAGCCCGATCACGATCCGGTTCAAATCGATGACCTTGGGAGCCAGCACCTGCTTGCGGCTGAACGCGAGCAGCTGCCCGGTCAGGCCGGCCGCCCGCGTGGCCACGCGCAGGATCGAGAGCGCGTAGCGCTGCTCGAGCGTGTCCTGGGCCAGCCGCGACAAGAGGAGCTCGCAGTAGCCCACGATCGCGGTCGTGATGTTGTTAAAATCGTGCGCCACGCCGCCGGCCAGACGCCCGATCGCCTCCATTTTCTGGGCGTGCCGCAGCTCCTCGGCCAGGCGCTTCTGCTCGGTCACGTCCATCCACAGGGCGAGCACACAGGGTCGGCCTTCGAACTCGATGCGCTCGAGAAAGCTCATCCCGTCGCGCAGCTCGCCCGAGCGCTGGCGGAACCTGCCCTCGTGCCCGCGCACCGACTGGCCCGCGCGCAGCTGCCCGATCGCCGGCTCGCGATCGCCCATTGCCGCCCAAATGCCGAGCTCCCGCACCGTGCGCCCGATGATCTGGTCGCGCCTATAGCCCAGCATCTCGAGCGCGGCCTCGTTGGCATCGACGAAGCGCCCATCCTCGAGCGTGGTGATGGTGATTCCGATCGGGCTGCCATGGAACACGCGCGCAAACGCTTCCTCCGCATGCTTGCGCCGGCTCAGGTCGCGCACCGCGGTCACGCGCACCCGGCGGCCCCGATACGGCATGGTCTTGCCGCACACCTCCATGGGAAAGGTCGAGCCATCCTTGCGCAGGCCGCGCGCCTCGTAAGGCTGACCGTCGTCGGTCTGGAGCCGGTCTCGGACCAGCTCGTGCGACTCCGGGGCCACGAAATCGAACGCCAGGCGCCCGATGGCCTCCGCGCGCCCATAGCCGAACATGGCGGCCAGCGACTGATTGACATCGATGACACGGCCCCGTGCGTGGATCGCGATGCCCTCGAAACCGGCCTCGGCCAGCCAGCGAAAGCGCTCCTCGCTCTCGCGTAGTGCGATCTCGCCCGCGAGCGCGCGCTCGCACACTGCGATGCGCGCCGCCAGCAGCTTGGGATCGACCGACTTCGGGATGAAGTCGTCGGCGCCCGCTTCCAAAAGAGCCAGCGCGTCGTCGGGCTGGCGCCGGCTCACCAGCGCCAACACGGCCAGCGAGTGCGCCTGCGCGCCCGTCCGCAGGCGCCGGCACAATGCGAGCGCGCCGCCACCGGGCAGCTCGGCATCGACCAGCACCTGCACGGGCAGCGGACCCTGCTCGCTCACGGTGGCGGCGGCCTCCGCATCCCCGAGCACCGTGACCTCGTGGCCGCGCTGCTCGAGCACCCGCACGAAGGCTTCGGTCATCTCGACATCGGTCGACACCAACAACACGCGCATGCGGAAAGCTCTGCCCGACGATCGTAGCACTTGCCGAGGAGCGCTAGAAGCGCTATGGATCTTAAGGCTTGCGGCTGCAGCGGGGATGCCTGAATGCCCTGGGATTGCGCTTGCTAGCCCTGTTGGCGCTGGCGGCGGGCACTCTATCCTCGTGCAGCGAGGATGAGGACTTCCGGGGCTGCACGACCGTGCTGCCGCTCCATCCCGACCCGACCGGCAATCACGACACCATCCAGGGGGCGCTCGGCAACGCTCAGCCGGGCCAGGTCATCTGCTTCCACGAGGGGGTCTACAAGCTCCATGACGAGCTGACCCTGACCACGTCCGGCGTCGAGCTGCGCGGCTCGAACACAGAGGTCGGCACCGTGCTGGACTTCGATGGGCAGCAGAGCGGCGCCAACGGTCTGTCGGTGACCGCCGACCACTTCAAGCTCACCCGCATCACGGTCATGAACACGGCCGGCGATGCCGTGCGTGTCGACAAAAGCGACGATGTCACTTTCAGCTTCGTGACCGTGACCTGGAAGGGCCCGTCCTCTCAAAACGGCGCCTACGGCCTCTATCCGGTCGAGTCCCACCACGTGATCATCGATCACTGCAAGGTCAGCTTTGCCTCGGACGCCGGCATCTATGTCGGACAGTCGGATCACGTGATCGTGCGCCAGAGCGAGGCGCTGCACAATGTGGCCGGCATCGAGATCGAGAACACGACCGACGCCGAAGTGGTGGACAACTACGCGCACGACAACGTGGGCGGCATCTTGGTGTTCAATCTGCCCAACCTGCCGGTCAAGGACGGCAAGCGCGCCAAGGTGCACGGCAACCGCGTGCTCAACAACAATCAGCAAAGCTTTGCCGCACCCGGCAGCATCGTCAGCATGGTCCCCTCGGGCACCGGCATGCTGGTACTGTCGACCGATTTCAACGAGCTGCACAACAACACAGTGGCGGGCAACCAGTCGGTCGGGCTGGCCGTCATCAGCTACCTATTGATCGGGCGCAGCGACTACATGACCGACATGCAGTATGACTTGTATCCGCAGGGCAATTACATCCACGACAATCAGTTTAGTCACAATGGATACAATCCGCAGGACGTCGCGCTGGTGCTGGCGGCCGGCATTGGCATGCACACCGTCCCCGACCTGCTGTGGGACGGATACGTCGATGCCATGCGCACCGATCCCAGCCTGCGCAACTGCTTCCAGGCCAATACGGGCTCGTTCGTGTTCATGGACGCGCAGAATCGGTTCCACGCCCCCTCGACCGACATCGCGCCCTACACGTGCACGGGAACCGCGCTACCTGCCGTAACGTGGTAGAGGCAGCCGTGCAGTGGAAGTCGGCTCCCCTCGTGCTGGCGGTTCTGGCAGGGCTTCTGACTTTCGGTTGCGGCGGTGACCAGGCCGCGCCGCCCGACGGCCCGCCGCCCGACGACACCATCCCCTACCAGAACCTGAGCCGCTACGGCTTCTTTTCCGACCCGGTCGCGCAGACGCCCGCGCCCGGCGTTCTGCCCTATGAAGTGGTGTCGGTGCTGTTTGCGGACGGCGCCGGCAAGCTGCGTTTTCTCGTGGTTCCGCCGGGCGGCCAGATCCATTTCGACCCGAGCGGGCGCTGGACCTTCCCCGATGGCACGACCATCATCAAGACTTTTTACTTCGACCGCGATCTGCGTGACCCGCAGGCCGGATGGCGCCTGCTCGAGACCCGGCTGCTCATGCTCCGGGGCGGCACCTGGAGCGCGTACACCTATATCTGGGACGACGCCCAGACCCAGGCCACGCGCTGGGTGGCCGGGCGTACCCTGCACGTGACCCAGGTGGGGACGGACGGACAGCCGCTCACGTTCGATTATCGCGTGCCGTCGACCGACCAGTGCAAGACCTGCCACGCTCAGGACACGGTGGCGGTGCCGCTGGGCCCGCGCACGCGCCAGCTTAATCGCACGCACGATTATGGCCAGGGGCCGGTCAATCAGCTGGACGCGTTCGCCCAAATGGGGCTGTTCGACAGCGCCATCCCGGCGCCGTCGACCCTCGACAAGCTGTCCGATCCAGCCGGCACCGATGCGCTCGATCGGCGCGCGCGCTCGTACCTGGACGCCAACTGCGCACACTGCCACAACGCAGCCGGCACCGCATCCAACACCGGGCTCAAGCTCAACTGGGAGACCACGACACCGGTCGATCTTGGCGTGTGCCGGCGCCCGGTCGCAGCTGGCCACGGCAGCGGCAATTTGCTGTTCGACGTGGTGCCGGGCCAGCCCGATCAGTCGATCGTGGTGTATCGCATGCGGTCGACTGATCCATCGATCAAGATGCCCCAGCTGCCGACGCTGACCTCGGATGGGTTTGGAACCCAGTTGGTGAGCGATTGGATCGCTGCCCTGCCGGCCATGACCTGCCAGTAGCTCGGACGCCTCAAGCCTCAATAGATCAGCGTCACGATTTCGCAGGCAGCGATGGGCTGGCCGCGCAGCCGGGCGGGCGTGTAGCGCCATGAGGTGAGCTTGCGGGCCAGCTCGGCGTTTTTGTCCCGGCCCAGGCCCGACAGCACGGTCACATCCTGCGGCACGCCGTCGGCGCCCGGACACACGCGCACGAAAAAGCGCCCTTTGACCCCGAGCTCGGGCCGCGGGCTGTAGCCGAGCTGCGGGGGCTCGTAGTCCCGCGTCACGATGATGTCGGCGTTGGTGGTGAAGAACTCGGCGGGCGCGGGCTTTTGGCGGAAAGAAAATTTGCGCTGGAAGCACACCGCCTCCGGATCGTGGCCGCGCGGTCGCGCGGGCTCGTACTGCCAGGTCGCAATGGCGCGCATGACCTCGGAGGCCAGCTTGTGCGGCCCCGACACCGGCTGGATGCTGAAGATGTCGCCGCGCTCGTTGATGCACACGTCCACCACCACGTCGCCCTCCACTCCCGCGCTCCAGGCGTCGTCGGGATAGCCGACTTTGGCGCCGCCTGGCTTGCGGCCCCAGGCGGGCCACAAGGGTGGGCTCATGCGCGCTCCCTGCGGGGCCGGGTCGAGCCCGTGCGCGCAGCCCGAAAGCAGAAGAGCCAGCAGAGCCAGCCCCAGCGCTTGCTTCATCGTCGCCTCCCCAGCTCGGCTTCGAGCTCTCGCTGCTGGTCGCGTTTGCGGGTGGCCTCGCGCTTGTCCCAGGCCTGCTTGCCGCGCGCGAGCGCAATCTCGACCTTGACCCGGCCACCCTTGAGGTACAGCTCGGTGGGAATCAGCGTCATGCCCTTCTCGCGCGACCTGGCGTCGAGCCGCCGGATTTCCTGCTTGTGCATGAGCAGCTTGCGCACGCGCCGCGGATCGTGGTTGCGCGCGTGCGCGAACGGGTACTCGGCAATCTGCAGGCCCACGAGCCACAGCTCGCTGTTTCGGACCTCTGCGTAGGCGTCGGTCAACGTCGCGCGCCCCTCGCGCAGCGACTTGACCTCGCTGCCCACGAGCGCGATGCCGGCCTCCAGCGGCTCCTCGAGATGGTACTCGTGGCGCGCCTTCTTGTTGCGGCACAGCACCTTGCGGTGCTCGCGGGGCGGCTGTCTGCTCACTTTCGGATCTGCTTGGATACAACCGTGCCGTCGGGCGCGATGTCGTAGACCAGCGGCACGCCGGTATCGAGGTTGAGCTCGATCACCTGCTCGCGGGTGAGCTTGTCGAGCTGCATGACGATGGAGCGATTGGAATTGCCATGCGCCACCACCAGCACCTGCTTGCCCTGGGCAAGGTCGCCCATGATGGCGCGGTCGAAAAACGGCAGCGTGCGCTTCGCGGTCATCTCGAGCGACTCGCCGCCCGGCGGCGCCACGTCGTACGATCGCCGCCACAGCTTGACCTGCTCGGCCCCGTAGCGCTTGGCCATCTCGGCCTTGTTCAGACCCTGCAGATCGCCGTAGTGGCGCTCGTTGAGCGCTTGATCGCGGATGACGGGCGGCTTTTGCCCCAACCCCTGCAGGATGATGTCGAGGGTTTCCTGGGCGCGCCAGAGCACCGACGTGTAGGCCACATCAAAGCGGATGTCCTGGATCAGCTCGGCTGCGCGGCGCGCCTCGGCCCGGCCCAGGTCGGTCAGCGGCACGTCGACCCAGCCGGTGAAGCGGTTTTCCAGGTTCCACAGTGATTGCCCGTGGCGAATCAGGACCAGAATGGCCATTTTGGGCGCATTCTACCCGCTACAGGGGCGCACGAGCCAGCGCCAACACGAGCACGGCAGCGCTGCCCGCCTCGCTCAGAGCACGTGCACACGCGTCGGCGGTGGCGCCGGTGGTCATGACATCGTCGACCAGCAGCACGCGGCGGCCTTTCACCCGCTCGGGCATACGCACGGCAAACGCGCCCGCCACGTTGCGCAGCCGCGCCGGGAGCGGCCGGTCGGTCTGGGGCGGCGTATCACGCGTCCGCACCAGGAGCTCGATTCGGGGCCGGATGCCGGCGCCGCGTAGAAGCTCGGCCGCCTGGTTGAAGCCGCGCGCGCGCAGCCGCCGCGGGTGCAGCGGAACCGGAATCGCGAGGTCGTAGTCGGGTGGCAGCGGACGCAGAAGCCGGCCCAGCAGGCGCGCCAGCGCGGAGTCGCCGCCGTACTTGGCGCGTCGGATCGCGAGCGCGAGCTGGCCGCCGAACTCGAACTGGCAGCGCGCGCGCGTCCAGGCAGGCGGGCGCGGGAAGGACAACCTCTGCTCGGCCGCTTCCGCGCGCAACAGAGTGTCGTGGCAGGGCCGGCACAGGGCCCACTCGAGCCCGCTCAGGGCGTCGCAGGCCGCGCAGCGCTGGGGCCACAGAAGCTCGGCCAGGCCGGAAGCGATCCACATGGTGAGGTATCGGCCGGGACGCCCAAAAGTTGCGCAGGCGGAATGTTCACCGCAGAGAGCGCGGAGAACGCAGAGAAAATTTCTCTCCGGATCCTCTGCGCTCTCTGCGTTCTCTGCGGTGAGAACTCTCGGTGAACCTGCACCGCGGAGGGCTGACAGCTATCTGTTAGCGGTGATACGGCTCGCCGCGCAGGATCGTCATGACCCGGTAGAGCTGCTCGAGCAGCACCAGCCGGGCCAGCCGGTGCGCCAGCGTGAGCCGGCTCAGCGCGAGCACCATCTGCGCCCCCTGCCGCACCGGCTCGGGCACGCCCTCTGCTCCTCCAATCAAAAATGCAATGCCGGCCGAGCCGCTCGCCATGCGGCGCCCGATTGCGGCCGCCAGCTCCTCGGTGCTGAGCTCGCGCCCGCGCTGGTCGAGCAACCAGCGCTCGGCGCGCGGCGGGCAGCGCTTGAGAAGCTCGCCCTCTGAGCGCACCTCCAGAAGGTCGCAGGGCAGATAGCGCCGCACCCGGTTGGCGTAGTCCTGGCACGCCTCCACGTAGTGGCGCTCTTTGAGCCGGCCGACCGCGAGCACGGTCAGCTTCACGGCGGCATCGAGGCGAGCCGGCCATCGGTCCAGCCCACGCCCCCGCGATCGTCGCGCACGACCAGCCAGAAAAAGACCAACCCCGGGACATCGCCGTCGTCGGTCCACGTGTTGTCGTCGCGCTCGGTCACGGTGCCGCTGGCGTCGACCGCATAGCCCGAGTGGAAGTGATCGAAATTCTTGTGGGTGGCGAACCAGGAAAAGGTCAGCACCTCGCGCGTGCCGTTGGGCTTGAGCTCGGACGCAACCGCAGGCTGGTAGATCGGCTGCAGGGACAGCTTGGTCTTGAGCTTGAACACAAGCGGCGGATCGGTGTGGATGTCGGTCGCGCCCGCCGGCAGGGGCCCGACGGTGAATGTGCTGACCGCCGGGTTCGTGTTGATCTCGGCGGCGGCCGCCTGCACCTTGAGGGTCTTGAGCGAGATGACGCAGCTGTCGCCGGGCGAGGCTGCGGGCGGTCCGGCCACCCGCCGCACGCAGGCAACTGCACCCTCGGACGCGACCGTCGCCACGACCATGGTGATGAACACGTTGCCGGCCGCGGCATCGGACGCGGGTTGGTACTGAACCTGCGCCTCGGTGCCCAACAGGCACACGGCCGCCCCCGGATTCTGGGCGCAGGCCTGAAGCCCGCTGCCGCTCGCGATGAGGCTGCCGGCCGCGGCCGCGCAATCCTTGACGTCGCTGGAGCCGGGCGGCGGCAGGCACGCCAGCCACAGATAGTCGAGCGCCCCCGGATCGGCGCCGCCGTCGACCTGATCGGCCAGGCCCACCACCAGCGCATCCAGCGTGGTCATCTGGCCGGGAAGCACGTCGGCGGGCTGGGCGCGCACGGCCAGCACGCGCAGCTTGGTCACCAGGCTCGGCGGATCCAGGGTGCCGCCGCAGCCCGCGGCCGCCAGGACCACGAGCGCGAGCAGCCTACGAGCTCGAAAACTCACCGACCACGAGTTTAGCCTGCGGCCGCGGCAAGTCCACGCCTCCCTTGGCGCCCCCCATGAGATCCTGGATCCAGCGCTGGTTGCGCGCGGCGTCGGCATTTTTCGGATCGAGCCGCAGCGCCTCGCCGAACTCGCGCGCCGCCTCCGGGAAGCGCCCCTGCCGGTAGGCCAGCACGCCCAGGTTGTAATGGATTGAAGAGGTGCGGGGGGCCAGCCGCACCGCCTCGCCCAGCATGCGCGCCGCCTCGTCGAAGCGCCCGCGGTCGTAGGCCAGCACTCCCAGGTTGGCTAGCGCCGGCGCATAGGCACCCGCCTGCGCGAGCGCACGCTGGAGCACCAGCTCGGCGGCGGCGCCGCGGCCCAGCTTGAGATAGCTGGCCGCCAGGTTGGTCATGGCGGGCAGAAAGCTCGGATCCTTGCGCAACGCGTCCTCGCTCGCGCGCGCGGCCTGGTCGAACCGGCCGGCGTAGTAGTGCACGAGGGCCAGGTTGTAGTCGGCGAGCGCCAGGGTGGGCGCGGCTGCGCGAGCACGCGCGAGCGCGCTTTCGGCGCCGGCCAGATCGCCGGCCACCGCACGCACCACACCGAAGCCGCACAGGCCGACCGGATCGTCGGCCCGCCGCGCGAGCAGACGCGAAAACTCGGCGACCGCCTGATCGTAGCGGTGGGCGCGGAAGTGCACCGCCGCCTGCAGCTCGATCAGCAGGCGCTCGTCGGCCCCCCCGTGCGCGCGCAATGCGCCCAGCTCGGCCGCGGCCTCGGCCAGCTTGTCCGCGCGCAGAAGAACCGACACCAGCATCGCACGCGCGTCGGCGCGCCAGGGCGCCTCGGCCACCGCCCCGCGCAGCCAGGCCGCGGCTGCACCATGGTGGAACTGCCGCTCGGCGGCGACCGCGGCCAGGAGCCGGGGCTCGGGCGCACGCGGCTCCAGCTCGGCCGCCGCGGCAAAGCGGCGCTCGGCGGCCGCGAAGGTGCCCGCCTTGAGGGCGGCCATGCCCGCGTCCAGGTGCTGGCGGAAGGCCTGCCCGCGCTGCTCAGCCATCCCGGCGCGGCCGGCGGTGGGCGGTGCCGCGGCCAGGCAGCCGATCGCGCTCGCGCCCGCAATCGCGCCTGCAATCGCGCCCGTGATCCCGATCGTGATCGCCCGTGCAGTCAGCCCACCGGTCACGGGTGCGCCTGCGACGGCGGCGCACCCTTCTTCGGCTTGGGTTCTTTGCGCGCCTCCACGAAAAACTGCACGGTCGGACCCGGCGTCGCCAACACCTGCGTGTGCAGCCGACCCAGCTCCACGCCCCGCTTGACCAGATAATCCTTGACCGCGTCGGCGCGCTTGCCGGCATCGCCGTCGCTCTCGTGCCCCTGCTTGTGCGACTCGATGCGCAGCTTGACGATCTCGATGTGGCCCTTCAAGACCAGGGCCATCTGATCGAGCAGCCACGCGGTTTCCTTCAGCTTGGAGCGGGTAAACGTAATGGGCGTGTCGACCGTGATTTCGTTGCCTGCGATTTTGACATGCTCGGGACCTACGTCCGGGCACCCGTCGTCGTCCTTGATCCCATTGATGGTTTCGGGCTCGTTGGGACATTTGTCGACGACGTCGGGAATACCGTCGTGGTCGTTGTCGGGATCGGGGCACCCGTCGTCGTCCTCGAAGCCGTCGGCGTCCTCGGGCTCGTTGGGGCACTCGTCGTAAGCGTCGGGGATGCCGTCGCCGTCGTTGTCGGGGTCCGGACAGCCGTCTTCATCCTGGAAGCCGTCCTTGTCCTCGGGCTCGTTGGGGCACTTGTCCTTGACGTCCGGGATGCCGTCGCCATCGGTGTCGACCACGTCCTCGGGACAGCCGTCGTTGGGAAAGCGGCCTTTGTGGTCCTCGGGCGCGTTCGGGCAGGCGTCCTTGATGTCCGGGATGCCGTCGCCGTCGTTGTCCGGATCCGGGCAACCGTCCTCATCTTTATAACCGTCGCGGTCCTCGGGCTGGTCCGGGCACTGATCGTCCATGTCCGGAATGCCGTCGCCGTCGCGGTCGCGGTAGTCGGGCGCCCAGGTCAGGCCCACGAATGCGCGCGCCAGCGGGCTGCCGACCCCGCGCACGAGGCCGGCGCCGCCGCCCAGCGAAGCCTCGATCGCGTGCGGCAGCGAGATGCGCACGGCCGCGTCCACTTCCATGGGCGCCGAGTCGAGATACGAGTCGAAGCCGTGCCGGCCGAACAGCTCGAGGATTCCGCGCACCGGGCGCGCCAGATGCGGAAACTGATACGACCCCGAAGCGCCGTAGAGCAGCTGCTGGCCAATCTCGATCCTGGAATTCATGTTGCCTTGGGCGACCGTGACCGGGTCGCGCACGAGCACGCCCACGTTGGCGGCGGCCGCGAAGGGCCCTTGATTGAGCGAAAGAATGGCGCGCAGCCGGCCGGTCACCCCATTTTCACCCGCGAAGTGGTGATCGTCGGTGGTGGTGGGAAAGGTGACCGCAGGCGCAACCGCGGCCGCCAACCCGTAGCGCGGGTCGCGCCACACTCGGACCTTGCCTTCCAGGTACAGGTCGCCGAGCGCGCTGGTTGAAAAGCCGCCCGAGGTGACGCCGCTCGTGGACAGCTCGGTGCCGGTCGAGGTCAGCGACAGCGCGATCGGAATGCCCAGCCCGATCTGCGCGATGTCCTTGATGCCGAAGGCACCGCCCAGGTAGGCCTGCAGGCCGTTCTGCACCAGGGAGGACTTGTGCACCAGCATGTCCCCGGAGCACTGGGCGGTCGAGGCGGTGCACTGCTCGAGCGTGAAGGGGTCGCGCTGGTAGTCGAAATACAGCCCGATCCCGATCTGGCGCGACGGCAGGACCTCGGCGCCATGGACGGTCAGGAAGTTCTGCGATCCGAGCGCGGGCTCGAACAGGTCCACACCGATGCCGTCCGGTCCCTGTGCGCGCGCGGGTTGCGGGCTGCCCGCGACCGCGGCGAGCAGCCCTGAAAGCAGGACGAGTTTTCGAATCATTCAGGATCCCCCGCTCATTATCGCACAGCGAGCCGTGCCTTGGGGAGTGGGGATGGTACGCCCGCGAGTCGGCTTTGCCCTCCTCCCTCCCAAGTGGCGGCCTGGGCGGTTTGACGCGCCGCGTCTCGGAAGGTAGAATCAGGTCGATTTTGGCTGTTTGGAGGTATCCGCGATGACGGCTGAGCGATCGGTGTCGACGGTTTTGAGCGAGGGGCTGAAGGCCACTTTGGAGGTCTGGTGCGAGCGATTGGGTGGCCAGGACGACCTTTTGTATTGGTCGCTGCAGATGAAGCTGGCCCAGACCGAGGGCGGGGTCGAGCGCGTGCTCAAGCAGGTGCCGGGCCCGCTGCAGGGCGAGGCTCTGCGCATCCACCGCGCAATCAACCAGTATTTCGACAACATCCGGTACGCGCTCCTGGATCCTTTGACCCAGGTCTGGGGAACGCTGGTCAACGCGCTGCGCGTGGCCGCCCAGGTCGACAGCGTGACCCCGGTGCAAAATGAGACCTTTCGCTTTCCGGCCGCCTCCCTGGTCACGTTCTTTCGGGCCGCCCACCAGAACATGACCGTGTGCGACCAGCTCCACCACGCCTTCCGGCCCATGCCGGCGCCCGACTGCCAGATGCTGGCCGCGCTGCTCAATGTCCACATCGACCTGGCGCTCGAAGAGGAAGCGCTGCTGAAGCTGGTGCGCCTGCTGTCGGCCGAAGGGCCCCTGACCGCCGAGGAGAGCGAGGCCTTTACGGTGCTGTCGCGCAGCGGCCTGGTCGACGCCGCCTTCCGCGGTATGCGGCGGGCGGGCTGAGCGAGCACGGCCCCTTCCGAATCGCAGTTATATTAGAGTCGCACAGATGAGCGGCGAGCGCAGGCGCGGGGTTTCGAGCGCCGAGGACGTGCTCGTGGGCGCGCGCGCGGTCGGGCGGGCGGCCCTGCTCGGGCTCGTGCTCGCGGCCGCGCCCACACCCGCCCGCGCGGCTGCGCCCGACCCGCCGCGGCCGCTTTTGTGGGCCACCGACGCCGAGGGCGGCGCGCCCTACATTTTCAAGGATCCGCAGAATCCGAGCCGCGACATCGGCTTCGAGGTCGACCTGGCGCAGGCGCTCGCACGCACGCTCGGCCGGCCTATCCAGATGGTGCAGTACGATTTCACCACCCTGCTCACGGGGCTCGAGCGCGGTGATTTCGACTTCGCGATGGACGGAATCGAGATCACGCCCGACCGCAAGCGCAAGGTGCACTTTTCGCGGCCTTACTATGTCTATCGCGAGCAGCTGGTGGTGCGCGCGGGCGAGGCCGCCCGCCTGCCCTCGCTGGACGCGTGCCGCCAGGGCAGGACGCTGGTCGGGACGATGGAGGAAACGGCGGCCGAACGCATGCTCGACCAGATGCAGATAAGCAAGAAGATCTATGATGATCCAGTCGCGGCCTACCGCGACCTGGTTCTCGAGCGCATCGACGCGGTGCTGCTCGATCTTCCCATTGCCGAGTACTACGCGCGGCCCAATCCGCAGCTGGCCTACGCGGGCCCGCCGGTGGGCAAGGGCTACTACGCGATTGCATTTCGCAAGAGCGATGCCCAGACCGCGACCGCGTTCGACGCTGCCATCGAGCGCCTGCTGAAGGCGGGCGAGCTGCGCCGCATCTACGAGCGCTGGCATCTGTGGAACGAGGATCAGGAAGAGCTCGGGATCGCGAGCCAGGACATCGTGGGCGAGGCCGCACGCGCATGGACCTTCCGGCGCTATTTCCCGCTGCTGGCCGAAAGCGCCCTGGTCACGGTCGAGATCACGCTGTGCGGCATGCTGCTCGCGATTGTGATTGGGCTTCCGATCGCACTGTCGCGCCTGTACGGTCCGTCGCCGATACGCTGGCTGGCGGTGGGCTACGTCGAATTCTTCCGCGGCATTCCAGTCCTCCTCCTGCTCTACTTCCTCTATTACGGTCTGCCTGCGATCTCGGCCTACTATCACATCGGCGTGTCGCTCAAGCTGACCCCGCTCGTGGCCGCCGTTCTCGGCTTCGGGCTCAACTACGGGGCCTACGAGGCCGAGATCTATCGAGCCGGCATCGGCGCGGTGCCGCAGGGACAGTGGGAGGCGGCGGCCTCGCTCGGCATGTCGCGGCGGCTGACTTTTCGCCGCATCATCCTGCCGCAGGCGGTGCGGATCATCCTGCCGCCCATGACCAGCGACCTGGTGGCGCTGTTCAAAGACACCAGCATCGTCAGCGTGATTGCGGTGGTCGAGCTGTCCAAGCAGTATCAGATCCTGTCGCGGTCGAGCATGAAGTACCTCGAGATCGGGGTCGCGACCGCAACCCTCTACCTGATCCTGTCGGTGCCTCTGGGCGCCCTTTCGCGAGCGCTCGAGCGCCGCTGGGGACGCGGCCATGGATGAGCTCGTGCTCAAGAACGTGTGCAAGCGCTTCGCCGACCACGTCGTGCTCGACAGCGTCAGCCTGCGCGTGGCGGCGGGCGAGACGGTCGCGCTGATCGGCCCCTCGGGTGGCGGCAAGTCGACCCTGCTACGGTGTGTCAACGGGCTGACCCCGTTCGACCAGGGGGAGATCGTGGTAGGGCCGCACGTGCTGAGCCCACAGGCCGCCGGCGGCCGAGCCGCGCAGAACGGCCGGGCCGCTCACGCGGTGCGGCGCGTGCTCGGCATGGTGTTCCAGGATTTCCAGCTGTTTCCGCATCTGAGCGCGCTCGAGAATGTGATGGAGGCGCCGGTTCACGTGCTCGGTTTGCCGCGCGTCCAGGCGGCCGAAAGGGCGCGCGCGCTGCTTGCGCGCGTGGGCCTGGCCGACCGCGTGGGCTACTACCCGCGTCAGCTTTCGGGCGGACAGAAACAGCGGGTTGCGATCGCACGCGCGCTCGCCATGTCGCCGCGCGGCCTTCTGTGCGACGAGATCACGAGCGCGCTCGATCCCGAGCTCAAGAGCGACGTGCTGGCGGTGCTGGAGGCGCTCAAACAAGACGGCCTGACCATGCTGGTGGTGACTCACGAGATCGGCTTCGCGCGGCGCGCGGCCGACCGCGTCGTGGTGCTGGCCGACGGCAAGATCATCGAGCAGGGGCCGGCGGCGCAGGTGATCGAAAGGCCGCAGACCGAGCGCACCCAGAGCTTCCTGTCGCGCCTTTTGGCCTGAGCGGCTGCGCGCTTAGAACTCGCCCTTGATGCCCAGCGCGGGGATGATGGGCAGGCCGGTCACCGGGGCGGTTTGCGAGTAGTCGAAGTTGTGCAGGATGAACTCGGTGTTGGAGTGGTTGAGCACGTTCTGCACGTCGAGATAGGCGGTCAGCATCCAGCGATCGAACACCCAGCGCTTGTCGATGCGCGCGTCGAGCTGGTTGAACGCGGGCAGGCGGTCGGAGTCCTTGGGACCCGGCAGGGGCAGGTACAGGTCGTGGTCGGCGTCGTAGATGCCGGCAGCCACCGGCGTGTAGGGGTTCCCGGTCGCGTAGCGAAAGCGCACACCGGCTTCCCAGGTCCGCACGAACTTCCACGACACCACGGCGGTCAGGACGTGAGTCTGGTCGAAATCCGACGGGTGGAGCGGCAGACCGGGCGCGTCCCGGCGCTCGCTCGAAAGCAGCGTATAGGCCAGCCAGCCGAACAGGCCGCGCGCCAGCTCGCGCCGCAAAAGGAGCTCGAAGCCGACCACGCGGCCCGAGCCGTCGTTCGAATACACCTCGGGCCGGACCTTGCCCTGGTAGACGATGCTGTGCGGCGACGCAGCAACCAGGCTACCGAGAGCCTTGTAGAAAGCGGTCGACTCCAAACGCCAGGACGGGGCCAGCTGATGATCGATGCCGACCGAGTAGTGCAGGGCGGCCTCGGCCCGCACGAACGGGCTGCCCAGCGTAAGGTCGCTGTACTGCGGGGCCGGGGGCTCGTGGAACAGGCCCGCGCCCGCGCGCAGCGTGGTGCGGCCGCTCCAGGCATAGCGCAGCGCGATCCGTGGATCGAGCGTCAGCTGCTGGTGTCCGAGCACGCTCTCGAGGTCGACACGTACGCCCGGGGTGACCGTCAACCGAGAGCTCGCTGCCAGCGCGACCTCGGCCCACGCCGCCGGCTCCAAGTCCCACCCGCTCTCGGCCAGGTCGAAGCGCTGGAGGGCGCCGAAGGGCATCTGCTGCACGTCGCCGTCGACGGGCGCGCGGGGCACGCGGGCCCGCCCGTCGTAATGCAGGGTCTCCACGTCCAGCCCGGCTGAAAAGCGCACCCGATCGCCCGCGAACCCGTGCGCAAACTCGAGCCTTTGGTCGAGATTCAGATACTCGATCCGGAAGTTGGTTTCCTCGCCCACCGACGCCGACGAGTGTTGAAAGCCCGGCTGCATGCTGGCGCGCAGGGTCCAGCCGCTCCCACCCAGAGGCCCGGCCCAGGATGCATACAGATTGTGAAAGTAGAGCGTGGTGTCGTAGGTCCCGCGCAGCGACGGGTCGTCGGCCGGCCGCGCGGCCACAAAGGTCAGCCGGTCGTCGCTGCCGTACAGATAGACGTGTAGGCGGCCCCCGGCCGCGGGCTGGCTCAGGATGGCCTGATAGTCGTAGTAGCGCGGCGCGGTGGTCAGGTTGATGCCGGCGCTGTCGGGCAAAAGCGCCGGCAGGATGACGTCGATGTAGCTGCGCCGCGCGGCCAGCGCGAACCCGCCGCCACTTCCGGCCGGGCCCTCGACCAGCCCGCCCGTGTCGAACACGCTGGTGTTGACGTAGCCGTGCATCCCATCGCGGCGCGGCTCGCGCGGCACCACGTCGACCACGCCGCCCAGAAAGCGCCCGTAGCGCACGCTCGCGTTGCCGGGCAGAAAATCGATGCGCTGCACGAGATCGCTGTTGACGACCGAGGTCAGGCCTCCGAAGTGGTAGAGCTGCGGCAGCTGGTGTCCATCGAGCAGGATGAGCGAGTCCTCGGGCGGCGAGCCGCGCACGACCAGGATGCCCGAGTTGAAGGGCGCACGCGCAACCCCCGGCAGATTCTCGATCGAGCGCAGCGCGTCGCCCACCGTACCCGGGATCTTGACGATCTCCTCGGTTTCCAGGCTCTGGCGCGTCACTTCCTCGCGCGCCGGCCGGCCCCGCACGACCGTCTCGTAGCGGCCGTAGCGCCGCCGCTCGAGAAAGTAGCGCACGCTCGAACGCTGTCCAGCTGCCAGGGTCTCGCGCGCCGAAAAGCGCAGGTAGTCGCCGGCCAGCACCGTCACCTGATAGGTCCCGGGCGCGACCTCGAGCGTGAAGCCGCCCTGCTCGTCGGTCTCGGTGCGGGCCACGCTCGCGCCCGCCGCGCTCTCGACGATCACGGACGCGTACGCGACCGGCTCCCGCGTTCCGCGCTCGCGCACCTGGCCGCTCAGCGTGGCCAGAGCCTGCGCAACCAGAAACCCGATCATCTATCCAGTTGAAAAGTGTATCTCCAAACGATCACGCACGGGACGGAGCGCCCGGCCCGGTCGCGTGCGGGCTTGAACCGGAAGCGCTTGAGCGCACGCACCGCCGCCTCGTCGAGGCCAAAGCCGAGCCCCTTGAGCACGCGCGCGGCATGCACGCTGCCGTCGCCATTGACCTCGACCCGAACCTGCACCGTGCCCTCGATCTGGCGCGCCTCGGCCTCGGGTGGATAGGGCGCCTTGACCTCATCCGCGACCTCAGGGAAGGAGGCGATCTCGCCGTCATCGACCGGCGCAAAGCCGACCGGTGCGCGCGGCGGCGCGGGCGTGCCCGTGGTCGGCGGCGCGGTCGGCACCACGGCCGGCCGTGGTCGGTTGGGATCCGCGTTGAGCGTGTTGCCCTGCGGCAACGCGATGTCGCCCTGGGTCTCGCCGGACAGATCGGTGCCGAATACGCGCGGCACCACCTCGGGCGGAGGCGGGGGCGGCGGCTGGTCGGGCTTTGGCGGCGCCAGATCGGGCCGTGGCGGCGCCGGCCGGCGCGCCAGCCGAACCGGCTTGGGCGGTGGCTCGGGCGGCATGGGTGGCGTCGCCATGGGGACGGGCGGCGGCGACGCCTTGACATCGATCTCGACCAGCTCGGGTCGCGCCCGGTCGCGCGGCGCAAACGCCAGCACCACTCCGGCCACAAGGTGCAGCCCCATCGAGGCCACCCCTGCGAGCACGAGCGTATGAAGGTCTTTCGGCCTCACCTTCCACTCGGCTCGACGCTAATGGCAAATCGGTGCACGCCCGCCTGCCGCACGACATCGATCAGATGCACCACCTGTCCGTGCGAAACCGCCTTGTCGGCTGCGATCACCGCCTGCAGATCGGGCTTGACCGGCAGCGCCTTGGCAATGAACGAGCGTACGTCGTCCTCGGTGGCATGGGCGCCGTTGAGCGAGAGCGCGCCGTCCTTCTCAAGCTGCAGCGCCAGCGTGGTCTTGACCGTGTCCTCGCCGGTGGCGGCGCGAGGCAGCTCGACCCTAAGCGCGGGCTGCACGATGTAGCTGGCCGTCACCATGAAGATGATCAGAAGCACGAGCGTGATGTCGACCAGCGGGGTCACGTTGATGTCGACGATCATGTCGCTGTCGTCGTCATCGTAGTAGGAGCCGACCCCGACCCCGCCGCCGGCGCCACGCGCGTTCGGTGCAGCCCCCACCACGTTTACGCCTCCCGCCGCGCTGAAGCCAGGATCAGGTGCGCGACCTCGTCGGCTCGCGCCAGCCGTGCGCGCACGCGCCGCTGAAAGTAGTTGAACGCCATCACGGCCGGAATCGCGACCAGAAGCCCAATCGCGGTCGCCACCAGCGCCTCCGAGATGCCGGCCATGACGACGGTCGCCCCGCCGCCCTGATTCTGCGAAAGGTCGTGGAACGCCTTGATGATGCCGAGCACGGTCCCGAACAGCCCGATAAAGGGTGCGTTGTTGCCGAGCGTTCCCAGGATGGCCAGGTTGCGCTCGAGATGCAGACGCTCGCGCGTGCGCGTGCCGGTCATGGCTTCGGCGGCCGCACCTGCGCCCGCCCCCAGGGCGGCCAGCCCCTCCTGCCCCACCCGGGCCTCGATGCCGGTGCGTCCAGAAAGCAGCTCTTTGGCGCCGCCCAGGTCGCCCGACGCCAGGCGCTTCTTGAGGTCGGCCAGAAGCTCCTCGGGCAGCTTCGACGACGACAGGAACACCAGCCGCTCGAGCATGATGGCGACCGAAATCACGCTGAGCGCGACCAGGAGCCACAACACCCAGTTCGCGCCCAGCAGCGTGAAGGCCAAAAATTTCTGCGTCAGGTTCATGGACAGAAGTCTAGCCGATGATCTCGTCCAAGAGCACGCTCGCGTACGCGCCTGCGGGCAGCGCGAACGAGAGCGTGAGCACGCCCGCGGCGGGTGCCGCCAGCGCGATTTCGGCCAGTCGGAGGGCGAGCGGGCGCCGGCTGCCGGGAGCGAGGCGGCCCACGCGCGCGAAATCGGCCAGCGCAAGCCCTGCTTCGGCCAGCACGGCCGACTCGAGGATCGCGGGCTCGGAGCCGAGCGCGGGTGCCATCATTTTTGGACCAAACATGGGGCCCGTGGGTTGCACATCCCAGGCCTCGATACGGGCCTGATCGGCGACTGGATCAGTGCACAAAAACAGCCCGCCGGTCGCGGTCTTGCAGAGCACGTCGCCGAAAAGGGCGCGCCGCTGGGTGGCCGCCTCGACCCGGCGCCGCAGAAGCGCGTTGAAAAGGGCCGACTGGAGGGCCGACGCCAGCAGGCGCCGCTCGCGCCGGTCGCGGACCGCCGCGCCGCCACCGCACAAAAGCGCGCGCCCGCGAGCGGCATTGTCGGCATCGCGACCGAAGCGCTGCGCGCCGTAGAAGTTGGGCAGCCCGCGAGCGGCCAGGCAGTCCAGGATGGCGCTGGCACGGACGGCGGCGTCGGGCGCGCAGCCGCGCAGCGTGACCGTGAAGCGGTTGCCGCGCAGGTGCCCGGTGCGCAGCTTGTGCGGGTGTCGGCGCGCGTCGAGCACACGCAAGCCGTCGACGGTGTCGGCCAGCGCAAGCGCGCGCGCGGGGTCGACGCGCGGCAGCGAGATCCATTGGCGCGCCAGCGCCTGCTTGTCCTTGAGGCCGGCGGTGCCGGCGCCAGCGGGATCCGCGGAAAGGGCAGCCGCCAGCCGGCGAGCTGCCTCGAGCGTGGTGAGACCGCGCTTCTCGACCCACAGAAAGGTGTGCTCGCCGCTGCCCGCGGGCGCGTAGGCCGGGATCTCCTCGACCGCGAAATCCTCGGGGCTCAGCTTGTAGGCGCCGCCGGCTCCGGGCAGCTGCGCGCACAGCCGGACCGGGGCGCTGTCGGGAGACCAGGTCATGTCAGAGCCATCGAGTATATTGGAAAAGGGGGTCTCTGGCCTGAGCGCCTGAAATCATTCTGAAATCCACGGGGCAATGGAAGCGCGGCCGAAGCGCAAGAATCGGATAGCCGACCCGCCGCGGCCTCATTATCTTCCTCTCCATCATGATTGCTCACCGTTCGGCTTCGGCTTCCTCGCACGTCCAATTGGTCCAACGCGTGTGCCGTTTCATCGATGAGCAGCTGCCCGAGCCGCTCACGCTGGCCGCGCTGGCTGCGCACGCCGGCCTGAGCCCGTTTCACCTGCAGCGCATCTTCAAGCGCGTCATGGGCGTCTCGCCGCGCGAGTATGCGGACGCGCGCCGGCTGGACCATTTCAAACGCGGCCTGCGAGCGGGCCAGGACGTCACCACCGCGCTCTACGACGCCGGCTACGGATCCGCGAGCCGGATCTACGAGCGCGCGCCCACACGCCTGGGCATGACACCGGCCGCCTACGGCCGCGGCGGGCTCGGCATGGCTATCGGCTACACGATCGTCGACGGCGCCGCCGCCAGCCTGGGCCGGCTGCTGGTGGCCGCCACCCCGCGCGGTGTGTGCGCGGTCATGATGGGCCCCTCCGAGGCCGCGCTCACCGTCCGCCTGCGCTCCGAGTATCCGGCCGCCCAGATTCATCGAGCTCAGCCCGACGACGGCGCAGCCGCCGGGCCCTGGGTGCGCGCTCTCAAGGCGCACCTCGAGGGTGCCGAGCCGCATCTCGATCTGCCGCTCGACGTGCGCGCAACCGCCTTCCAGTGCCGCGTGTGGGCCCTGCTGCGCGCGATCCCGTACGGCCAGACGCGCAGCTACGGCCAGATCGCGCGCGCGCTCGGCCAGCCCAAGGCCGCGCGTGCGGTCGCGCGCGCATGCGCGACCAATCCGGTCGCGATCGCGATCCCGTGCCACCGCGTGGTGCGCGAAAATGGCGAGCTGGGCGGCTACCGCTGGGGCCGCCAGCGCAAACAGGCCTTGCTGGAGCACGAGCGCACGCAGGCGCCCGAGGGCCGGCCGATGAGGCAGCCGCGCGCATGATCGAGCGCAACCAGATAGCAGGTGCGGTCGCGCCTGCACGCGCTCGCGTCCTGGTCGCCTTCGCGCTCGTGTATGTAGTCTGGGGCTCGACCTACCTCGCCATCCGATACGCGGTGGCCACGCTGCCGCCGTTTCTGATGGCCGGCAGCCGATTCCTTCTGGCTGGCAGCGCACTTTACACCTGGGCGCGCCTGCGCGGGGCGGCGCCGCCGAGCGGCGCCAACTGGCGCGCGACCGCGATCATCGGCGGGCTCCTGCTCCTCGGCGGCAACGGCAGCGTGGTGTGGGCCGAGCAGCGGGTCCCGTCCGGGCTGGCCGCGCTGCTGGTGGCCACGGTCCCTTTGTGGATGGTGGTCATGGAGGCCATCCGCCGCCGCACCCGCCCCGGCCTGCCCGTGGTGGCGGGCGTGCTGCTGGGCCTTGCGGGCCTGGCCATCCTGGTGGGCCCGGATCAGCTCGCGGGCAGCCGGCGCCCTGACCCGCTCGGTGCGGCCGTGCTCGGGCTGGCCTCGCTGAGCTGGGCCGTCGGCTCGCTGTACTCGCGTCACGCGCCGCTCCCGGCGGCGCCGCTGCTGGGCACCGCCATGGAGATGCTGTGCGGGGGCGCGCTGCTAGTCGTCGCCGGGCTTGCGACCGACGAGGCGGGCCAGCTCGCGGTGGCTCACGTGGCGCCCAGCTCGCTGTGGGCGCTGGGCTATCTGATCGTGTTCGGGTCGCTGGTGGGCTTCACCGCCTACACGTGGCTTCTGCGCGTGAGCACGCCCGCGCGCGTGTCCACCTACGCCTATGTCAACCCGGTCGTGGCAGTGCTGCTGGGCTGGGCCATTGGCGGCGAGGCCTTGGGCGCACGCACGCTGCTGGCGGCGGCCGTGATCGTGGCCGGGGTGGTGCTCATCACCATGCACAAGGTCGCGGTCGAGCCCGCGGATTGATATAGTCTCCGAGTGCGCGCTCTTTGCGCTTCGCTGACCCTGCTCATCCTGCCGTGCGCGTGCGCGCAGACGCGCTATCGGGGCCCGCGCCTGCTCGCCGGTGCGGGCGCGGTGCTGGCCGGCGGCGGCTCGGTCGCCTTTTCGACCGGCGACACCCGAAACGAGCCCGCGCTCGAGGAGGCGGGGGCGCTGTCGCTGGCGCTGGGCCTGAGCGCGCTGTTCGCGGCCGGCATCTGGGCGGCCGCGCGCGCCAGCTGCGAGGTCGACAGCGACTGCGCCGAGAACGAAGCCTGCCAGCGCCTGTATACGACCGCGGGCCCGTACGGACAGTGCATCGCGCGCTGAGCCTTACTCTGCTCGCCGCCGCGTGGGCGCCCGCGTGCGCACCGGCGACGCTCGAGATGAAGCTGCGCGCGCGCATCGAGGCCGCGCCGGCTTCCGCCTGGGTGGCGGTGGCGTACCAGGACCTCCGGACTGGCGCGGAGGTCGCCATCCGCGCCCGCGAGCGCGTGCATGCAGCCAGCACCATGAAGCTGCCGGTCATGATGGAAGTGTATCGGCGCGCGGCGGCCGGCCAGCTCAACCTGGACACGCCGGTGCGCGTGGAAAACCGGTTCCGTTCGATCGTCGACGGCAGCGAGTTTGCGCTCGATCCCGCCGACGACGCCGACCCGTGGCCCTACACGCAGCTGGGCCGCGAGGTGCCGCTGCGCACGCTGACCGAGCGCATGATCGTGCGCTCCTCCAATCTGGCCACCAACCTCATCATCGAGCTGGTGGGCGCTAATGCGGTCACACGGCTGTGCCGCCAGCTGTCGGCCCCCGACATCGAGGTGCTGCGCGGAGTCGAGGACGCGAAGGCACACGCGGCCGGGCGCGACAACACGACCACCGCGCACGATCTCGCGGTGCTCCTGCGTGCGCTGGCGGAGCGGAGCGGGGTCGCGGGCGCCGATGAGATGCTGGATGTACTGGCGCGCCAGGAGCTGAACGAGGGCATTCCGGCCGGCCTGCCGCCGGGCTCGCGGGTCGCCCACAAGACCGGCAGCTTTGGCGGGCCGGGCGGCGTCTACCACGATGCTGCGCTGGTGCGCCCGGGCGGGGCCGATCCCGGCTATGTGCTGGTGGTGCTCACGCGCGGGGTCGGGGACGAGAAAGCGGGTGCGCGGCTGGTGGCCGATCTGTCGACGCTGGTGTGGCAAAACCGGCTCAGAACGGCAGCCCGAGCGAGGTAGTCAAAAAGCGCATCAGCGGCGCGGCCCGCCGGCACTCTCGCGTGAACCGACCCAGAAACCCGGGCGCGCACACGGTCCGGTCGCCAAAGCGCGCGCTCACGATGAAGTCGGTGCGCTTCAGATCGGCCATCAGCGCATGGTCGGGATCGTAGCCGCGGGGCGGGCGCGCAAGCGAGCCGCCCTCGAGCTTGAGGCCGCGCATCGCTCGTCGCCAGCGCGGGGGCTGAGCCACGATGGCGTTGCGCAGCGAGCGCAACGAAGCGGCGTCGGGATGCCAGAGGCCGCAGCCGACGAACGAGCGCCCGGGCTCGAGGTGCAGGTAGAACCCGGGCGCGGGCTGCTCGTCGGCGTCGGCGTGCGAGAAATGCGCGGCCGCACTGGTGCGGTACGGCGTCTTGTCCTTGGAAAAACGCAGGTCCCGATAAATCCGCATCATCGAGCCGCCGACCGGGCGCGGATCGGCCACGAAGTAGCGGCTGATCGTGCGCAGCCGGGGTGCGAATGCACGGATGAAGCCAAGCATCGGCTCGCGTACCGTCATCTCGTAGCGCGCCTTGTTGCCCAGAAACCAGCGCCGCTCGTTGTGCCGGGCCAGCTCGCGCAGAAATCGGAACAGATCCGCGTCGAACACCGGGAATACGGTAGCGCAGAGGGCGGTTCCTGAACACATGATCGCGCTGGCCATGCTGTGCCGGTGCCTGGCCGTGCACGCCGAGGCGGATGCGGGCGTCACGGCCGTGCAGGCTGCGGTTGCGCAGGCGCGCCAGGCGCTAGCGCGCGATGCGGGAGCGCTCTGGGGCCGCCGCATCGACACGGTACCATGGCTGTTCGTCGAGGGGCAGCGCGTGCTCATGACCGCCGATCCGCATCAGCCCGGCTACGCGGCCGGCCCGGCCGGGCTGTGGAGCGGACCGCTTCCGGCCGGGGTGGCGCCGGCCAACACCAGGCTGGCCTGGGCCGGGCGCACCTGGGCCATGGTGCTTTTGCCGCTGCCCGACGATGCGGCGGCCGCCACGCGGCTGCTCATCCACGAGGCCTGGCACGCAGTGCAGCCCGACCTGCTCCCGCTGCCGCCGCTCGGCGAGACCGGGCCCGGCTCGGCGCTGCTGGACCAGCCCGAGGGCCGACTGTGGCTGCAGCTCGAATGGCGCGCGCTCGCGCAGGCGCTGGCGGCCCAGGCAGGCAGCGCGGCCGAGGCGACCGCGGCCGGCCACGCCCTCCAGTTCCGCGCGCGCCGCTACGCTCTTGCGAGCGTGGACGAGCGCACCCGCGAGCGGCTGCTCGACCTGTCCGAGGGCCTGGCAGAATACACGGCCTTCCGGCTCACCGGCGCGACCGGCCGCGCCCTGGGGGCGCATGTGCGCGCGGACGCGGCGGCCGCACCCTCGTTCGTGCGCACGTTCCCCTATTACACCGGCCCTGCGTACGCGTATCTTCTGGATCGGCGAGGGCCCGGTTGGATCCGCCGCCTGCCGGGCACCCTCGACCTGCAGAAGCTGCTGACCGAGGCCCTCCCGGGTCCGCCGTCCGAGCCGGCCGCGCCGGCCGCACTGGCCGCGCTGGCAGAGCGGGCCGGCCGCGATTACGGCCTGGACGAGCTGCGCCGGCGCGAGCAGGTGCGCTGGCGAGCCCACCGGCGGCAATTGGCCGCGCTGCGCGCCCGCTTCGTCGACGGCCCCACGCTGCGGCTGCGGCCGGGGCGGCTCGACATCAGCTTCGACTTCCGCGCCAACGTGTCGCTCGGCGACGCGGGCACGGTGATGCAGCGCCTGGTGTGGAAGCTGCCGAGCGGCGCCGAACTGTCGGCCCCCGACGGCGCGCTGGTTTTGCCCGACTGGAGCGAGCTGCGCATCCCGCTCGAGCAGGCAACCTTCCACGCGGGCGTGCTGGCGCGACCCGAGCGCTGGCACACGGCCGGCTGGACGCTTGCGCTTCCGGCCGGGTGGACCCTACGCCGCGACGGTGCGTCGTGGCTGGCCACTCCACCGCGCTGATTCTATTTGCTGGAAGCCTGGATCATCTGCAGATACATCTTCGCGCTGCGATTGGTCGGATCGATGGCCAGCACATCCTCCCACTCCCGCACCGCGTCCGGGATCCGACCCAGCCCGTACAGCGTCACGCCCAGGTGAATGCGCGCAGGCAGAAAGCTCGGATTCATCTCGCGGACCGCGCGCAGCTCGCGCAGCGCATCGTCGGGCCGGCCCATGTCGCGCAAGGCGAGCGCGAGCTTGGTCCGGATGTCGACGAACGACGGGCACAGGGTCAGCGCCTTCTCGTACTCGCGCACCGCCTCGTCGGACATCGCGAGGCCCGCATAGGCGTCGCCCAGCTCGGCGTGCATGTTGGCGATCTTGCCCTTGGCAAATGGATCGAGCATGCGCGGCTCGCCGCGCGAGCGCGTCATGGCGCGCGTGTAGACTTCCTTGGCTTCGTGATACTTGCCGAGGTCGTTGTAGGTCACGGCCAGATTGAGCGCGGCCTCGGTGTAGTTGGGATTGATGTGCAGCGCCTGCTCGAACGCCTCCTGCGCCTGCGCGAAACGACCCTGATCGTGATAGATCACGCCGAGCATGTTGTAGATGTCGGCGTAGCCGCGGCCGGTGCGCGTGACCTCGTGCAGCATCCGCTCCGCCTTGTCATACTCCCCGCGCTCGTAGTGATCGCGCCCGAGCTGGATAAGCTCGCGGATCCGGTCGTCCATCAGCCCGATGTTCCCGAAGCTGGTGGGGTCGCGGGGCTGGCCGGCGCGGCGGGGTTGGCGGGGCTCG
>DATFWX010000223.1:0-34494 GCA_035258845.1 Polyangia bacterium | reverse complement strand
TGACGCCGCGCAGGCCCCCCGCGCCCGCGCGCACTTCCGCAGGCGCGCCACTCCCAACCGGAACGACTCTCATTGCGCATACTGTTTGACGGCGCGCCGAGGACCTGTCCGAGCACGGGCGCGGGAGTGCGCGGCGGCAGGACCCGCCGCATTGTTCGCCCGGCGCGTCGGTGAGTCATGCCCCTCAGCGCAGCTTCTGCCGGATGCCCTCGATGACTTCGCTGTACGACGTGTTCTTAACCAGCTCGACCAGCTGCGCGGTGTAGCTCTGGACCAGGTCGTCGCGGTTGCGCGCGCGCGCGTCCTCGAGCCGCTTCCACACGGCCACGAAGGCCCGCTCGCTGTTGACAAAGTACTCGACCGCCTCCAACACCGCGCGCAGCGCGCTCGCAGTGATGGAGCGCGAGGCGTCACGGAACTCGAACTCGCGACGTTCCGAGTTGCGCACCATCAGCGTCACCTCGCCGACCGCGTCGGCGCCCTGGATCTGCCTTTTGGTGTCGATGCGACCGTCGACCTGGAACTTCGAAAACTCGATGGTCTTGAGCGACGGGTAGGGCGCGGAGAGCCGGCCGACCAGCGCCTGAAAGAATGCGTCCACCACGCCCACGCCGCGCCCCTCGATGACCTGCTTCTCGCCGCTCAGCTCGTCGTGCAGCTCGGCGCGCAGGGAGCTCATGTTCTCGACCAGATCCTCCTCCAGGTGCACGCGGTCGACGCGCAGCTCCAGGTACTCGGGACCCAGCACATCGCGGACCAGCTTGCAGATGCGTCCTTGCTCCTCGCGCATACTTGACCTCGTCGTCCCCGGCTTGTCTCTAATGCTAGCATGCGCGAGCGATGCTGGCATTGTGCGCCGCTGTGCTCCAGGCAACGCTCCCCTCCTACTTCTGGCTGGAGGCCGAGCGCATGGAGGGTGTGAGCGGCCACTGGCCGTCCTGGTCGGACGAACGGCCGGCTCCGGGCTGGCACTGGAACGGGCCCGGCGTGTCGGCCGAGTGGGGTCAGGGCGGCGAGAGCAGCTTCAACTCGATCGCGTGCGGGCGCGAGGCCAGCCCGGGCGGACGGGCCAGCGAGCGCGTGCTCCTTCCGCACGCGGGCCGGTGGCGGCTGTGGGTGCGCTATGCCGAATGGCGCGACGGCGTCTCGCCGATGGACGTGTCGGTGGGGCCAGCGCGCGGTCCCGCGCTCCGCGGCGTCGTGGGCGACCAGGCAACGCTGGATCCGCAGGATGAGGCGCTCTCGTACTGGGGCTGGACGTTCGTGTGGGGCTCGCTCGAAGGCACGCTCGCGGCCGGACCGGCCCAGATCGTGCTTTCGTGCCAGCGCGCCGCCGCCGCGCGCCGGATCGCCGACGTGGTGGTGCTGACCGACGACCTGAGCTGGCGGCCGCAGGGACGCGAGCGGCCCCGCTTCGGCTACCTGCGCGCGCTCGAAGATTTCTGGGCGCGTGCGGCCGCGGTGCCGCCCGGCGCCGTGCCCACGCCGCTCCCGCTCGGGACCCATTCATTCGAGCTGCCCTGGAATCTCACGAGCGAATCATTCGAGCCCGGCCTGCCACCGTTTGCAGTCGAGCCCAAGCTGCGCGCCGCCTTCGTGGCCGCGTATCGCGACCGCGAGGTTCCGATCTTCTCCTCCAAGCTGGTGGTGCCGGTGGTGGCGCTCAACGACCTGCCGCGCCTGCTCGCGCGCCTCCAGAGCGCCTCGTCGCCCTTTTACGTGCTCATCAACTATCAGGACGCGCCCTGGCGCAAGAACGAGCCCCAGCGCGCTCAGGTTGCAGCCGGCCGGCGGGCGCTCGCTGCGCGCGACCGCGGCGATATTTCGGGCGAGAGCATCGGTTATCCCTGGGACCTCGACGACAAGACGCTCGACGCCGCCATCGCGCGCGCACGCAGCCGCGCCGACGTGCTCGAGCGCATCCGGCAAGCCTACGAGGCCGCCCTGCGCCGCAAGCGGGCCCAGCTCTACGGGGGCGCCGACTCGCCCTGGCCGCCCCTCATTCCCGCGCTGTCGTCGGGAGCACAGGGGTTCGCGCATGCGCTCGCCGCCTGGGGCGTGCGCACGCTCGGGCTCGAGACCGCGGCCGGCATGCCCTGCTTCGCCTCCCGCATCGCGTTCGTGCGCGGTGCGGCGCGCCAGTATCACGGCGGCTTCCTCTATTACCACGCGCCCAATTTTGGCGACACCGCGAGCACGTTCACGCACCTGCAGAACCTCGCCGGTCCGGGCGCCTGGTTCCACACGCGCTACGGCCTTCAGACCGGGCCCTCAATCGCGTGGTATCGCAAGTCGCTGTTTCTGGAATGGCTCGCGGGCGCGCAGGCCATCTACTACGAGCAGGGATTCGACCAGTTCTTCCAGCCCGGCCCGGGCGCGCATCCGGTGCAGCTCAATCCGCTCGGCCGCGTGACCAGCGAGCTCGTGCGCATGATCGAGCAGCATCCAGAGCGCGGCCTGCCGGTTGCGCCGGTGGCGCTGCTGCTCGATCCCGCGCATGGCTGGGATGCGGTCGACTATGTGCCACAGGCGTTCGGACGCGAGGGCACGCACGCGTCCCTGCGCCCGAGCGACGCCGACCGCTCGATCGCGCAGACCATCGATGTGCTGTTCTATCCGAACGCGCTCGTGCAGGGCGAGCCCGCGACCGCCGAGCGGCAGGCCTTCGTGCACGCGGCCCTGGGCGACGGCGTCGACGTGCTGGTGGCCAGCGCCGGCGCGCCTGTTTCCGCCTACCCCGTGATCGTGCTCGCCGGACGGGTCGCGGTACCGCCACCGCTCGTGCAGGCGCTCGAACAGCACGTCGCTGGCAGCGGACGGCTGGTTCTGGCTCGGGGGAGCGCACCGGCCCTGGAGCGGCTGTGCGGTCGGCCGCGCGTCACCTGCGTGGACGCGCCGCTCGGTCTGGCTGCCGACGGCAGCGCGGCACCGGCGTGGGCGCTTGCGGTGGCCGAGGCGGCGTGGGCGGCCGCGCCCGCGCACGTGGTCGGGGACGTCGAGTGGCTGGTCAACCGAACGCCGCACGGCTACCTGGTGGCGCTCCTGAACAGCCGCGGCAACGACAAGCCCCAGCAGGGGCTCGCGATCGCGCCCCACCGCGATCAATTCGCCGAGGTGACGCTGCGCGTGCGCGCGGCCCGCTCGGCGCGCGAGTGGTTCACGCAGGCGCCGCTTCCGGTCAAGGACGGCACCCTACCCGTGCGCGTCCCCGCGGGCGCGATTCGGATCGTCGAGCTGATGGTAGAGTGACCGTCATGCCCGGCTCCTCCTCCGGCTCCGACCCCCGCTCCGACTCCGACCAACGGCCCGGCCTGCTGTCGCGCCTGGCCCTGCGCTTCACCGACTGGACCGAGCGCTTCATCCCGGATGCATTCGTGTTTGCTCTCCTGGCCACCGTGGTCGTGTTCGTGCTCGGTCTCGTGATTGCGCACGCCACGCCGGCCGCCATGGTGAAAAGCTGGGGCCGCGGGTTCTGGGATCTGGCTTCCTTCACCATGCACATGGCGCTCATCATCATCACCGGCTACGTGCTCGCCTCTTCGCGACCGGTGTTCCGCGCCATCGAGCGCCTGGCCGGCCTGCCGCGCAGCGCCCGCGGCGCCACCACCATGGTGGCGCTGTTTTCGATGCTGACCTCCTGGATCAACTGGGGCTTCAGCCTCATCTTCAGCGCCATCCTGGCCCGCGAGACCGCTCGCCGCCGCCCCGAGGCCGATTACCGCGCGCTGGCGGCGTCGAGCTTTCTGGGGCTGGGCAGCATCTGGGCGCAGGGGCTGTCGGGCTCGGCTGCGCTGCAGATGGCCACCCCGGGCGCGCTGCAGCCGTCCATCCGCGACATCGTGGCCCATGGCGGTGTCGTCCCCGGCGGCATGATCCCGCTCTCGCACACCATCTTTCTCTGGCAGAGCCTTATCTGCGTGCTCATCGAGATCGCCCTGGTTTCGCTGGTGGTGTGGCTGTACACGCCGCCTCCGGGACGCGCTCGCACCGCCGCCCAGCTGGGCGTCGAGCTGAAACCGATCGACCCGCCCGCGGTCGAGCGCGCGCGCACGCCCGGCGAGTGGCTCGAGCACAGCCCGCTCCTCACCATCGTCGTGGTTGCGCTGGGCGCGACCTACCTCGGCTTCTATGTCGCCGGCGCAGGCCACAAGCTGGATGCGATCAAGCTCGATACCATCAACCTGTTCTTCCTGTTGCTGGGCTTCCTTCTGCACTGGACGCCAGCGCGCCTGATGCGCGCGATCCGCGAGGCCACGCCCGCGACCTGGGGCGTCCTGCTCCAGTTTCCGTTCTACGCGGGCATTGCCGGCATGATCACCTATACGCATCTGAACGAGCGCATCGCCCATTTCTTCGTCACCATCTCGAGCCAGCACTCCTTTCCGCCGCTGATTGCGCTGTACTCGGCAATGCTGGGCGTGTTCGTGCCCTCGGGCGGCTCCAAGTGGCTGATCGAGGCCCCCTATGTGATGGCGGCCGCGCACGACCTCAAGGTGCACCTGGGCTGGATGGTCGCGGTCTACGACCTCGGCGAGGCCATCGCCAACCTCGTGCAGCCGTTCTGGATGCTGCCGACGCTGGCCCTGCTGGGCCTGCGGGCCCGCGAGGTCATGGGCTTCACCTTCATCGTGTTCCTGGCCCTGCTGCCGGTGGTGCTGGTGCTGGTCACGGTGATGGGCGCGACCCTGCCCTACCCGCTATAATTCGGACATGGGATCCGAGGGCGGCCTGGTTCGCGTGCTGCGCACGTCGGTGCGGCCGCGCATGGATGCGGCCTGCTCGCTCCTGCAGCACGACGGCATCCCGTACCGGCTGCGCGAAGCGCGCGAGCTGGTGGCCTATCTGCCGCTCTACGACGACCTGCAGCTCTATGTGCCCGCCGAGCGGGCCCAGGAAGCCGCTGCGCTGATCGCGCTGCTCGACCAGCCCGCACATCCGGCCGACCAGCCCTACCGCAGCGTGCGGCTGGAGGGCGAGCCCGATCCCGAGCCCGGGCCCGACCCAACCGGCGACGACTCGGCGCGCGCCGACGAGGAGCGGCGGGCACGCGTGCGCGAGCGTACCCGCAGCGCGCTGATCCTGTGCGCCATCTGCGTGCTCGCCCTGGCCGCGGTCACGATCGGCTTGTCGCTGGCCTACCGGGAGTGGCTGGCGCCGCCCGACGCGCGGGTGACGCCCATGTCTACCAGGTACGGAGCTTTCCGAGAACCATGAACTCGGGCCGGATGTCGATCGGGATGCCCGAAAGCGTCGCGATGGCCGCCTCCAGCTCGGGCTTCATGACCCCGTACTTGTCAAAAAATGCCTGCGTGCGCTTGCGGTCGCCGGTCGCCTCCAGCGTCAGCCACTCATGGGCCAGCGCGCGCATGGCGCCCTTGACCTTGCCGAAGTCGACCGCGTAGCGCTTGCTGGCCGCGTCGTAGCGAAAGCCGCCCTTCTCGAGCAGGAAGTTGAACGAAGCCAGCTCACCGCGCGCATGGGCCTCGGTGGCGCCGAAGCGGACCGAGCGGAACACGCTGGCCAGATGGGCCGCGTAGATGCCCTGCTCGAGTGATTTTGGAAACACATCGTGATCGACCAGCCACTGGGTGGAGACCACACCGCAGACGTCGGCCTTGGCCTCCTCGACCGGGCCGAACAGATCCTGGAGCGCCTTCGACACTTCCTCCTCGCCGTGCGCGGTCTTGACCATGGCCGGTCCCAGACCGTGCGCCATCTCGTGCATGAGCACGAACGTGAAGAACGCGTCGAAGGTGACCAGCGCCTGCTGCGACTCCACCAGCACGCGCTGCGTGATGGGAACGGTGGCGGCCTTGAACTTGGCCTCGCCGATGTTCTTGAGCATGACTTTCTTGGAGCCCTTGGCCTTGCGCACGCGCTCGTCGTTGGGCAGGTTGTAGGCGGTCGGGTGCGGGACCGGCTGGCCGGCCGAATACAACAGCTGCACGACCGAAATCGGCGAGGCGCTGCCGCGCGCGGTGCCCTTGCGATACTTGGCGTCGAGGGGCAGGTTTTTGTCGAGCGCGGCCAGCGACTGGTTCACCTTGGCCAGGCGCGTGCTTTCGTCGGCATCGCGCAGACCGACAAATGCCTCGAAGCTGGCCTTCCAGCCCATCAGCTCGTCGTCGTAAACCTCGTAGGGACCGATCGTGATCTCGATGGGTGCGTCGCCGAGCTCCATCCACGCGATATCGCTGTCGAGGTAGTCGTTGGACGCGAATGCAGCCGCGCGCTTCTCGAGAAAGGTCTTGATGCGTGCGTCGTCGGTCAATGCGGCTGCCTCGCGCAGCTTGGTCGCGGCCGGCGTGAGCAGATCCTGGTAGGCCTGCGAGAACGGGACCGCGACCAGCGCCCCGCCCTCGCGCCGGATGACCGTGAAGTAGGATTGAAAGGCCGCCTTGTCCTGCGGGTGCGCGACGATCCAGGCCTCCAGATCGGCTTTGGACAGATCCTGCGGGTAGAAGCCGGCCTGCGGCGGTCGGGGACGGGTGCCGATGAAGGGCCGCTCCTGCGGGTCGGTGCGGTCCCAGGGTCCCTTCATCATGTCGAAGTAGATGAGCGCGTTTTTGAGCTTGGGGTCGCCGACCAGCTTGGTGCGCAGGGCCGGGTTTTGCAGGTCGACCTGGCGCAGAACGATCTGATCCATCAGCTCGCCGGCCTCGGTGAGCTTGCGCAGCATCGACTTTGTGCGCGCGTCCAGCTTGGAGTCGTCGACGGTGATGGCAAAAATCGGGAAGTGGCCCACGCGCTCGGCGAGGTCCGACGCGACCCGTCCGAGGTCGGACGCGCTCGCGGCCCCAGCCGGGGCCGGCTCCGAGGTCGCGCCGGCGGCGGTCGGCTGCTCGGCCGGCTGCGACGGCTGCGGCGGCTCCATGACCACGGAAGTGTTGGGATCGGGCGTGTGCGAGGTTGCCTCGCACGCGGTGAGCAGCAGCACGACTGGCAAGACTCTCGACATGGGCCTTCCTTCGCGGCTCGCTCCGGCGCGGCTCGGCGGCTCGGCTGGTGCGGCCAAGCCGTGCGCGCTTCTTGGCGTACGTACTCCGCTCGCAAGCCTCGAAACCCCGCGCCCGCGCTGGCCGCTCATTGTGTTCCTTCGCGGCTCGCTCCGGTGCGGCTCGGCGGCTCGGCTGGTGCGGCCAAGCCGTGCGCGCTTCTTGGCGTACGTACTCCGCTCGCAAGCCTCGAAACCCCGCGCCTGCGCTCGCCGCTCATAGCGCGGAGCTTACTCGCACCTGGGGCCGAGGAAAAGCCAGCGCTGTCAGAGCCGTCCGATAAGATATGCTGGGCGGAGTGTCGCGCGCGGTCCGGGTGCTCTATCTGGCGTCGCTCGCACTGTTGCCGTGGAGCTGGTGGCCGCCGTTTCCGTGGCTGCACGCGCACGCGCAATGGGGCGACCTGGTGTTCGCAGCCGCCGTCGCGGCTTGGCTCGCCGAGCGCGCGCGGGCCCGCATGCGGCCGCGCCTCGGCCTGGCTCATGCGGCCATGGCACTGTACGTCGCTGGGGCGGCGCTCTCACTGGTTCTGGCCGCGCCCGATCGGCGCGCCGGGGCCTGGAAGCTGCTCGGCCTGTGCGAGCTCTGTGCGCTCGCGATCGTGACCGCCGATCTGGCGGCGCGTCCCGGCATGATGCGCGCAATCGGCCGCGTCCTGGCGGCCAGCGCGCTCGCCACCGCCGGCGCCGCCGCGCTCGGGGTCGGGCTGTTCTACGCGGGCGTGCCCACGCGCCTGTGCGGCAGCTACGGCAGCGAGCTCATTCCGGGCGCCTATGCGCGCGCGCAGGCGGGCCTGTACCACCCCAACCTCCTGGCCAGCTTCTGCATCTTCGCGGCCGCGGTGCTGGCGCGGACCGACACCGAGCTGCCGCCCTGGCTGCGCCGCACCTGTCAGCTCGCCTTGGGCGCGACCGTGCTGCTCGCCGTCGCGCGCGGGATCCTGCCCTTCTTTGTGGCCACCGCGGTGCGCGCCGCCTCGACCCCGCGCCGCCGAGCGCTGGCCGCCCTCGCGGCCGCGGCCTGCGCCGCCCTCCTGCTCGGCCTGAGCGTGCGCACGATCGCGGTCGACCCCAGCCATCCGCTGTCCGTGCGCCTGCGACCCGGGCTGGCGCCGCGCGGGCACACCATCACCTCGTCGATGCGCACACTTTTCGCCCATCCGCTCACCGGCAGCGGGCTGGGCACGCACCCGGGCGCGCTCGGTCCAGTCCCGCACGACGCGCATCTGACCCCGCTCAACGTCGCCGCCACCATGGGTGTGCCGGCGCTGGTGGGTTTCCTCGCGCTCCCACTTTTGCTCTGGCGGGGCCGTCGCCGTCCCACCGACCGCGCGACCTGGAGCGGCCTGCTCGCGCTCGGCCTCGATGCGCTCGCGCAGGACATCGAGGACTTCCGCCACCTGTGGGTGCTGTTCGGGCTGGCCGATCAGGGCACCAGCAGAATCTCGTCGTCGGCGGGCCCGTCGGGCCGCAGCTCGCGCAGCTCGCCGTGAAGCCAGCGCGCAAGGTCGGACGCGTAAAAGCGCGACCACGGCCGCTCCGAGGGCCCGGCCGGCGTGTTGGTCCACGACGCGCGGCCGCCCAGCGCAGTCACCAGGTGGTAGCAGGGCGCAAACGAGGTGGGCCGCCCGCCATCCAGAAACAGCGAGGCCTGCTTGACGGTCGCGCGTCCGCCGTCCCACGGGATGGGGCCGCGGTCGAGCCGCAGCCGGGCGCCCAGCTTGCCGCCAAAGACCAGGTGCCGCATGTAAAGCGCGTGGCGCTGGCCCCACGGCGGCGCCGGCTGTACGGCCGCGCGCGCGCACGCGCGCCCGAGCACCTGGGCCCGCCGCTCATGGGGCAGCCACGTCGAGTCCTCGCGCACCAGAATGTCATCGAGCTGGCCGAACAGCAGCACCAGGAGCGAGGTCTCGCGCAGCACCCGACCCATCCACTCGCCCCACGGCCCGTCGCAGAAGACGGCCCGCAATACCTCCTCGTACAGGTTCTCGAATACGGTGGGCTCGCACGCGGCGGCATCGTAGCGGCAGTCCCAGGCCTCCAGCGCCCGCCGCGCCGCCCCGTCGGGCATGTGAGGCAGAAGCACCGGCAACAGGCGGCGCGCCTGCAGCGACACCACGTCGCTCTGCGCGTGCCCGAGATCGGCCAGGCCCAGAAGGCGCTCGCGCCCCAGCAGCTCCAGGATGCGGTCGCGTCGATACGGCGGCTGCGGAATCGTCGAGATGGCAGGCCCGCCCGCGCGGTCGGGCCGGTCGTTTGCGGTCGCATAGACGCCGTCCGGCATCTCGTCCCTGCGCGTGGCCGGCAGCTCGGCGGTCGGCACCAGGCCGCGCCAGTCGTTCTCGGGGGCCCAGCCGGCGACCGGATAGAGCCCGCTCCAGCCCGGCCGGCGGCGCGGGACCGCGCCCGCGTACTGGAAGCCGACCTCACCGCCCCGGTCGGCGAGCACCAGGTTCACCGTCGGCAGCGCGATGCTCGCGGCAGCGGCGCGGGCCTCGGCGACCGAGCGCGCCAGCGACATGCGCATGAACCCATCCAGGCTCTCGGCCGCCCGCCCCCAGCCGGTCCAGGCCCAGGCCAGGTAGTCGCCGGCCTGCTCGCCCGCCGGCCCCTCGACCACGCCGTGCTCGGTTTCCCAGACCGTCAGCGCTTCCTCGCCCGCCACCTCCTCGCGCCGCACCTGAAGCGGCACCGGGGCGCCGTCGCGCAGATAGTTGCCGCGGCCGTCGCAGCGCTCGACAAAGTAGTCGCACGCGTCGGCGGTGCCGTAGGTGATGCCCCAGGCCAGATGCGCGTTGCGCCCGAAGACGATCCCAGGCAGGCCGGGCACCGTGGCCCCGTGCGCCCACTCGTCGTCGCGCAGCCAGATCTGAGCCTCGTAAACCAGCTGCGGCAACCGGTTGACCTCGAGGTGCGGATCGTTGGCCAGCAGGGCATCGCCGCTTGCGCTGCGCGCGGGCGCCACCACCCAGTTGTTGCTGGCCGCCACCCGCGGCAGCACCGGTGTGGGCGCCGGGACATCGTGCAGCACCGACGCTGCCAGCCGCACGCCGCGCAAGAGAGCCGGGTCCATCCCCTCGAGATGGGGCGCGAACAGCTCGCGCAGGCCGGCCTCGGGCAGGCCGCGCTGCAAAGCCTCCACCACGAATCGCTCGACCAGGCGCTGGCCGTCGGCCAGGCCCGCGTAGGCCATCAAAAACAGCATGCCGAGCGCGTGGTGGAGCTCGTAGACCGGCAGCTGGGCGCGCAGGAGCAGCAGCTCGGGCGGCCGCCAAACGTGCCCCCGCGCCGCGTTGACCCCGCTCGCATAGGCGTGCAGGTGCGTGCGCGCATCTCCGCTCAGCTTGCCCACCTCGCGCCGCGCCTCGCGCGGCAGCCCCATCCGCAAGATGGCACGGTCGAGCGCGCGCAGATCGGGCCGGTCCGCGATGCGCTCGCTCAGCGCGCCGTCGACCGCGGCCAGCTGCAGTGTCAACTGCAGTGGACGGTCGCTCGCATGCAGGAAGCCCAGCCCGAACATCGCGTCTTGATAGGTGTGAGCGCGGATGATGGGCGTCCCCGCGCGGTCGCGCGCAATCTCGATGGGGCCGTGCAGCCCGGGACAGCGCAGGGTGCGGGCCATCGCAGCCTCTTTCGCACAGGCGCGCGCAAGAGTAAAGTGAGAGCATGCGGGCTCAATGGCTGCTTTCGTGCGTTTCGTGCGTTCTTGCTTTCACCTTGTCGGCATGCGGGGACGACTCGGGGGCGCCCCCGAGAGATGGGCCGGGCGGAACCGGCGGCTCGGGCGGCTCGGGCGGGGCCGGAGGCGCCGGTGGGATGGGTGGCGCGGGCGGAGGGGGCGGCACCGGTGGAGCCGGCGGCGCCGACGGCTCATTCGTCGACGGTCTGTCGAGCTTCGGCGATGGCGCTCACTGCGCGATGGGCGCGGACGGCGGCCCCAGCGCGACCCACATCCTCTACCTCAATTTCGAGGGTGTGACGCTGACCTATGACCAGTCGGCCAACGACGCCACCATGAACAAGACCTTTCTCATCCCCAGCACGCCGGCCACGCGGACGGTGCCGCCTTTTATGAACAATGACGCCATGCGCACGAGCTACATCACCTCGATCGTGACGCATCTGCAGGGGCTTCTGGCACCCTATGACGTCGAGCTGGTGCAGACGCGCCCGGCGTCGGGCGGCTACATGATGATCGTGTTCGGCGGCGACTCGCAGAGCATCGTCGGGCGCGGGCCGTTCGGGGCCTATGCCCCCTTCGATTGCGGCAACCGACTGCCCAACGACATCATGCTGGTGTTCGACCCGATGGCCAACACGCCCGTCGACGCGGCCGGGGTCATTCTGGCCAACTTCTGCATGTTCGACCTCGGCCTCGCGATTGGGCTGTCCGCGAGCACGCCCGCGGGCGATTGTCTGTCTCGGCAGACCTCGTCCATGGCCTGCACGCTTTCGGATATGGCGCCGGTCGACCCGGCGGCCTATTGCCAGGGCGCGGCCGCGCAGCAGGACGAGCCGTCCGCGTTTGCGGCCGCCCTCGGCTGCCGCTGAGCCTGCTCAAGAAAACCGTCGCCTTCCTTCAGCGGCTGCATGCCCTCTTGTCGCCGCCAGCGCAAGCTCGGCGGTAGAATTTCTTCGCCTCGACGGCGTTTCGCTCGACGCCCTCACCGCGCTCATACAGCCCCGCCAGAATGGCGCAGCTCGCCGCCAAACCGTCTTCGCATCCCAACCGGAAGAAGTGGGCGGCTTCGGTCTGGTCCTTGGAGACGCCCTTGCCCTGCATATAGAGAATGCCCGCCATCGTGCAGGCGTTCGCTTGCCGACCGTCGCACCCTTTCTTCAGGTGAACCAGAGCTCTTCGCTCGTCCTTCGGCAGCTCCTTACCGGCCGTTTCGAGGATCCCCAGTTGCGCACAGTGCGCCCACACTCGGGCGTCGCACGAGCGTTGAAGAAGGGACGCGCCCCGTTCTGGATCCCGGGGCACGCCGCGTCCTTTTAGATACATCTCCCCGAGGACGCCGCAGGACACCTCGAAGTGCGCATCGCAGGACCGTCGCAGGAGCTGGGCGCCGCGCCGCTCGTCGGCCGGCACGTACTTGCCCTCGTTGTAGTAGGAGCCGAGCGGACCGCATGGCTCGTCAATGCCGGCGGCGCAGGTGCGCTCGAGTATCGAAATGCCAAGGCGCGGATTGGTCGCGGGGGCCTCGTCGCCCAGGTAGAGCAATGCCCAGCTTACGCAAGCAACTCCGTAGCGCGCATTGCAAGCCCGCTCGTAGAAGGCGGCCGCGCGATCCAGGTCTCGCCTGGCTTCGTTGCCGTCTTCGTACAGCTTGCCGAGCTGAATGCAGTCCTTCGCGCTACCCTGCTCACACGAGCGCGTGAGCCGGCTCACTTTGGCGCTCTCTGTGTGCGCGCAGCTCGCCAGCAGCGCAACGGCTAGGGCAAGGGCAACCGCTCCTTCTACTGCTATCGCTCTGGTCCTGGTCGGGCTCGACATTGCGCATGCTTACCACATCACAAGGATCGACGAGGCGCCAATCGAGTAGAATAAAAGCCGGGCTCGACGCCGGCCCTTCGCAGCTCGATCCGCCCGCACCGGGTGGGGCCGAGAAGCGGGCATCCCCGCACGGCGGTGCAGTTGCCAGTCTCACATGCGACGCGAGGAGACCTCGTGGCCGCGGCAGGGTGCGGGATCCGCGGCGGGAGGACACTCGATGTCGCTACGAAACCGCGCCCGATCGCTGCAGGAGAAGACCGGGCTCAGCTATCAGCAGGCGCTGGCGAAGCTGCGCGCGCTCGCTGAGCAGCCCGCCCGCCTGTCGAAGCAGACCGGCTGGCCGCTCGAGGTGTGCGACCGATTTCTCGTCGATGGGCACGCACCCGTCGACGTGGTCGAGGTCGTACCGACACGGATGGCAACCCGCGAGGAGCTGATCGTGAAGGTGTGCGAGACCCTGCGGGCGACCGCGAATGCGCGCGCGGTCGTGGTAGCTGGGAAAAACGGGCGCATCCTCGCGCATGTCGGTCGGGACGAGATGCTTGCGCTGGTGCGCAGCGTTTTCGCCCATTCCACGGTCGCGCCCACGGCCCGGTTGCGGCTGTCGCCCGAGATGCTCAAGCGGTGGGCCGAGCTGCCCGATGTATGGGAGCTCGGCGGCGGGATGGTCCAGTACCGGGCGCGATTCAATCGCGGGACCATTGTCGTGCAGTTCCACCGAGACGAAACCTCGCTGGGACTGGTGCGTTTGCGCACCGTGCGCGCGATCGACGACCTGGAGTGGCTGCTCGCCGACGCCGAGAAGTCACCCGGCATGCCGCCGGTCGGCGGCGCAGGCGGGCCTGGTGGGATTCCGGCCGAGGTGCGGGTGGTCGAGGAGACACGCGCTCCGCCGCCCGAGCCCAAACCGAAGCCGATCGGCCGGCGCAAGAAACGCCGACTTTGAGTCAGAACAGCTGGCCGAAGGTCGCCGTGAACGCGACCGGATCGGCCGGCTCCCGCTCGAAAATCGGAAAGGCCAGGTCGAAGCGCAGCACGAAGTGGTTGAACTGCGGCAGCTGCGCGCGCAGCCCGATCCCGACATCCTGATGATAAAACGCCGGCAGCAGCACCCCGTTGGAGAGCTCGCTGTCGGGCCGCCCAAACGAAGAATAGTACGCGCTGGCACCGTCGTAGAACGCAGCCAGGCCCAGATACAGGGTCCACAGCGAGATGGGCTTCGTGCGCAGCTCGAGGTTTACAACGTACACATTGCTGCCTGCGAAGCGTCCGGCCGGAAAGCCCCGCAGCGACTCGGTGCCACCCAGCTGCGACTGCGACTTGGTGAGATCGTAGTCGCGCAGCAGCAGGGCGGCGCGTGCGTGGAACCGCAGGTGCCAGAACAGCGGCGAGACGTTCGAGATCCCGGCCGAAAGGGACCGGTTGACCAGGTTGGTCGTCCAGCCCAGCGCGTTTTGGTAATGCGGCTGATAGCGCAGGCCAGCGGAGGCGTTGACATAGAACAGATCGTCGCCACCGAGCAGCCAGCGCCACCCGATCTCGCCGCCCAGCGACAGGTAGTCACTCGAGAAACCCAGCTCGGAAGCCGCCCAGCCGATTTCGAACGATGCCTCCGGGCCCAGCCTGAAATCCTCGGTCAGCGCGAAGGCCGCGATGTCCTGGAAGGTTACGAATTCGGCGCGAAAAAAATCGTAATGCCAGAAGAGCTGGGCCGCCTCCTCGGACGTCGGCAGCAGGCGCTGGTTGAACTCGTCGAGCACCGCCGGATCGATCATGGCGTCGGGCTCGATGGTGTACTTGTTGGCGATGATCCGGTAGCCGGCCGTGAAATTGGACTTCCAGAGCAGACCGAACGAGCGCCGCCCATCGATGGTCGCATTCACGAGGCGCTGGTCGTACTCGTAGCGGAAGGGCAGATTGGGCTGATCGGAAAAGCGCAGCATCTGGATGGCGCCATTCTGAAACGCGCGCGCGACGTCGTTTTCGTAGGCCACACCGGCATCCCAGCCCCACTCGGTGGCCAGGCTGTAGAGCGGCCGCCCCACGAAGAAGCGGCCGATGAAGCCCTCGGCGTCACCGTGCTCGCGGTTGAAGATGAAGAGCGCCTGCTCGTCGGCCGCGATACGTGCGGTCAGGACACGCGGGTCGACGTAATGCTCGCCCAGCCAGTAGGTGGCCGGGTCGAGTCGGATATTCAGCCCCAGGAACTTGTTGCGGCCCAAGAGGTTGTGCTCGGCCAGCGTGAACGAGAGCAGGTCGAGCTTGGGATCGGACAGGCTGCCCTCGATGACGAAGTTGGTGTTGGGGCGCAGGCTCCAGAGGTCCTTGCTGACCACGACCACGATTGCCTTGTCGGGTGCCGAGCCCCGCGCAACCACGATGCGCGCGACCGAAAGCACGAAGAACGAGCGCAGGTTGCGCTCGCTCTCGGCCAGCGTGTCGGGCCCGATCACGTCGCCTTCTCGGAACAGAAGCTCCTGCCGCACGATGTAAGGCTTGGTGGTCACGTGAAAAATGTTGAAGAACGGCGGCACCGGGTCGAAGCCGCGCAGAAAGATGTCGTGCGGCACGACCAGGATGCGCTCGATGGTCTTGCCGAGCGGCGCCGGGTCGGGCTCCAGCCCCTGCTGGCGCAGCGCATCCGCGATCAGCTGCTCCTCGTAGCGTTGATAGATGTCGAGCGGCGGCAGGATCTGCGCCGCCGCCGGGGAGCTGCCTACAACCAGGAGGGCGCCGCCGAGGAGCGCTCGGAGCAGGCGGGACACGGGTTCCGCGAGTCTAGCAGGGCCGCGAAATCGACGCTACGGGATGTTGAACTGGCAGTGCCCGCTGGCGTCGCACACGTAGCCGGCGCAGCACGGGCTCGAGGCCGAGCAGGGCTGACCCTGCACGCCGCACACGCCGCCATCACCCGGCGGCGGACCCACCACGACCTCGGTCCACTGCGCGATGTGGTTGTGCGCCAGCTCCTCCTGGAACGGCAGCCAGAAGGCCTGGAAGCTCGGATCGCCCGCCGCCAGCTCCAGGTCGGACAGCGAGACCGCCGCCATCCAGATCTGCGGCTGGTTGCAGTTGGCCACGAACGGATCGTGGTGACAGTTCACGCCCTGCACCGGGCACACGCTCTCGGGCGAGTCCGGCGGATAGCAGTTCACGAGCGGTCCGCCCTGTGCGGCCGGAATGTTCTCGTTGCGAATGCGCAGGCCGTAATCGCGCGTCGACGAGAAGGTGACCCACAGCAGGCGCTTGCCCCGGTACATCTGGATGAACGGGCTCCAGCGCGGCCACGAGTTGGTCAGCCCGTCGCCCTTGTTGGCGCGCTGCATGTCGACCGGCAGCCCGCCGTTGATCTTGAGGGCCCACAGGCGCGCCCCCGGGTTGTTGAAGGCATCGCGGCTCTTGTCGTCGGTGCCGTGGGCCCGGTTGAACACCAGGAACTGGCCGTCCGGCGACACCGACGGGTAGTAGTTGTTCTCGTCCCCGTTCGCGGCCGAGACCACCATCGCGGGCGCCCCGAACATGCCGGTGCCCGGGTCGTAGGGCATCTTGTAGATGCTGCCGCCCGAGAAATGGTCGTCGTCGACGTGGGACGGATTCGAGCAACCCGGACCCTGGCTGTAGGCGCACCAGGGGATGATCGCGCCCGGCACCACGAAATAGACCGTGGCCCCGTCTTTGGTCCAGTCGGGCTGGACCGCCCGCTTGCCGGCGAAGCCCGGGAACTGGACGGTTCCTATCATGGCCCCGGTATCGCCATTGTAAAGTGTCATGGTGGGCGGGTTGTCTCGACCCTCTCCGTCGGTCGAGAGGAACTTGGTGTGATCGGGCGAGAAGGTCTGGAAGCCGGCCGGGATGCCCTGCGCCATGATCTGAAGCGTCATCACGTTCATCAGATTGACCCGCAGGTCGCCATACTCGTCATCGCTGTCGGCGTCGTCAGAGCCGAAGGTCATGCGCAAGCCGTCGCGGGACAAGAAATGGCAGCCCACACATCGGTTGGTCGTACCGGGTGTGATGAAGGGCTGGCTCATCGCCTGGGCGGCCCCGAAGTCGTGGCGATAGATGCCGCCGGTCGTGCCGGCGGGCATCCCGTTCTGGACCAGCGACTGCCAGTAGTAGATGCCGCCGTGGATGTCTTCCTGCGCGAACGAGATATTGCGAGCGTCGCTCTTGGCGGCGCAGGAGACGTTGTTGGGCGCACCACGCACGATCACTTGCACCGGATCGCCGCCGCGGTTGCTCTGCGCAACGTAATCCCAGACCGTCTGGTCGAGCTTGTACTCGCAGCCGCCGGTTGCGTTGCCACGGGTATCGGTCACCGGGTTGCAGCGCGTCTCCACGCGCACGTCGGTGGCGTTGTTCCGGAAGTCGACCTCGAATAGGTCGTTGCCCGTACCCGGCATGAAGTGCACCGCAATCACGTTCATGTTGGGCGGCAGGAGCACCCCGTCGGGCGGATACACGATGGTCGGCTTCGAATTGGGATCCGAGCACGGCGGTGCGTTGTCGGGCGGGAACCCCGGGCAGCCCATGCAGCCGCCGGTCACGCCGGCATGGAAGCGAACGTTCAGCACCGCCTCGCCCGAGAGGACCCGGGTCGAGCCGGCGGGTGTGAACATCGCGTGCACGAACGTGGTACCGCCTCGGGTGATGACGGAGGTGAAGGTCTTGTTGGGCAGCGAGCCCATGCCCGGATCGTCGATCGACCAGGCGGACAGGTTGGACACGTCCATGTCGCCGCCCGGCAGGTGCGCTGTCGCCGTGAAGGTCTGGGTGACCGGTGGACCACCCGCGTTGAGGTCGAGATTGGCGGGATCGGGCGTCACGCTCAAGCCCATGTCATGAGCGTCGCCGTTGCCGCCGCCGCTGCCAGCGCCGCCATCCCCGGAGGCGGTGATCGACTGATCGCAGCCGATGCCGAGCCCGATCACCAGCCCAAGCGTGCCCAGCACGACCAGCCCCGGCACCCAGTAATAAAGTCTACGTGAAGCCAACATGATCAACCTCCGAGCAGTTCGTGCCTTGTCGTCATCGTATCACGGCAAGGCACACGTATAGAATTCAACTCTGCATATTGGATGCCTTGCGCGCGCTCGAGCGGGCGCGGGTATGAGCCCGGGCTACACCGCGCACAAAGCGGGCAACCCCCCGCAATGGCTCGACTTCTGGCAGCACACCCAACCCTCCGATGTGGTCCCAGCTCGTACGTCACTGGTGTTCATTGGAACGGTCGTCCCCGTTGCGCGCGCAAAGTTGGGGGGTCGGGCCCCGTGCCAGATCGCGGTGCGCGCTCGTGCGTCGATACTGCCCATCATCGGAGGAGCCATGGAACGCAAGTCTCGGACGACCAAGGGCATCATTGGAGCCGCCGCGCTGTTTGTGATCGCAAGCGCGCTGGCCGCGGGTGCCGCGCACCGGAAAACCGCATCGCAGCTGCAGCCGCAAGCGGCGGCCAAGCCGCAGCCGCAAGCAGCGGCCAAGCCGCAGCCGACCGCGCAACCCCAGCCGACCGCGCAGCCCCAGCCGGCCGCGCAGCCCAAGCCGCACGTCGACGTCGTGTTTGCGCTCGACACCACCGGCTCGATGGGCGGGCTCATCCAGGGTGCCAAAGAGAAGATCTGGTCCATCGCCAATCACATTGCGTCCGGTCAGCCGACGCCCGAGCTGCGCGTCGGTCTGGTCGCCTACCGCGATCGCGGGGACGCCTACGTCACCAAGGTGTACGACCTGACGACCGATCTCGACACCGTGTACGAGCACCTGATGTCGTTCCGAGCCGCCGGTGGCGGCGACGAGCCCGAGCACGTCAACAAGGCCCTCTACGACGCCGTGCATCGCATGCGTTGGTCGCAGGATGCCATGAAGGTCATCTTCCTGGTCGGCGATGCGCCGCCGCACATGGACTACGACGACGGTTACGACTACCACAAGATCGCCAAAGAGGCGGCCACGCGCGAGATCGTGATCAATACCATCCGCTGTGGCAACGCGCCCGAGACCGGGCTGGTGTGGAACGAGATCGCGCGTGCCGCGCACGGCTCGTTTGCGTCCATCGATCAATCGGGCGGCGTGCTGGCGATTCGCACACCGATGGACGCCCGGCTGGCTGAGCTGTCGGGCAAGCTGGCTGCCACGTCCATCATCTATGGGGGCGAGGATGCGCGGCGCCGGGTGGCGCACAAGATGGCGGTGGCGGCGGAGGCGCCCGCGCCCGCGGCCGCCGAGCGCGGCGCCTACTACTCGAAGACCGGCGGCTCGTTCGACGAATCCGACGCGCTCGAGGGACTGTCCAGCGGTCGCCTGCCAGTCGAGTCGCTCGATGCATCCAAGATGCCGGCCGAGATGCGGCCCCTGAGCGGGCCCGAACGCAAGGCCTATGTCGAAAAGAAGCGGGCCGAGCGCGAAGAGGTGAGCAAAGAGATCTCGGAGCTATCGAAGAAACGCGATGCCTACGTCAAGGATGCCGCCAAGAAGGCCAAGCACGAGGACGGCTTCGACGACACGGTCAACAAGGCCATCGAGCGCCAGGCCAAGAAGTATCACATCGCTTACTGACCCGTTCACGAATCCCCCGAAATCCCCAACCGCTTGCACCGCTTCGAAAGCGTGGTCCGGTCGACGCCCAGCGCCCGCGCGGCCTGCGCGATTACACCGCCCACCCGCTCCAGCTCAGCCGTGATCAGCTTGCGCTCGTAATCGCGCACCGCGTCGTCGAGGGAATGCGCGTGCGCCGGGTCGTCGCCCTCGCCCGGGCCGGTCACGGTCTCGCGAACCAGCGCGGCGTCGATCTTGGCCCCGGGCGGACAGAGCACCACCATGCGCTCCATCGCGTGCTCGAGCTCGCGCACGTTGCCCGGCCATGCGTGCTCCTCGAGCAGCCGCATGGCTTCGGCCGTGATGCCCGCCACCTCGCGCCCATGCTTCTTGACCAGTCGATCGAGAAAGTGCATGGCCAAAACCGGCAGGTCGCCCCGGCGCTCGCGCAACGGCGGCAGCGCGATCACGAACGCCCGTAACCGATAGAACAGGTCCTCGCGGAAGCGCCGCTCGCGGACCAGCTGCTCGAGATCGCGATGGGTCGCGCACAGAACGCGCACCTCGACCCGCCGGACGCGAGTCGAGCCCACGCGGCGCATCTCGCCATCCTGCAGCACCCGCAGCAGCTTGACCTGCATGGCCGCCGCCATCTCGCCCACCTCGTCCAGGAACACGGAGCCGCCGTCGGCCACTTCGAACAAGCCCGGGCGCTCACCGACCGCGCCCGTGAAAGCACCGCGCGCGTGACCGAACAGCTCGCTGTCGAGCAGCGACTCGGCCAGCGCCGCGCAGTTCTGCGCCACGAAGGGCCGATGCGCGCGCGCGCTGAGGGCGTGGATGGCGCGCGCCACCAGGTCCTTGCCGGTTCCGGTTTCGCCTACAATCATCACACTGGTCGTGATGGGGGCCACGCGCTCGACCATCTCGTAGACGCGCCGCATGGCCGCGCTGTCGCCGTAGAGGCCTTCGAGCCGGGTGGGCTCGGTGATGCGGCCGCGCAGGTACTGGTTCTCGCGTCGCAGCCGCTCGAGGGCGCGCTCGAGCTCGGCGGTCAGCCGCTCATTCTCGAACGCCAGGATGTGGGCCTCGACCGAGCGCTGGACCAGCGTCCGCAGCTCGATCAGCTCGAGCGGCAGCTTCTCGTAGACCACGCGGCCTGAGCGCGTGACCAGGTCCTCGAGCTCTCGGGTGGCCGCGGTGCCGCAGTAAATGATGGGAGGCTGCCGCTCCACCTCGGCGTTGGCAGTGATGCGGCGCAGAAGCGCCTCCCCTTCGGCCGCGCTGCTGGGATGACCCAGCAGGATGAGCCCGACCTGACCGGTCGCCTCCATGTCATGCAGCTGCTGCTCGCCGACCACCTCTTCGAGATGAAACAGGTCGCCCAGCGCGCGTCGGGCCAGCGCCATGTCGGGGAAGCCCAGGACCACCACCCGGTAGCGGAACGACTCCACGAAACGGCGCACCTGGGCCTGCGCCGCGGCGTGCCCGGGCAGAAAGCGCACCCCGAGGCCGACTGCGCGATGACCACGATGATCGCGGACCGCGGGATCGACCCACACCACCTCGCCCGGCAGCCGCAAAGGCGGTCCACCGTCGGGCAGGGCGAACTGAAGGTCGAGCGTGGTCCCGAGCGGCGCATCCGCGACCTCGGCATCGGGCGCCTTGAGATAGAGCCCGCCCTCGCTGATGTTCCATGAGTACATGGTGCCGAGCGCGGGCTCGCCCGGTGCTTCCACGCGCGCGTACAGCGGGATGCGTGCGTGGCGCCGGGCTTTGTTGTATGGCATTTGGGTTTCCCCCCTTGCGATCGTGAAAAAATTCACATCCCCCGTGCAGATTATCACGGCGGACAAGTTCTTGTCCATCTTCCCATTTCCCTCGTCGACAACGCGCGCGGCCGAGCGGCCTGGGCTGGCTCCGACCCACTCATCATCGTCATTTCAATATGTTAGGTGCGGTACGATTCTTGTATTGATAGATTTTTATGTCTGTTGCGCCCCGGCTGCACATCCTGATCGTCGAAGACGATGAAACGCTTCGCAAGGTCATGCGGATCCTGTTTTTCGATCACGAGCTGGTCGAGACCACGACGCTCGCCGAGGCGCGCGCGGCGCAGGCCGGCCGCGAGTTCGATGTCGTGATCGCGGACTTTACGCTGCCGGACGGCAACGGTGGCACCTTGCTGCGCGAGCTGCACGCAGCCGGTGATCCGGCCCATCGCATTCTGCACAGCGCCACCCCGCCGCTCGAGCTGGCCGATCTCGTGGACACGGGCGTGGTGATGCGTTACTTCCGCAAGCCGTCATGGCGCGAGCTGGCGCTCTACCTGGCCCAGCTCCGGCCGCGCCGGCCGTCGGCCGATGTTCGCATCATGACGGTCGAGAAGCGGAGCGAGCCGCGCACGGCCATCGAGCTGGGCGCCTATGTGCGCTGTGAGTCCTGGCAGGCCGTGCGTCGCTTGTACACGCAGGATCTCAGCCAGGGCGGCCTGTCGTTGCGCGCCCGCGAGCCCGCGCCCGAGCAGGCGCCGGTTCGGATCGCCCTCACTCTGCCCGACGGCCTCAAGCTGCGTCTGAAGGGCGAGGTGCGCTACTCGACCGCGCTGTCCGACCCGGACGGCGCGGTGAGCTGGAAAATCGGCGTGCGGCTGCATGATCCGGGCGAGCGCGCACGGCTGGTTCTGCGCTCGCTCATTCGCGCAAGCGCGGATTCCGGCGCCGCCGGCGGCGAGCACCACGAAAGCGAGAGCCTGTAGACCAAGCGGCACCACGGAGAACACCGAGAACACAGAGGATCGGGAGGTCGGGGGGACGGAGCCGCTGCCTTGAGCCGGGTCCTTGTCCATTCTCTGTGTTCTTTGGGTTCTCGGTGGTGGGCCGGTCAGTCGTAGAGCGTGGGATCCACGGGTTCGCGCGGGCTCGCGAGCAGCCGCTCGATCTCGATGGCAAGGGCCGCCATCGAGGCCTGTCGATGCTCGGGCTTCTGAGCCAGCGCCCGCAGCACGACGCGATCCAGCTCCAACGGCACCTCGGGGCGCTGGACGCTCGGCGCCGCCGGCCTCTCGACCGCCTTGCGGCGGAACACATCCAGGTAGTTCTCGGCCATGAATGGCGGCTGGCCGCATAGCATCTCATAGAGCATGATGCCGACCGCGTACAGGTCAGAGCGCGGCTCGGTCTTGCCGTTGATCTGCTCGGGCGCCATGTACTCCGGCGTGCCCAGCGCGATGTTGGGCCGCGTCAGCTTCTGCGCGGGCGCTTCCTCGACCTGCTTGGCAATGCCGAAGTCGAGCACCTTGACGAAGTCGGAGCCATCGGTCCGATCACACAGGAAGATGTTTTCAGGCTTGAGGTCGCGGTGCACGATGCCCGCGCTGTGGGCGGCCTCGAGCGCCCGGCAGATCTGGACCGTGATGCGGAGCGCGCGATCGATGGGCAGGTGGCCGCGCTCATCGAGCAAATGGCCCAGGTCGGAGCCCTCGAGAAACTCCATGGCGATGTAGAGGCACCCGTCCTCGGTGGTGCCGAAGTCGAACACGTCCACGATGTGCGGGTGGCCGATGCGGGTGGCGGCCCGCGCCTCGCGGCGGAAACGCTCGGCGATGTCGTGCGATCGACTGAACGCCGGGTGCAGGATCTTGAGCGCGACTCGTTTGCCGATGCCCTGGTGCTCGGCCTGGTACACCAAGCCCATGCCGCCGCGACCGCACAGCCGCTCGACCAGGTAGCGGCCGTCGACCACAGTGCCCGGCGGACGCTCGAGGCTGGTCGCGTCATCGCTGGCCAGGAGAACCTTGGTGGGCGCGGGCGGGGGCAGCGCGTCGGTGGCGGCCTTGGCCCGTGCCAGCAGCGCCGCGTGGCGCTCCGCATCGTCGCGCTCGCCGGTCGCGAAGAGCTCGCCCAGAAAGCGCGCAATGCGGGTCGAGTCGGTGCGCGGCGCGTCCTGCGCCAGGTAGGCCGTCAGCGCGGCCGCGACCGCGTGCGCCGAGCGCAGGGGCTCTTTGCTCTGCCCGCTGCCGCGGGCGCGGTCGGCAATCTGGAGCAGGGCAGGCGGCACGAAGGGTGCGCGCGCCGGCGACGCCACCCCGTCTTGGCCGCGCCCGAGCAGCGCATACAGGAGCTGGCCCAGCGCCGTCACATCCTCGCCCGCGGAGGGCCGCGGCTGCCGATCGATGGCGTCGCACAGGCCCTGGAGCCGCACCTCGCCGCCCCAGCCCAAAAGCACGTTGGCAAGGCCCAGCGCGCCGTGCACGCGGCCGCCCGCGTGCAGCACATCCAGGGCGCACGCAGTCTCCTTGACGATCCAGGCCGCGACGTCGATGGGCAAGGGCCGGGCCAGCTCGGCACAGCGCGCAGTCAGGGCATCACCTGCGCGGCCCGCGACCACCGGCAATGCGCAGAACAGGTCGGCGCCGTGTACGCCTGCCTCGAGGAGCGGCACCAGGCTGGCGTGCTCGACACGCAACAGGGCGCGCGCATCCGCGATCGTGCGCGCGTCCGCGCCGACCACCACGCGCAGACGCACCAGCCGCTCCGAGTTGCCCCCACCGCCAACCGCGAGATGGCAAGCCGGCCCGAGGTCCTCGAGCAGGCGGTACGGGCCCAGGAAGCGCACCGGCGGCGGCTGGCTGCCCGGCACGCGCACGACCGGCAACGTGACCGGGGTCTGGTGCGGCTTCGGCTGGTCGTCCTGCGTGGGCGCGGGGGCGGCGGCAGGAGCGGCCGCGGAGGCAGCAGGAGCGGCCGCGGGGGCAGCAGGAGCGGCCGCAGGCGCGCTCTCGCCCGCGATGGTCTCCCAACCGTCGGCGGCGCCGCGCGGCAGCAGCGCCTCGGTGGGCTGAAATGGCGTCTCGACCATGCCAACCTTGACCGCCCACCGGCCCGGACGGCGCGCGCCCGGCGGTTTGGAGCCGCCCCCGAGCCCGCTTCCCGGAGGCATCGATGCGGATGCCGATCCCGGCTCTAGCCAGGCGTCGAGATCGCCCGCGAGCAGGCGCTCACGCACAAGGCGGTTTTCGGCTTCCAGGGCGCGATCCACCGCCTCCTGGTCGAGCGTCGGATTGTACGGGGCCGCTTTCGACAGCAGCACCTTCTCACCCAGCTCGAGCGTGGTCGCGATCTGGGCGCGCTCGGCCAGGGTCTGGCTGCGGATGCGGAAGCTCCGTCCGGCATGCTCGACGCGCTCGGTTCGGACGTGCTGATCCTCGGCCGACATGCCGCCCCCCGGCCATTGTAACACGTCTAGTGGTTGGCCTTGATGGTCAGCTCGTCGCTCGACGAGGTCGCGCTCAGCACCAGCACCGTAGCCAGCCCCGCCAGCGCGCCCGCGATCGCCCACGAGTACCAGTGGCCCCAGGTGTTGTCTTGCTTGCCCTTGCCGGCCCCATTGGGCTTGCCCGGCTTGCCGGCGGACAGATCCACCCCACCCCGGCCCGCCACGAAGTCGCCCAGACCGGGCAGCGCGCCTTGCACGACCCGGCCTTTCCAGGCCCGCGGATCGAGCGCGCCCGCCTCGGCGTCAAACAAGCGGGCCTGCACCAGGACGCCGCTGGCGTCGATCAAGAGCACGCGATCGGCCGACGCGCGGGTCGCGATCTCGGACAGTGCGCTCAGGTGCCTCTCCATGGGCGCCCCGCGCAGCGACTGCACCTGCGCTCGCACGGCTGCCTGTGCATCGGATGGCTGCGCGGCCAGCGTGACCGCGAGCCGCACCGGGCCCGGCGCCTGCACGTCGACCAGGCGATGCAGCTTGCGGAAGCCTGGCTTCTCGACGTCGAGCAGGTGGGGACCCGGTGCAAGCGGGTGCCCGCCCCGACCGGCCTCGCGCCCGTCGATCAAGATGCTGGCGTCGTCGGGCTCTGGATCCACGCGCAGCTCGATCGGCGCCGGAGCCGGTGCGGCCTTGCCTTCCAGCGCCTCCAGGAGCGCGCCCAGCCGGGTGACCTGCGCCTCATCGCCCCGATTGGCCGCGCATGCTTTGCGGTACTTGTAGATGTCCGCGATCCGGCTCTGCACGTCGGCGGCCGGGAGCGCGCCCAGCTGGCGCTCGGCGGCTTCGAGATCCTTGTCGGCCTGCTCGCACTTGAGGGCGCCGAAGGCAGCCTTGGCTCGCTCCAGGGCGGCCTCACCGTCGAACCGTGTGCGATCGAGAGGGCCCAGACCGAACAGGGCATCGCGCAGCCCGGAGTCGCCCACCGAGCTGCCCTGCAACGACGCCTCGACGGCCGCCCGCACGGCCGGGCTGGCCCGATCAGCGCCCACGTCCACGATCGCAACGCGGGCCGCCAGCGCGAGGAGCAGGGAAAGAGCGGTCATCTACTTGCCGAGTAACTTGGTCAGCGCCCACATATCGCGCGCGCGCAGACCCACGAACTGTACACCGATGCCCTCGTCCTCGCACCAGCGCACCTCGGCATCCGTGGTGATGGAGTCTTTTTGCGCGGGCAGCTGGAAGCGCAGCTTGATGCGGGAGCCGGCTTTGAACGAGCCCTCGGTTTCCAGAAACATGCCGCCCAGCGAGAGATTGCGAGACGTGGCCTGGTACCGTTCAGCGCCGCCGCCGGCCTCGATCTCGACCGGCATGCGATGGATCGACCGGGGGTCGCTGCGTTCCTCGCGCTCGGGCACGGTGGGGTCGATGGTACAGAACCCCGGGCCGGCTCACAAGGCGGACGCGACCTCAAAATCGGCCACCACCGGCATATGGTCCATCAGATGCATGTTCCTGCCTTCCACCACGTGCACGGCGCGACGGCGCAGGCGCCCGCGCACGAACAGATAATCCAGCCTGCGATCGACGATCGTGGTGGCGCCGCTGCCCCCGCCGGCGACGTCCTGAAAGTGGGCGGTCAAGAGGCGATAGATGCGTACGTCGGGATGCTCGGGCTCGGTCGCCGACAGGAAATCGGCGTCGAAGTTGAAATCGCCCGCGATGATCAGGTCGCGATCCTCGGCTCGCTGCGCCCAGTCGAGGATCTCCTCGGCCTGGGTTGCGCGCAGCGCCGGATCGAATGCATCGAGGTGCAGCGACACGAAGGTCAGAGAGCGCGCGCCCAGCATGATGCGCGCCACCTCGGCGGCGCGACCGGTCGAGGTCACGATCTGGGAGAAGGCGACGTCGGGCTGCTGGCGCACCAGCGCCGCCACTCGCCGGTCATTGATCTCCTCGTCGGGCACCGAGCCCACGTAGGCGCCGCCGAGCAGGCCCAGGAGGTGCTCGAGCTGGCCGCGGTCGCGCAGCTCCTGCAGCGCGACCAGATCGGGCCCGGCCTCGCGGATCACGCTCGCGATGCGCGCCAGATCGGCGTCGGCGGCGCGCGAGTCGTGTCGCCCGCCCAGATAGATCTTGCCCACGTTCCAGGTCAGGACACGCAATCGTGAAGCCTCCGGTGTGAACGGAAGAAACGGCTCGCCGGCTGTGCGTGCGCGCACACGCAGTGCGAACGCAGCCGAAAGCGCGAGCGCCCCGATGACGAGGCAGACCCGGCGCAGACGCTGGCGCGGCGGCATCTCATGCTCAGTTTGACGCAGCGCCGCCGGATTTCAATCTGCCCCCCGATCCGCTACCATCATGCCATGGTGGATTGCCTTTTTTGCAAGATCCGCGACCAGCAGATCCCGGCCAAGATCGCGCATGAGGACGAGCTGTGTCTGGCCATTCACGACATCAACCCGCAGGCGCCGCTGCATGTGCTCATCATCCCACGCCAGCACATCGCGACCCTCAACGATATCACCGACGCTCATGGCGAGCTGATCGGGCACCTGTTCCGGGTGGCTGCCAAGCTGGCGCGCGAGGCGGGGCATGCCGATACCGGGTGGCGCGCCGTGTTCAATGTCAATCGCGGAGCCGGTCAGTCAGTGTTTCACGTCCACCTGCACGTGCTGGGCGGGCGGGTGCTGGGCTGGCCGCCGGGCTGACCCGCTACTGCGCGTGGACGCAGCGACCCTCGCGGCAGACCAGAGTGCCGTTGCACCGGTAAGCGTTTTTCATGCCCGCCACCGGCTCGCAGGCCGTCCCTTCGACCTCGATCACCGGCGCGGCTGCTGTCTGCGCTTGCGCCTGCGCCTGCGCGACCTCGGGCGCCTGCGCGACCTCGGCCGCCTCCGGCCCCGCTCCACCGTCCGTGTACACGATGCAGGTGGCGGTTACGACCCCGACCTCAGTCGCCTCGTCGATCTCTCGGCCCACATGCGCGACCAGCGCGTCGCAGCCCTCGCGCGCTGCCTCCACCCGCAGTCGGCTCAGAAGCTGCGCCATCGACTCGTAGGCACTGCTCACTTGATACACCACGAGGTCCATGTGCGGCCGCGCGGGCGGACCGCTCGTAAAAAGCTCCACCGACTCGAGGGGACGGGAGGGGAGCGGACGCGCCGCCCAATTGAGCCGCGTATGCTCGATCGAAGCTGTGCAGGAAGCCACCGTCAACATCAGTCCACACGACGCAAGGTATCGAATCATACGGGCCCGCGGGAGCAAGCCGCATGCCGCCCGCAACGCGCGAGAAAGACGCGCGCTCACGTGTGAGGCGGTTGCGTCACGTGTGCGAGCAGGTCACAGACGAATGTCGATGTGCGCTTTCTTGCGCAGCTCCTGCAGCCACAGCCGGGTCTGCTTTTCCATCTCCTGCTGCCCGAGCTGGATCTTGAGCTGATCCTTGATCTCGTTGAACGGGCGCGCCTGCTCGTCCTTGCGGTCGACCAGCTTGATGACGTGAAAGCCGCGCTCGGCGCGAATGGGCCCGCGCACCTCGCCCGGCTCCATTGCAAACACGATTTCCTCGACCGCGGGCGGCAGCGCCCCCTTTCCGAACCAGCCCAGATCACCGCCCTCGTGGCGCGTGGCCGCGTCCTCGCTGTGCTCGCGGGCCAGCTTGGCAAAATCCTCGCCGCTGCGAGCGCGCCGCACCAGGTCACCCGCGAAGTTGCGCTTCTGCTCGAGCACCTGCGTGTTCGCGCCGTCGGGGATCGCGATGAAGATGTGGCTCGCGCGCACCTTGCGGTCGGCGCCCACGCTGCGCACGTTCTGCTCGTAGTAGGCCTTCACGTCGTCGTCGCTGACGGTGACCCGCGAGCGCACCGCGATGCTGATGACCTTGAGCCGCGTGATCTGGCGCTTCAGATCCTGCCGGTAGGCCGACAGGGTCATGCCCTGCTCCTTGAGCGCCTCCACCAGCTGCTCCTGCGTGATGTTGTTCTGCTTCTTGATGTCCTCCATCGCCTTGTCGACGTCATCCTGCGACACCTGCACCTTCAGCTCGCCCGACTGCTGCAGGATGAGCTGCTCGTCGACCAGCCGCTCCAGCACCTCGCGCTGGATGGTGGCGATCTTCTTCTCGCGCGCCTTGGGATCCGACTCGCGCTCGGCCTCGCCCAGAAACGGCCGCGAGCGCTCTTCCATCTCCGATTGCAGGATGACGTCGTTGCCGACCACGGCCACGATGCGCTCCACCACGCGCGCCGACGCCAGGCCCCCGCCGGTCAGAATCAACGCCAGCGCATAGGAAGCCCACCTCTTCAGCACTCTCTGTTTGGACGCGCGCGCTGCCACCGCCGTTGCCTCGCTGGGCGCCCCTTAAGGGTGCGGCACGGGCTGCGCGGGGCTGGCCGGCGCCGCCACTTTGGGGGTGGCCGGGCTGGCCGGTCCCGGGGCCGGCGGCACGACCGGCATGCCGCCAAAGGTGGGACCGGGCGCCGAGGTGTCGATCATCACTTTCTGCATGTTGGCCTCGTTGACCTGCACGTTGGCCTTTTTCTTGAGCTCGGCGACGAAGTTCTCCATCTCCTGCTGGCGCTTGTCGCGGTACAGGCGGTTCTGGATCTGGCGCTTGACCTCTTCGAAGGTGCGGACCAGCGCCTTGCGCCGACCGGTCAGCATCATGATGTGATGGCCGTCGCCGGCCTTGACCGGCTCGGCCGTGAAGTTGCCGACATCCTTGAGCGCAAAGGCCGCCTTGATGAGCTCCTTGGGATACTCGGTCGAGGTCTCGGCGAAGTAGCGCAGATCGCCGCCTCGCTCCTTGGCCGCCTGGTCCTCGGTGTACTTGGTGACCAGGTCGCGGAACTGCGCGTTGTCGACGATGCCGTTCTTGGCCTTGGCGTTCACTTCCTTGGCCACCTCGCGCGCCTTCTTCGCGTCCTTGACCGAGATGTCCGACACCCGCACTTCCTCGGGCTTGTTGTACTCGTCGTTGTGCTCCTTGTAGAACTTGAGGCACTCGTCGTCCCTGATGTCCTCGAGCTTGACCCGGTTGTCGAACTCATCCTTCATGAGCTTCTGAATCATGACCTGCTTCATGGTGCGGATGACCTCGGGATCCTTGTCGTAGCCCTTGCTCTGCGCCTCCTTGGCCAGCACCTCGAAGCGCACCATGTTGTCGAGGAATTCCTTTTTGCGTTCGAGCGACGTGTAGCGCGCCCGGATGTACGGCGACTGCTGGTTGAGCCGATCCTGGAACTCGCCGACCGTGATGGTGAGGTCGTCGATCTTCGCCACCGCTTCCTTGAGGTCGGACGCGTTCTGCCCCTTGAGCGGCCCCGTGGTCTCGCTGCTTGCGCGCCTTCCGCTGCGCTGCCCGCAAGCTGCCGCCAGAGCGCACACCAGCGCGAATCCAAAAAGCTTTTTCATGCGCGCTTAGGTAGCACAGTCGAGCAGCTCCTGCAAGGCGGCCCGGTAGGCGGCCAGCCGATCGCGCTCGGCCCCCGGGTCGAGGGTGCGCTGGAGCCGCAGATCGGGGGTCAGCCGCCAGCGCGCGTTCTTTCGGTTCACCAGCTGTAGCACCTTCTGCGGGTCGAGCCGGGCAGTCTCCGGCAACGTTAGCATAACCCGCGACTCTGACAGATCGAGCGCCAGGGCACCCATCCGGCGCGCCCAGCCCTTCAGGACCATCAGCTGGCCCAGGATCTCGACCTCGGCGGGCGGCCGGCCCAGCCGATCGGCCATCTCGTCCAGAATCGCGCGCACCTCGTCCTCGTCGGCGGCCGCCGACAGGCGCTTGTAGAAATCGAGCCGGGTGCCGGTGTCGGGGCAGTAATCGTCGGGGATGAAGCCGGGCAGATCGGTGGTCAGATCGGGATCCTGCTCGGCGCGGATGGCCTCGCCGCGCAGCTCGGCCACCGCCTCCTCGAGCAGCTTGGAATAGGTCTCGAATCCGACCGCCGCGATATGGCCCGATTGGCGCGCGCCCAAAAGCTCGCCGGCCCCGCGGATTTCGAGATCATGCTGCGCGATCTGGAAGCCGGCGCCGAGCTCGGTGAAGCGCTGCAGCACCTCGAGCCGCTGCTTGGCCTCCGTGCTCAAGCTCTCGAGCGGCGGGATGATGAGGTAGCAGAACGCGCGCTCGCGCGAGCGGCCGATGCGACCGCGCAACTGGTAAAGCTGGGCCAGGCCGAAGCGCTCGGCGTGGTTGACGATCATGGTGTTGGCGCGCGGGATGTCGAGACCGCTCTCGATGATGGTCGTGCACACCAGGATGTCGTACTTGCCGTCGACGAAATCGACCATCACCCGCTCGAGCGCTGACTCTTCCATCTGGCCGTGGCCGATCGCGATGCGCGCGCTCGGCGCCAGCTCACGCACCTTGCCCGCCCAGCGGTCGATGTCCTCGACCCGATTGTGCACGAAAAACACCTGCCCGCCGCGCGCGAGCTCGCGCCGAATCGCATCGCGAAGCAGGGTGTCGTCCCAACGCGCGACAAAGGTCCGGATGGCCAGCCGATCGGCGGGCGGCGTGGCGATGATCGAGATCTCGCGCAGCCCGACCAGCGTCAGGTGCAGCGTGCGCGGAATCGGCGTGGCGGTCAGGACCAGCGTGTCGACCTGCGTACGCAGCGCGCGCAGCCTTTCTTTGTGCGTGACCCCGAAGCGCTGTTCCTCGTCGACCACGATGAGGCCGAGATCCCGGAACCGCACATCCTTGGACAGAAGGCGATGCGTGCCCACGACCACGTCGAGCTCGCCATGGGCGAGCTTGCGAATGGTCTCGCTCTGATCGGCGCGCGACTTGAAGCGCGACAGCACGCCCACGCGCACCGGGTAGTCGGCAAACCGTGTGCGGAAGGTCTGGTAGTGCTGCTCGACCAGAACCGTTGTGGGCGCGAGCAGGGCCACCTGCTTGCCGCCGCTGGCCGCCTTGAGCGACGCGCGCAGCGCGACCTCGGTCTTGCCGTAGCCGACGTCTCCGCACACCAGCCGGTCCATGGGACGCGCCTGCTCCATGTCGCCCAGCACATCCTCGATCGCGCGCTGCTGATCGGGCGTCTCCTCGAACGGAAAGGTGGCCTCGAACTCGCGGAACATGGCGTCGGGCGGCGGAAAGCCATGGCCGGGCAGGGCCTCCCGCTGCGCGTAGATCTGCAAGAGGTCCTCGGCCAGCTTTTTGACCTCGGCCGAGACCCGGCGCCGTTTGAGCTCCCAGGTCTTGCCACCCAGCTTGTCGAGCGCTGGCTTGATGCGATCGGCCCCCACGTAGCGCTGGATCTGGGCCAGCCGGTACACCGGCACGTACAGGGTGCCGCCGTCGTATTCGAGATGGAGAAAATCGATCGGCGGCGACTTGGGCGTGGCCGCCATCTTGGTGAGGCCGCGATACAGGCCGATGCCATGCTCGACGTGGACCACGTGGTCGCCCGGCTTGAGCTCGCCCAGGTCGCCCAGCGCGGCCCCCCGGGCGCGCGGCGGGCGCCTTTGTGCGCGCGGCCCGAACAGCTCCTCTTCGGTGTAATAGGTGACCGCATCGGTGCGAAAGCCCTGCGACAGCCGGCCGACGATGAGATAGGGGCCCGAGCCGGGGGCGACCGGCTGCGGCGCCGGCAGGCGGGCCGGCCCCAGCTCGTAGCCCCTGAGCAGCCCCTCGAGCCGCTCGGCGTGTGTCAGATTGGGCACCACGAACACGCTGGCGCTCCCGGCCTCCCGATCGGCGGCCACGCGGCGCGCAAGCGGCGTCAGGACGTGCTCGCCGTGCTCGGTGCGCGCGCGCTGCAGCTCGGCCGCCAGGTCGGCGTTGGAGGCCACCTCGAAGTGCACCGAGGCTGAGGCGGCTTCGGCGTCACCGTGCAGCTCCACCCGGCGCGCCTCGATGCAAAACCTCCCCTCGAGCTGGGCGGCCAGCTCCTGGTCGCCCAGCACGAAGTCTTCGGGCGCCAGCGCGATGCGATGATCCTGAAGGCGCGCCTGGTACATCTCGCGCGCGCGCACGAGCTCGCGGTGCGCCTCGGCCCGGGTGGCTTCCGGGTCCTCGATGAGAAAGCGCACGGCCGCGGGCAGATACTCGTCGAGGCCGGCCATGCGAGCGTGGAAGGCCGGCGCCAGCGCCTCGATGCCGAAGAAGTCCTCGCCGGCTTCGATCTGCTCGAGGATGGTACGCGTACGCGTCGACGGGTGCTCGGCCGCGTCGGCGGCGGCGAGGATGCGCGGGCGCGGCTGGGCGCCCGGCGTGAGCACGGTCTCGCGCACCGGGTGCACGTACACTTCATCGATCGCGCGCAGCGTGCGCTGGGTGGACGGGTCGAACAGCCGGATCGATTCCACCAGGTCGCCCAGGAGCTCGAGCCGCACCGGGAAGCGGTAGAGCGGCGTGAAGAGGTCGATCACGCCCCCACGCACGGCAAATGTGCCCGGATCCTCGACCACGGGCACGCGCATGTAGCCGGCCGCCGCCAGCTTGGCCAGCGTGCGGTCACGCTGCAGCTCCTGGCCCGACTGCAAAAGGTCGCACAGCGACATCAGTCCCTCGCGCGGGATCACGCGGCGCGCCCACGCCTGCGCCGACAGCACCAGCACCGGGCTCGTCAGGCCGTGTGCGAGCCGGAACAGCACCGCCAGGCGGCGCATGATGGCGCGCCGGTCGGGCGACAGGTCCGCATACGGTGAGGTCTCGACTGCGGGCAGGTGGAGCACGGGCGGGGGCGTGGCCGGATCGTCGGGGCGAGCAGAGGCGCCCAGGAAAAACGCGACGTCGTCGGCCAGAATGCTTGCGCGCTCCTCGTCGGGCGTCAGCACCACCAGGGGCAACGCGGGCGCGGTCAGCGCGTCGGTGGCGATGCGAGCGGCCACCTGACCGAGGAACGAGCCGTGGCAGCCGAACACAGCCACCCGGGGCGCGCCGGCGCCGATCGCGCGGAAAAGCTCGCGCAGCGCTTCCTCGACGCCGCTCGGCGGCCGCAACCGCGTGGCGATGCCAGGCTCGTCCATGCGACCCTACAAGCTAGGCGCGGCGATGGGGGCTGTCAAACCGCTACTGCTGGGTGGCGCGGCCGTGCGCGCTCATTTCCATGAACCGGGCGCCTTCCTTGGTGGTGCCGTGCGCGGCCAGGGTCATCTCGGTGTCGAGCCAACGCCCCTCGGCAATCGCGAAACGCGCGCTCCCGCTGAGCTCGTAACGCAGGCTGCCCAGCTCCACCTGCTTTCCCGTGCGCGTGCTGGTCGCGCTCGTGGTCTCGAGCGTGCCCTGGAGCTCCAGGACGGCCACAAGTCCCTCGGGCGCCGGGCGCAGCTCGCGCAACCGGTAGGTCATGAGGAGCGGCTTCGGGAGGCGGAGGGCGCCCAGGGCAAGCGGCCTCTCGCCGGTCCAGGAGTCGCCGATGCCAACCGCGCGCGCAGGCAAAACCGGCATGAAGAGAAGGATGCTCTCGGACAGGTCGATATCCTGCGCCTGCAGAACGTGCCCGGTGACGATGGTCTTGTCGAGCAGGCGCCCGGTCGCGTCGAAGCTCAGGCGCGCGAGCGGCTCCGCGATGGCGGCGAGAAATTGATCGGTCTTTGCATCGGTACCCGCCCGGAGGTCCCGCGTGGTCAGGCCGCCCTTGCGTTCCCAGAAATGGCGCGGCGTGATGAGAGTCTCTTCGACCGTGGATCCGCCCGCGAGCTCCTTGAGCAAGAGCTCGTTCAGGCGAATCATGACCGTGGGTCGGTCCGCGCTTGATCCGGCCTGGGTCTCGAGGGTGGCCACGAACCGGGTTCGGAACTCTTTGGGCTCCGCGCCCGCGCCCGCGCCCGCGCCCAGAGTCGCGGTTCCGTTCACGTCGACCGCACAGGTGCGGCTCGCCTTCGGAGGAAAGCGATAGGCCAGGCGGGTGCTGCGCGAGGAACCGGGGGCGCTGGGCCCGGAATGGGCGGCGCAGGCAAGCAGAGCGGCCAGGGCGGGCAGGCCCAGCCGGATCCAACGGGCAGGCATTTGCAGCGCACCCTAGTCGGCGGCCGGGGGGCTGTCAAACTGCACTCCCTCTTTGCCCTTGCATTCCTGGAGGCCGGACTATAATGCGCCCACCTTTTTTCTTTTTTGGAAGGAGTAGGCGATGCCAAGTCGGAAGCTCTTCCTCGCAATTTTGACGTGGGGTCTGGTTGCCGGCGGCGCGAGCGTCGTGTCGTCGGGCTGCGGCGACGACAGTGGAGGCGGCGGCGCGGGCGGCGCGGGCGGGTCCGGGGGCAGGGGCGGCAGCGGCGGCGCGGGCGGGTCCGGGGGCTCGGG
>DATFWX010000222.1:0-8016 GCA_035258845.1 Polyangia bacterium | reverse complement strand
TCGGGTTGTCCGGGTTTTGGTGATTGTCAAAGTTGAAGTCGACCACGACCGGCGTCGACAGCACCTGGCGGTGATTGGGGTACGGATCGCCCGGCTGAGGCCCGCTCCACTCGCAGAAAATCTGCGGCGATAGCAGGCCGGCAGGCGAGAGCCGCCCGCAGCCCGGGTTGAAACCGCCGCGCGGCGAGGTGCCGTAGGGAACGCAGTGCCCCATCTGGCAGTAGGTGTCGTTCTGGCAGTCGTCGTCGGTCCCACAGGGGATGTCGGGGATGCAGCTTCCGCTCCAGCAGATCTGCCCGGCCGCGCAGGCCGGCGTGCAGGTGGCTCCGCCGCCGCCGGTGCCGCCGGTCCCGCCGCCGGTACCGCCGCCAATCATGCTGGGACCGCACGCCCCAAGACCCCAGATCATCGAGACAAGTTGAAGTTTTCGCATGGCAGAGCACCGGCGGAGCAAGTGATGTGCCTCTGCTGACAGGCGCTATTTATTTGGAATTACAACAGAAAACTAGAATTGGCAGGGGTCGGCGTCCCCACTTTGTATGGTCAGATGACCCCAGCTACATGGGCTTGGTGTAATCGCGCTGCCAGTTGGAGCCCTTGAATCCGGTGATGTTGAAGATGCGCAGCTCCTCGCTCTTGCCGCGGATCTTCATGGGCGGCAGCGCGGTCGCCTCTACCTTCTGCGCAATCCGGCGCATGGTGGTTTCGCTGACCAGGATCTCGCCCGGCTTGGCCAGGTTGCACAGCCGGCTGGCCGTGTTGACCGGATCGCCGATGGCCGTGTACTGAATTGCGCGGCTGGATCCGATGGCGCCGGTGACCACCTGCCCGGTGTTGATGCCGATGCCGACCCGGATCGCCTCCTGCCGCTCGGCCAGGCGTGTGCGGTTGAACTCCGTGAGAGCTCGATTCATCTCGACCGCGCACAGGACCGCCTGCAGGGGCGCATCGCGCAAGGCCAGCGGCGCGCCGAACAGCGCCATGATTTCGTCGCCCACGAACTTGTCGAGCGTCCCTTCGAAGCGGAACAGTACCTCGACCATCACCTCGAAATATTCGTTGAGCATCGAGACGATGTCCTGGGCCGGCCGGGCTTCGCTCATCTCGGTGAAGCCGCGGATGTCGGCAAACAGCACGGTCACCTCACGCTGCTCGCCGCCCTTTTCGAGCTGCAGCTGGCCCGCCACCACCTGCTCGACCAGGTTGGGCGAGAGCAGGCGCTGGAACTGGGCACGCGTCTTGGCCTCGTTCTCGATCTTCTTGGCCAGCCGCGCATTCTGGATGGCGACCGCGGCCTGATTGGCGATACCGGTGAAAATCTGTAGATCTTTCTCGGTAAACGCGTTGGTCGCAATCTGCGAGTCCATGTGCATGATGCCGAGCAGCTCGTCTGCGTGCAAAAGCGGCACGCACATGGTCGACCGGATGCCCTGCATGATGATCGAGTGCGAGCCCGAGAACCGCGAGTCCATGGTCGCGTCCGAAGACAGCACGGCCGCGCGCTCCTTGATCACCTCGTTGATGATGCTTTTGGACAGCGTGATTTCCTCGGACCGGCCGTCCTTGGTCTTGACATAGCGCGGTACCGGTTGACCGGTCTCGTCCATCAGCAGGATGACGCCGCGATCGGCGGGCAGGAGCTCGAACGCCTTGTCCAGAATTTTGCGCAAAAGCTTCTCCAAGTCGACCTCGAGGCCGACCGAGCGCGCCAGCTCGTGCGCAATGCGCAGCTTTTCGTAGTCGCGACGCAGCACTTCGATGTCGTAGATCTCCTTTTCGGGCAGGAACTCGCGGCCCGGCGCCGCGCTGATGCGCTGCCGGATGTGGCTTTCGGTCATACCCGGCGCAATCGTGACGCGCTGCAGAACCTGTTCGGTCGCCGATGCTTCGACGAAAAGCAGGCGGGTCGAGCCGAGTGAGATCTCGTCGGCGTCCCGGAGCACGTGCTCCTGCACGCGCTCGCCGCGGATGTAGGTGCCGTTCAGGCTGCCCAGATCACGCAACAAAAACTTGCCGTCAGCAGTGCGCAGGATCTGCGCGTGCTCCTTCGAGATGATCCGGTCCAGGATTTGAATGGTGTTGTCGGGATGACGCCCGATCGTGTTGACCGGTCCCAGCTCGAACTCCTGCCGATCGTCAGCGGAGACCAGGATGAGCTTGGCCATGGAGCCATTCCATATTACGGCCCGCCCACTTTGCTTGTAAAGCGAAAAACCAACCCGCGCACCGGCACTTTTTGTTTTGCTTCTCATGTGTTAGAGTGATTTTGGGCCGATGCCCACAGACGACACTGCGCAGGTCGAGGTGCGCACCCAGGACGAGGTGACGCGACCTGATTTGCGCGGCACCGACACCCCGATCGAGGGCGGTCCGGGCACGGGTGAGACCACCGACGCCACCGGTTTCCGTGACCTGGCGGCGTTTTACGAGATGGAAGCGCGGGCGGGTGGAACGCCGGCCCGGCAGGCCGAGTGCCTGTGGGCGCGCGGGCGGGTGGAGCTGGAGCGGCTGGGCGATGGCCGGGCTGCCGTGGGCGCGTTCCGGGCCGCGCTCGAGCGCGAGCCTGGGTTTGTGCCCAACCTCATCTCGCTGCGCCAGCTGTGGTGGGCGCGCGGCAACTGGAGCGGTGTGCTGGAGACCGTGGAGGCCGAGCTGCGCGCCAGCGGCGAGCCCGAGGCCAAGGCCGAGCTGGCGCTTCTGGCCGGACGCGTGTTGGAAGAGGCGCTGGCAAATCCCGAGGCCGCGCGCAAGTGGTACCGGCGTGCGCTCGAGCTTCAGCCCGGGCATCGGGCCGCCACCGCTTTTCTGACCGCGCTCGAGGAGCGGCAGCAGGATCCGGCCGAGTTGGGGGCGGCCTACGAGCGGGCGGTCGCGGCGTCGAGCGATCGGGCGCTGCGGAGCCAGTTTCTGGAGGCGACCGCGCGCCTGCGCGAGGAGCGAAGCGACGGATCGCGCGACGACAACGAGGCCGCCGCCATGCAGCTCGACGCGCTGGCGCTGCGCGAGGACCCGACCAACGCGGCCGCGCGGCGTGCGCTCAAGCGCCTGTACCACAAGCACCATCGCTGGGCCGAGCTGACCGAGGTCCTGCTCACCGAGGCCGACCTCGCGGTGTCCGACCCGGCGCGCGTGGTGGCGTACTATCTGGCCGCGCGGGTTTTGCATCAGCAGCTGGGCCAGAGCGATCGAGCGCTCGACATTTACCGGCGCGCGCTCGCGATTGCACCGGATGATCCACTGGTGCTTCATGAAGTGGCCGAGCTGTGCCAGACCCTGGGGCGCTGGGAGGAGGCCTACGCGGCCGTCGACCGCATGGCGCGCGAGAGCGGCGACGAGCGGCTCCGCGCAACCCTGCACCTGCGCGCCGGGCGCATCGCCGAGGAAAGGCTGCACGACGATGAGCGCGCGCTCGATCACTACGGGCACGCGATGGAGCTCGATCTGCGCAGCCCGGCTCCGGCCGCGTTGGGGCGGCTGTATGCGCGCCGCGGCGACTGGGCCGACCAGGCGCGCCTGCTGGCGGCCGAGGCCGATCTGGCCACCGATAGCCATGCGCGGGCGGCCTTCCTGTACAAGGCCGGTGAGATTGCGCTCGAGCGGTTGGGCGAGCCCGAGCACGCGGCCACGCTGATGGCTCGTGCGCTGGCGGCCGAAGCCGGCTTCCTGCCGGCTGTGGTGGTGCTCGAGCGGCTGTACCGGACGCTGGGTCGCTGGCCCGAGCTGGCGGAGCTGTTCGAGATCGAGCTCAAGCACAGCGAGGAGCCCCAGCGGCGTGCGGAGCTCTTGGAGGCATTGGCCGAGCTGCACGGCACGCACACCGGCGACCTGACGCGCGCAGCGGCCAACCTGGCCGAGCTGCGTCAGCTGGGCACCGCGCCCGCCGCGGGTGCGCGCGTGACCCGCACGCTTCTGGCCACGCTCGAGCGCACCGGCCGCTGGCGGGAGGCGGCGCTGGCCACGGTCGAGCTCGCGCAGGCGGCGCGCGATCCCAGGCAGGCGGCCTCGCTCTGGCACCGGGCGGCCGAGATCTGGGAGGAGCATGTGGGCGACGCCGTGCAGGCGGTGGCGTGCCACCGCCGAACCCTGGAGGCGCTGCCGACCTATCTGCCCTCGTTGCGCGCGCTGGGCCGGGCCGGGCTTGCGCAGGGCCAGATTGGCGAGGCCGCGGCCGCGCTCGCGCGCGAGCTGGAGCTGGCAACCGTGCCCGAGACGCGGGCGGGTCTGCACTACCGTCTGGGTGAGCTGCACGAGAGCGCGGGTGAGGCCGAGCTTGCGATTGCCGATTACCGGGAGGCGACCGCGACGCTGCCCGGCTACGCGCCCGCGCTGGCCGCGCTCGAGCGGCTGTACCGGGCCCGCGGCGACCACGCGCGCCTGGTCGAGACCCTGATGACGATCGGGGATCTTTCGCGCGAGCCGCTCGGAAAGGCGACCGCGCTGCATCGGGCCGGACAGGTGCTCGAGGAGCTGCAGGGCGATCCCACGGCCGCCGCCGACGCGTACGGGCACGCGCTGGCCGTGGTGGCCGATCATGCGCCCTCGCTGGAAGCGCTGGAGCGACTGTTCGCAAGCGAGGAGCGGTGGACCGAGCTCTGTGACGTGCGGCGGCGGGCCGCGCTGGCGGCGGTCGACGACGCGGCGCGCATCGCGGCCTTCTGCGCGCTGGGCGACCTTCTGTGGCGCCGCCTCGGCGACACCGAGGGCGCGGTGCAGGCCTATCAGCGCGCGCTGCAGGTCGATCCCCACGACCGGGGAGCCTTGCGCCAGCTCGAGCGCGTTCTTTTGCAAAACGGGCGCTGGGACAGTCTGGTCGATGTGTACGAGCGACTGGCCGAGCGCGCCGACGAGCCGGAAGCCCAGGTCGCCTTGTGGCGCCGCGCAGCCGCGGTGCGCGAGTCGCGCGAAAAGCCGCCCGGCGATCCGACACCGCTCTATGAGCGCGTGCTGGAGGCGGCGCCGCGCGATCGGGGGGCCGTGGAGGCGCTGGATCGGCTGGGCTGGGAGCGCAACGATGCGCAGGGGCTCGTACGAGCAATGGAGGCGCGGCTCGACCTGACGCCGGCGGGCGAGCGCGCGGCGTGGCTCTTGCGGCTCGCCTCCGCACACGAAGCGCTGGGCAACCTGGACGAGGCGATCCTGGACTGCGAGCGGGCCGGAGAAACCGATCCGGGCTGTGTGCCCGCGGTGCGCGAGCTGCGTCGGCTGCGCGAGGTGAGCGGCGATCTGGGGGGCCTTCTGAGCGCGCTCGAGCGGGAGGCGGAGGCGTGCCGGGATCCACGCTCGCAGGTGATGGCGCTGGCGCGGGCTGCCACCATTGCGATGGCCCGTTTCCGCGACGAGGAGCGCGCGGCGGCGTGCCTCAAGCGCGCGGTCGAGATCGATCCCAGCGACGACGAGGTGGGTACACGCCTGGAGCAGCTGTACGAGCGGCGCGGCGAGTGGGAGCAGGCGGCCGAGCTGCTCGAGCGGCGGGCGGCCGGCCGGGGCGAGGACAGCGTGCCGCTGCTTCTGCGACTGGCCGACGTGTACCGCGACCGCCTCGACAAGCCGGCGGCTGCCATCGAGGTGCTGCGGCGAGTGGTGGCGGGCGAGCCCAATCACGTGGCCTCGCTGGTTGCGCTGGGCGACCTGCACGCGCTGGTGAGCGCATGGCCGGAAGCGGTCGCCGCCTACGGGCGCGCCGTGGCGGTGGGCGACGACCCGCAGGTTCTGCGCGGCGTCCACCTCAAGCTGGGCGACATCTGGGAGCAGCGCCTGGGCGATTTGCGGCGTGCGGTGGCCTGCTTCCAGAACGTGCTTGCGCTCGAGCTCATCGGCACCAACCCGGCGCCGCCCCCGGCCGAGCGGCCGCAGGAGGCCATCCTGGCCACCGTGACCGCGCTCGAGCGACTGGCCGCGATCTTCGTGCGTGAGCGCGACTGGCCCAGCGCCGCCGACGCGCTGGCGCGACTCGCGGCCATGGAGCCCGACCCCGCTCGCGTGGTCGAGCACGAGCTGCGCCTGGGCGAGATCTACGCGTCGGGCTACGGCGACCCCCGGGCCGCGCTTGCGATCTACCGGCGGACGCTCCTGCGCGACCCGACCCAGGAAGCAGCCGTGCGCGGCCTCAGCGACACCTGTGCGCGGGCCGGCGACTTTGCCACGCTGGCGGCGACACTGGTGGCGAGCGCCGATGCGCTGCCGCCCGGCGAGCCCCAGCTGCGGGCGGAGCGCCGCCTGCGCGCGGCCGAGGTGTACGACGAGCAGCTGGGCGCGCCCGAGGAGGCGGCGCGCCTGTACCGCGCGATCCTGGAGCACAACCCGGACCACGTCGAGGCACGGGGACGGCTGGCGCGCTTGCTGTCGCGCCGGCTGGGTCGGGCCGAGGACGCCATTCGCGAGCACCGGGCGGTGCTGGCCCTGGACCCGGTGCGCGCCGAATCGTACCGCGAGCTGCGGCGACTGTACGAGCGGGCAGGGGATCACGACCGCGCGCTGTGGGCTGCGCAGGCGCTGCGCAGCCTCCGGGCCGCCGACGAGCTCGAGGAGCGCTATGTGCGCGAACGACGCGCGCGTGCCCCGCGCGAAGCCCAGGGCACGCTGCCGGGCGAGCTGCTCGATCGGGCGCTGGTTCACCCGGGCGAGCAGCATCCGGGCCGGGCGCTGCTGGTCGCGCTGGCCGAGGTGCTGCCGCGCCTGTATCCGGGGCGGCTCGAGGATTGGGGGGTCGGGCGCAGCGACCGCCTGACTCGCCCCGAGGATCCGGTGCGGGTCCTGGTGGATCGGTTGGCGCGCGCTCTCGGCGTCGACCTCCAGTTCGAGATCTTCCTGTCGCGCGCGCGGCCCAAGGAAGCTGACCTCGAAAGCGGCGAGCCGCCGGTGTTGATCGTCGGCGCGGGTTTTATGAACGCGGTGCCGGGGCCCGAGCAGCGGTTCCTGCTCGGGCGGGCGCTCACGCGGCTGTGCACGCGCAGCTTCACGGTGCGGCGCATGACCGCGCTCGAGCTCGAGGTGGTGCTGACCGGCGCCGTGCGGCTGGTGCAGCCCAAGTTCGGCGCGCAGGTGGCGCCCGACGACACGCTGGCCGAGATCGGCCGGCGCATCACGCGCCTGTTGCCGCGCCGCTCGCGCCGGCTGTTCGAGGAAGCGGTCGAGGCCTATGCCGCGGCCCGCCCGCTGCGGCACGAAGCCTGGCTGCGCGCAATGGACCACAGCGCCAACCGGGGCGGGCTGCTTCTGGCCAACGAGCTGAGCGCGGCGCTCGATGTGCTGCGCCGCAGCGACCGGCGCACGGCGCTGCCCAAATCGCCCGACGAGCTGGCGGCCGCCCTGCGCCAGAATGCGGAGGCCGCCGAGCTCTTGCGGTTCGTCATGTCCGACGAGTTCTTCCTGCTCCGACGCGGGATCGGGTTGTGAGGAGCGCTCTCTATCGGCATATACTGCGCGCGTCGTGACCGATAGCGAGCAGATGTGGCGCACGTTCGGCCGCGCCGCCGCGCTCAATCCAGCGCAGCGGCACCGCTGGCGTCTGGTCGAGGGCGAGCTGGGCGAGCTGGCCGAGCTGGCTGGGCTGCGCGCGAGCGGCGCCGCTGCGGCCGCACCCGTGGTGGTCGATCTCGGCTGCGGCAGCGGCCTCTTGCTGTCGCGGCTGGCGCGCGCGCTGCCAGGGGCGCGGCGGGTCGGCGTCGACCTCGCGGAGAGCGCGCTCGCGCTCGCACGCAGCCAGGACGGCGGCATCGAGCTCGTGCAGGCCGACCTGGAGGCGGAGGCGCCACCTTTGCCGGCGTCGCTGGAAGGGCATGCCACCGCCGTGGTCGCCACCGAGCTGCTGGAGCATCTTTCGCACCCCGAGCGGGCGGTGGGGCTGGCGCGCCGGCTGTGCGGCGCCGCCGCGCGCTTCGTGGTCACGGTGCCGGCGGGCGCCATGACGCCGTTCGACCGCGCGATCGGGCATCAGCGCCACTACACGCCCGCCTCCCTGCGCGGGCTGCTCGAGAGCGGCGGATTTCGGGTGCAGCGGGTGTACCGGTGGGGCTT
>DATFWX010000221.1:0-16859 GCA_035258845.1 Polyangia bacterium | reverse complement strand
GTCAGCGGGCGCACCACCACGCGCTCGCTGATGAAACCGATCAGAATCATCGCCAGCACGATGGCGCCGATCGTGACCTCGAGCGACACGAACTCCTGGGTCTTGATCATGCGATCGACCGGCTCCAGCGTGGTGCGCGTGGTGAGCACGCCGTAGAGCGGCCCTTCCGGATCGACGTCCACCGACATGGTCACGATGCGCTGCCCGGCAACGCGCTGGGTGCGCGTGACCCCGAGCGGCTCCCAGGTGCGCACGCCGCGCAGGGGCTTGCCCAGCGTAATCAGCGAGCGCTTGCCGGGCGAAGCCGTGTAGCGCGACTGCACCGGCCCTTCCTGCATGACCAGCTCGACCGACAAGAGCGTGCGATGCTGTTGCAGGGTGGAGCCGAGGATGCGCGCATAGTCGGTGCGGTCGGCGGTTTGGGGCAGCGCCTCCAGGGCGCGCTTGATGTCGTCGGCCACCTCGTGCGCGCGCAGGTCCGCCTCCGCCTCCAACTGGCGCCGGGTGAGCGCGACCCGGAGCCAGGTCGAAAGCCCCATGGTGACGATGACCGCGCCGGTCAGGAGGAGCACCAGCTTGGTCCGGATGCGCATCCCTAAATCCTACCTCAAAAACAGAAAACCCCCGGTCTTCCGACCGAGGGTTTTCCAAACGTTCGTTCCTTGGCTCTGACGCGAGTTACGGAGTGGTCTTGCCAGTGTCGCCACCGGCCGCCTTGTCGGCCTTCGACTTCTTCGACTTCTTGGTCTCCTTCTTCTCGCCGCCAGCAGCCTCGCCGCCCGGAGCAGCTCCGCCCTCTTCCTTCTTGGTCTCCTTCTTGGTCGCCTTCTTGCCTTCCTTCTTCTCGGCGGCCGGAGCCTCACCGCCCGCGGCCTGCGCGAGCACGGTGGCCGGGAAAGCGATCGCGATCCCCAGCGCCAAAGCACGGATGAACGAGTTCTTCATGGTCAGCTCTCCTTTCGGTCACGCGCGGTGACCTCTTGCACGGGCCGGAAGTGCAGCCGCTATGCCAACCATAACTTGCTGAAATAACACAAAAAGAGGTACTCAGGGAGTGAGGCAGATCGACCGGCCGCTCACAGGCCGTGAGGCATCCCGCCCCATGGGTTGCGGTTGGAACGATCCAGGCATACTTTGGGGCCGAAGTTGGTTCTAACAAGCAACAACGCCCATGCACGGAGGTTGCCGTCCATGATCCGCAAGCCCACGCACTGGCTGGCCGCGATTGGCTGGCTCGTGACCGGAATGTTCATCGCTGTTGTCGCTCTCATGAAGTTTACTCCCCACCAGCTGGGCAGCGCGGCCGCTGCCGGCCCGGTGGCGGCGACTCCGGCTCCGCCCCCGAGCGCGCCCCCGCCGCCGTCCAGCCCGGGCTGCGATGCGCGTGCGCTCTCACAAGCATTCGTCCAGGTGGCGGCGCGGCTCAAGCCGGCCGTGGTCACCATCCAGATCGAAAAGAAAGCCGCCGAGGCGGAGAGCCCGTTCGGCGGCGGCCCCCTGGACGAGTTTCTGCGCCGCTTCCACGGGCCCGGCATGCGCATGCGGCCCCAGCTCGAGAAGGGCCTGGGCTCGGGCTTCCTGATCGACAAGGGCGGCCATGTCCTGACCAACAATCATGTGGTCGATGGCGCCGACCGGGTTCAGGTCATCCTGAGCGACGGCCGCCGCCTCAAGGGCAAGGTGATCGGCACCGACAAGACCGACGATCTGGCGGTGGTCAAAGTCGACGGCCTGTCCGGCATCGAGCCGGTCAAGATGGGCGACTCGGACAAGCTGCAGGTGGGCGAGCTGGTGATGGCGATCGGCAGCCCGTTCGGCCTCGACCAGACGGTCACGGTGGGCGTGGTCAGCGCGCGCGGGCGCCGGCTCGACGGCACGCCCTACGCATTCGAGGATTTCATTCAGACTGACGCCTCCATCAACCACGGCAACTCGGGCGGCCCGCTGGTCAACATGAACGGTGAGGTGGTGGGCGTGAACTCGCGCATCGCAGGCGAGGGCACCGGCATCGGCTTCTCGGTCAGCTCGAACGTGGCGCGGCGGGTCACGCAGGCGCTCGTCAAGGACGGCAAGGTGCGGCGGCCCTTCATCGGCGTGAGCCTGAAGGAGCTGACCCCCGACATCGCGCCCCAGTTCCATGCCAAGAAAGGCGTGCTGATCGACCAGGTGGTGCCGTCGAGCCCGGCCCAGCGCGCGGGGCTGGCGGTGGGCGATGTCATTGCGGCCGTCGACGGGCGCGAGGTCACGCGTGCGGACGAGGTCGTGCGCGCAGTGCAGTCGCATCAGGTTGGTCAGGAGCTGAAGCTGCAGGTGCTGCGCGACGGCGCGCCCCGCCAGATCACCCTGGCCACCGCCGATGCACCGACCGACGCCGGCAAGTCGAGCCTGGCCTCGGGCAGCGAGGGCGGTCCACGGGATCAGTACGGCCTGCGCATGGAGGATCTGAGCCCGCAGGTGGCCCGTGAGCTGGGCGTGCGCGTCAGCAAGGGCGCCGTCATCACCGAGGTCGAGCCGGGCAGCTCAGCCGACCACGCCGGCCTTTCGGACGGCGACGTCATCGTCGAGGTCGACCGGCGCCCGGTGGCGGGCGCCAGCCAGGTCGTGGCTGCGCTCAAAAATGGAGGCACGCACCTTTTGCGGGTCGAAAAGGGCGGCTCGGGCGCGCACTTTGTGACCATCTCGCCGGACAAGTAGGTCGAGGAGTCGAAGAGTCGAAAGGTCGGGAGTGCCTCGACCTATTGCTCGGGCGCGCGGAACTTGCCGTCGCCGTCGCGGTCCACGAACACCGGATTGGTCAGCGCGAACGGGTAGACGACGAACGCTTTGCCGTCGCCGACCGCCGGCCCCTCGTCGCGCCTCCCGTCGACGCGCACGGCCAGCCAGCTATCACGCGGCACCACTTGATCGAACGACTGTCGCAGCCGCACCGGATCGGTCGACTGCGCGACCTCCCACTTGCGCGCCTCCGCACCATCGACCAGCAGCTTGACCGTCGAGACGTCGATCCAGGGCGCCGCGTCCACCTCGATCTCGACCCGCACGCGCCCTGACGCGTCGGTGCGCACCAGGTCGCCCATCTGGCCGCGCCCGACCGAGAGCTTCACAAACGGTCCGGTCGTGAAGAACAGTCGGTGCGCACGAACGGCCTGGGCCAGGACATGCGGCGTCACCGCCTCCGGGCGATCGTCCGGGACCCGCACGTAGTTGCGTGGATAACCCCCGATGTTGTGGTCGAGATGGTGAGTGTCCGAGTTGCCGGTCGCGGTCACGATGTGTCCGTGGTTGAGGAGGTTGATCCAATCCGTGATCACCCGATCCACGCTGCGCCGCTCCGAATCCTGGTAGCCGTTCAAGACCTCGATCGCGTCGAAATCGAGCGCCATGCCCTTTTTCTCCCAGCGCAGGTGCGCGCTGTCGAGCCCGCCCAGGTTGAAGTAGCCGATCTCGTGATCGATGCGCGGATGGTGCACGTTGATGATGCCATCGCCGCGCTCGGCCTCTCGGATGCGGCGAAACAGATCCTCGGGCGTATGCAGGCCCACAAAAGCGATCGCGCCGTGCCCGGCATGCTCGAGATCCTGCGGCAGCGGCCAGGCACCGAAGTGTCCCCAGGGCCCGGTCGTGACCTCGTCGCCCGCGAAAGATGTGATGTATTTGCGCAGCCTCAGATCCGCGATCAGGGGCTGGTAGTCGGTGACCACGTTGTGATCGGTCGCGCCCAGCACCTGCACGTCGTCCGACACGAACTCGAATAGTCGATCCACCATCGGTACGCGCGAGTCGGGGCTGGGCGCGGCGTGGACGTGGAAATCGCCGCTCACCCAGCCCGGCGTCGCGAACGCGCGGCGAAGCGTGGCCCGCACCTGCGCCGGCTCCGAGACCCCCGGCCGCACGCGAACATCGCGCACCACACCCAGGTCGTACTCGGGACCGCGGCTCAGGTAGACGTCATAGGCGCCCACCGGCACGTACATGGCACCGTGACCGGTCGCGCTCATCACGCGGTTGTAGGCTGCCACCGCGTCATCGGCCACCTGGTGGCCGATGTCGTTGCGGGTGAAGTGAGGGGTCGGCGTGCCGCGCACGCCCAGGAACGTGAGCTTGACCGGCATGGGCTGCCCGGTCTCGAGCTCACGGACGTCGAACACCAGGGCCCCTTCCGGCTCGAGCGAGATGCCACGGCTTCCGCCCCGAGCCCACAGGGCCGAAAGCGCCAGTGCGATCGTCACCACGGGCGCGATCAGGGTCTGCCACTTCATCGCTGCCCACCATGCGGCTCCGCGGTCGCTGCGCCGCCGAGGCGGCCAACCCAGACTCGGCTCGCCCCACGCACCTGGGTAGCGGATTGAAGACCTGGATACTCGTTTGCGTGGGGCCCCTCGCCTCGTCTCATTCTCGCGATTGTAACCGTCGTCCACGCGCGATCGCTACTTGAGTGCACGAATTGCACAGCCGGGCTCCTCGTCAACGACCGAACTCACCGAAATCGCTCGCGAAGCGCGCTCGGCAAGCCTCTTGCTACACATTGGTGCATGGCCAGCCTGCCCAAGATTCTGGTCGTGGATGACGACCGCCACCTCATGGTTGCGCTCACGGAGCTGTTCCAGGCCGACGGCTACCAGGCCCACGGCGTGGTGTCAGCCGAAGAGGCGCTCGAGTGCTGCCGCCGGGATACCTATCACCTGGTGCTGTGTGATTTGCAGCTCCCGGGTCGCAACGGCATCTCACTCGTGCGCAGCCTCCACGAGGCCTGTCCAGCCACTGCGCTGGTGCTCATCACCGCGCACGGAACCATCCGCAACGCGGTCACGGCGCTCAAGCGGGGCGCGGTCGAGTTTATCACCAAGCCCCTCAAGCCGCGCCGCCTGCTCGCGCTCGTGCGCGCGCTGCTTGCCGATCCGCCGGCCTACCTGCCCAACCGGCTTCTGGTCGGCGGGCCCGGAGAGGTCCGCACGTTCGATGGCATGATCGCGCGCTCCCCCGCCATGGGTGCGGTCTTCGAGCGCATCCGGATCGCGGCCGCCACCGATACCACGGTCCTGATTCTGGGCGAATCGGGCTCGGGCAAGGATCTGGTGGCGCGCTCGATTCACAAGCGCTCCCCGCGCGAGCAGGGGCCTTTCGTCACGTTGCACACCGGGGCCATCCCGCACGAGCAGATTGGCGGGGAGCTGTTCGGCCAGGAGAAGGGCGCGCTCGCAGGCGCGGCCGAGAAGAGGCCCGGCAAGCTCGAGCTGGCCGACGGCGGGACGCTGTTCCTGGACGAAGTCTCGACCCTGGACGAGCGCACCCAGATCGGTCTTTTGCGAGTGCTCGAGAGCGCGCGTTTCGCACGTGTGGGCGGCCATCGCGAGCGCATGGTCAATGTTCGCGTGCTGGCCGCCTCCAACCAGGACCTGCAACAGCTGGTGGCGGCGGGTCGCTTTCGCGAAGACCTCTTTCTGCGCCTCAACGTTTTCCCGATCCGACTGCCGCCACTGCGCGAGCGGGCAGAGGACACGCCGGTCTTGGCCGACGCCTTCGTGCGCGAGTTTGCGGCCAAGTACGGCAAGTCGGTGGCCACCATCCCGGCCCAGACCGAGCGCCTGCTCACCCGTTACCCGTGGCCCGGCAACGTGCGCGAGCTGCGCAACGTGATCGAGCAGGCGGTCCTGCTGGCACGCGCCAGCACGCTCGAAGCCCAGCTGCTGCCGCAGATGATGCACCGCGACCCGCCGCGCGAGGAGGTCCTGCGCATCTCGATCGGGACGCCCATGGAGGCGGTCGAGAAGGAGCTCATCCTGCGTACGCTGGCAGCCTACGGCGGCAACAAGACCGTGACGGCCGAGGTGCTGGGCATCAGCCGGCGCTCCATTTACAACAAGCTGGCCGAGTATGGCGTCGTGCAAGCGGGCGCGGACGGCGGCGCTCGCAGCGCCACGAACGGCATGTAAAAACTCTACACAGTTCGATGATGGGGAGTCGCAGCTTCTGCACCCGGAGGCAGATGTGCGAGCAGGTCGTCTACGGTCGCACGAAGCCCGACCAGATCAATCGGCTTGGGAAAGAAAGGAAGGCCGATCAGCTGTGCCGCCTCCCGCCCACGCGGGTAGCCGCTCACCAACACCAGGCCGATGTGCGGCTGCAGATCCCTCGCCTTGCCGGCCATTTGCATGCCATCCAACCAAGGCATCGAGAGATCGGCGATCAGGAGGTCGGAGCGCTCGGAGTGCAGCGCGGCCAGCGCGCGGAGGGGATCCGAGAACGCGCGCACCCGACGATCCTGGGCGTCCAAAGCCGCCGCGAGAAGCTGGGCCTGCTCCGGATCGTCGTCCACAACAAAGATGACCCGCACGCAGCCAAGTGCGAAGCAACCCACGTGCCGGCCCGATGGTCGGGACCAGCGAGCCAGGTTCACCTGGGCCGGCGGTTGCTACTTCGGAGTGGCGGTCAGGATGCCGATGTGGTTGGCGCCGGCGCGCTTGGCAATGGTCATGATGTCGACCGCCTTGCCCAGATAGACGTTCTGGTCGCCGCGCACCAAGACGGTTTCGCTGGCCGCGTCCTGCAGGGCCTTGCGCAGCTCGTCCTCGAGCTTTCCGAGATCGTCGATCTTCTTGGGGCCCACAAAAACCTGGCCGTCCTTGGTCACGGTCAGCACCGGATCGCTCTTCTTCTGCTGGACCGGCCCGGCCGCGTTGGCCTTGGGCAGCGTCACCTTCACGCCCGAGCGCGCCGACTCGCTCTCGACCAGCGCGCTCGAGGTGACCATGAAAATGATGAGCAGCACGAGAAACACGTCGGTCAGCGGCGTGATGTTGATCTCCGCGACCACGTTTTCTTCTTCCAGCTCGCCGGGTGCGCCCGGATCCTCACGCACGGAGGCCGCCATCAGGCCACCCCCCGTGAAGTCCTGCCGACCACTCCCGAAAGCGAGAGCACGAACTCCTCGGTCATGACCTTGTAGGCGAGCGCGAGCTGGTTGATGCGCGCGGTGAAGTAGTTGTAGGCCATGAGCGCCAGCAGCGCGATCGCGAGGCCGATCGCGGTTGCGATGAGCGCCGACGAGATTCCGGCCGCCACCACCTTGAAGCCGCCCGTGCCCGCGATCGACATCGAGTGGAAGGCGGCCATGATGCCGATGATGGTGCCGAAGAGCCCCACGAACACGGCCGTCGACCCGATCGTGCCGAGCAGCCACAGATACCGCTTGAACTCCTGGACAACCGCGGTGCGGCGCAGCGCCACCGCTTCCGCCAGATTGGCCGAGTTGGTCTTGACCACCTCGAAGCCGCGCTCGAATACCTGGGCCAGCGGCACCGTGGAGGCCTCACACAGCGCCGCCGCCGCCGCCAGCTCGCCCTTTTCCACGCTGGCCAGGATCCGATTCTTGAAATCCTCGCTCCGCTCCTGGATGTTCCACAGAAAGTGGATGCGCTCGAGGATGACGGTCAGCCCGGCCACTGACCACAGCCCCAGGAGAGCCAGCAGCCACCAGTCCTGAGCCGCGGTGCGTTTGATTGCCTCCAAAAACATGGTTCTAAAAGACTAGCCTCCCTGCCGGGCCCCCGCAAGGCGACCCGTACGTTGGACTCGGATCACTCGTCGCCGGTTGCCAGCGCAGCCTCAGGGTGGAAGCTCCAGTCACTCCACGAGCCCTCGTAAAGCCGAGCGTTCTCGCGCCCAAGCAGGGCCAGCGCCAACAGATCGTGACAGGCGGTCACGCCCGAGCCGCAGTAGCACACGATTTCGGTCGCTTTCGACGCGCCCAAGGTGTCATAGCGTGCGCGCAAGGTCTCGGGCGCGAGGAAGGGCCCGGCCGCGGTTGCGAGGTTTTCGAGGAAGGGAGCATTTCGGGCGCCCGGGATGTGACCGGCGCGTGGATCGATGGGCTCGTGCTGGCCGCGGTAGCGCCCGGGTGCCCGCGCATCGAGCACCAGAGCGCGCGCATCGCGCGCAAGCGCGGCCACTCGGCTGCGGTCGACGACCAGCTCGGGACGGGGCCGGGCATGGAACCCGCCCGGCGGCGCCGCCAGGGCCGGCACCTCACGAGTGAGCGGCCCGCCGGCAGCCTGCCAGGCCTGCACGCCCCCATCCAGCACCGCACCGGTTTCGTGGCCGAAATAGCGCAGTAGAAACCACAGGCGTGCGGCATCGGCCCCGCCCGCTGCGTCGTAGGCCACGACCCGGGTCGGGTCGCCCACCCCGATCCGCTCCATGGTGCGCGCAAAGTCCTCGGCGCGCGGCAAGGGATGGCGGCCCGGCCCGGCGCCGCGCGGCGCCGCCAGATCGCGATCCAGCTCCAAAAAGGCCGCACCCGGAAGGTGGCCGGCCTCGTACGCGCGCCGGCCAGCGCCCGGGTCGCCAAGCTTCCAGCGCACATCCACGATGCGCAGGTCGGGCTCCTGCTGGTGGGCGGCCAGCCACGCGGGCGTCACAAGGTGGGGGAGGGAACGCATCGGGCTGCTCCGCGACGCGGCTCAGGGCGCCGCGCCGGGCACATCGGAAAGCGCCACCCGGAGCGGCCGCGGGCTGCGCGCCGCCCGCTTGAACTTGGCTTCCCAGCGCGCGATCTGCGCGGCATAGGTCGGGTTTCCGGGGTTGTACAGCTTGACGTAGTTGCCGCAATGCTTGCGCCGGCACGCCTGCCGCTTGCGCGCCAGCTCCACGGCGGTCAGTTGGATGTTGGCGCAGGGCTCGAACAGGATGGCCCGGGTGAGGACCGCGCGCGGCCGCCGCCGACAGAAGAACGAGGGGCAATGGTGCTGTCCCAACCCGTAGTCGCTGGTGCCGCTGACCAGGGTGGGGCGCCACTGGCTTTCGTGCTGAATGACCGCCGCCAGCCGAGCCCACGACACCCCGGTCGAGCGCTCGGCCGCCACCAGGCAGGCCGCATAGTAGGCGGCCCGCGGCGGGGTCACGCGCGGCTGCGGGGCGAGCTGGAGCAGGGCGGCGGTGGCACCCAGCCAACGCGCCAGCAAGCTACCCAGCTCGAACAGCGCAGTCACAAAGCGCGAGCATAAAGGGTTTTTTCGGCGTTGTCGATGAAATGGAGCGATTAGATGGAGCGACCGATCACTTCGGCGATGACGCGCAGCTCGCGCGCCAGCAGCGCGAACTGCTCGGGCAGCAGCGACTGCGCGCCGTCGCAGAGGGCCCGGTCGGGGTCGTGATGGACCTCGAGCAGGAGCGCATCGGCGCCCGCCGCCACGGCCGCCCGGGCCACCGGAGGGACCTTGTCCCGGATGCCCACTGCATGGCTGGGGTCCACCACGATGGGCAGGTGCGTCATCGACTTGAGGACCGGAATGGCCGAGATGTCGAGCGTATTGCGAGTCGCTTTCTCGAACGTCCGGATGCCGCGCTCGCACAAGGCAACCTGCGTGTTGCCGCCCGCCAGAATGTACTCGGCCGACAGCAAGAGCTCCTCGATGGTGGCGGCCAGCCCGCGCTTGAGCAGCACCGGCTTTCGCACCTTGCCGAGATCCTTGAGCAGATCGAAGTTCTGCATGTTGCGCGCGCCGACCTGCAGGATGTCCACATACTCCATCATCATGCCGATCTGCGTGCGGTCCATGACCTCGCTGACCACGAGCAGGCCGTTTCGGGTGGCGGCCTCGCGCAGATGGCGCAGCCCGGCCTCGCCCAGGCCCTGGAACGAATAGGGCGAGGTGCGGGGCTTGAAGGCGCCCCCGCGCATGATGCGAGCGCCGGCCTGGCGCACCAGCGGCGCGATGGCCTCGACCTGCTCGCGGCTTTCGATGGTGCAGGGACCGGCCATGAGCGTGACCTCGCTGGCGCCCACGGTCACCCCGCCCGGGAGCTCGATGACCGTGTTCTCGGGCTTGAAGGTGCGAGAAGCCAGCTTATAGGGCGAGCTGATGCGGATGACCTGCACGACCGCGGGCAGAAGCTCGAAGGTGCGCGGGTCGAAATCGGCTGGCCATTGGCCGACGCAGCCCAGCACGGTGTGGGTCTGGCCGTCGGAGCGATGGACCTGGAAGCCCTCGGCCTCCACCGCATCGATCACATGGCGAATCTGCTCGGCTGTCGCCTGCGGCGACATCACGATCATCATGGCGAGAGGATGCTAGTGGAGCCGGCTCCGACGCGCAAGTCAGCCGTGCCCACCGGGCGCAGCTGTTCACGCGCGGACGTCGAGCCTCCCAACTGTTCGGAAACGAACACCGACCCGGAGGATTTTCGCCGGGTTACGTGAGGCCCAACCTTTGCTATCCTTTGCCGAGGGCTCATGCGCCTGACGATTCGGAGAAAGCTGTTTTTGGCGTTCCTCGGGGTGGTCGCGGTTCCCGTGGCCATGCTGGGATCGCTCGCGCGCTCGTACATGAAGACTGCGCGCGGAGAGCTCGACCGCCGATTCGTCGAGGAGTCGACCGCCACCCTCAAGGGGCTGCGCGACGACATGTACGGCGGCATCGGGCCGCTTCAGGATGCCACCAGACGGCTGGCCTACGAGCGCGCGGTGCGCGACCCGAGCGCCCGGCTGCCCATCGCCCCCCTGGCCGAGCGCTTTCTGCGTGAGCATCCGGAGGCCATCGGCATCAAGATCGAGGGCCGCATCGAGGCGCCTCCGGCCCCGACTTCGGAGCTGCATCACAAGCTGGTCGAGCGGGTGCGGACCGCGCTCGAGCGTATGGGAAAGGACCAGTCGAACAGCCTGGCCGCGCTCGGCGAGGCGCTGCGCCGTCTGGCCGTCGAGCAGAAGCAGCCCAGTGCGCCGCCCAAACCCGAAGCCGAGCTGGAGAAGCTCCTGCGCGAGCACGTCAACGCCATCGTGGTCGAGGTCCAGAGCGCGTCGGCTGCCACGATCTTCGACAACCTGCGCGACGAATCGCAGTCCACGCGCGATCATCTGCGGCTGGCCATGGAGGACTTCCTGCGCCGGGGCCGCACCAACCTGGGCGTCCGTGAGCCGGTCTGGTTTGCCGAGCCCGACGGCCGCGGTCGCGTGTTCCTGCAGGAGCCGGTGCACGACAGCCGCGGCGAGGTCGAGGGCATGGTCTTCGTCGAGGTCGATCCGCGCCGGTGGGTCCATCCCAAGCGGTTGCTCGGGCATGGCTGGGCGTTCCTGGTCGAAGAGAAGGATGGGCGCCTTCTGCCCCACCACACGCCCGAGGAGTCGGAGCCGGTGGCGCCGCTGGTGCCGCCGCTGGAGCTTCTGCGCTCGCTCGAGCAGACCAAGCGCCTGACCGCGTCTTACAGCACGGCCGGGACGATGTATCACCTGTACGCGGTGACCTCGCCGGAGATGTTGTGGGTGGCGGTCGCGCCCGAGAACGAGGTCTACGCGCGGCTGTTCTGGTTCCGGTTGCAGGTGTTCGTTGTGATCGCGGTGTCCATGCTGCTCGCGGTGTGGCTGGCCTATTTCTACAGCGGCCGCTTCGTGGGCGCGGTCGAGCAGATCAAGGAAGGCGTGCACGCCATCTCGCGCGGCGAGTGGGCGCAGCTGGAAAAATCCTCGCGCGACGAGCTGGGCGGCGAGCTGGTCGAGAGCGTCAATCGCATGGCCATGACGCTGGCCGAGCGCACGCGGCGCGAGGAGGTGGCGACCTGGCGGCGCCTGGTGCGCGTGCTCTCACACGAGATCAACAACACGCTGGGCCCGGTGGGCTCGGTGGCGGCGACGATCCGCGATCGCATCGCACCGCGGGTCTCGGATGCCGATGCCGCCGAGGACCTCAAGATGGCCTCGCGTCTAATTGCGGAGCGGGTGGGCGCGCTCAGCGAGTTCATCGCCGGCTACGCCGATCTGGCCAAGCTGCCCGACCCGGAGCGTGAGAAGGTGGACTTCAACAAGCTGGTCGCCAGCGCGGCCCAGATGTTCGAGGACGAGGCCGGCCGGCGCCACGTCAAGCTGGCCCAGCACTATGATCAGCGCGTCAACGGCGCGCTGCTCGACCCCCGGCAGCTCGAGCGGGTGGTGATCAACCTGGTCAAGAACGCGATCGAGGCCGCGCCCGACCAGCAGGGCATGGTCCAGGTACGCACTTTCCGGCCGGGCCGCGGTCGGGTCGAGCTGGTGGTCGAGGACAACGGACCCGGGATCGCGGTCGAGGCGCGTAGGAATCTGTTCGTGCCCTACTTTACCACCAAGCCCGGCGGCACCGGGATCGGCCTGGCCCTGGTGCGACAGATTGTGCTCGGGCACGGCGGGGTGGTGACGGCCGAGGATCGGCCCGGCGGGGGCACCGTGATGCGCGTGGTGCTGCCCACGGCGGGGGGAGAAATCGCGTGAACACTAAACACGCAATTCTCGTGGTCGACGACAACCAGGCGGTGATCGACGCGCTACGCTTTTTGTTCAAGCAGGAAGGCTGGCGCGTGGTGGCGCTGACCGAGCCCGCGCGGGTGGCACAGGCGGTGGCGCGCGAGGAGCCGGAGTTGGTGCTGCTCGACATGAACTTCACCCGCGACACCACCTCGGGCGCCGAGGGCATCGAGACCCTGAAGCTGCTTCGGCAGGCCGATCCCGATCTGCCGGTCATTCTGATGACCGCCTGGGGCACAGTCGACCGCGCGGTCGAGGCCATGAAGCTGGGCGCGCGCGACTATGTGACCAAGCCCTGGAACAACGAGCGGCTGCTCCATGCCTGTCGGACCCATATCGAGCTGCGGGCCGCGCGGCGCGCCAACCGGCTTCTGAGCGAGGAAAATCGAGTCCTGCGGGCCGACCTCGATCGGCAGAACGACTTTTCAGGGATCGTCGGCTCGTCGGTGCGCATGGTCGAGCTCCTGCGCATGGTGGCCGACGTGGCGCCGACCGAAGCTACCGTGCTCATCACCGGGCCGCCCGGCACCGGCAAGGAGCTGATTGCGCACGCGATCCACGCCAACAGCGCGCGCAAGGGGAAACCCTTCGTCAAGGTGCACGTGGGCGCGCTGCCCGAGGGCCTGTTCGAGCGCGAGCTGTTCGGCCACGTCAAGGGCGCGTACACCGATGCGCGCGAGGACCGGCCGGGCCGCTTTGCGGTCGCCGACGGCGGCACCCTGTTTCTCGATGAGATCGGCACCATCGGGCCCGCCCAGCAGGTCAAGCTCTTGCGGGTGCTGCAGGAGGGCGAGTTCGAGCCGCTCGGCTCCACGCACACGCGCAAGGTGGACGTGCGCGTGGTGGCGGCCACCAACGCCGACCTGAAAGCCGAGATCGCCGCCGGCCGCTTCCGCGAGGATCTGTACTACCGGCTCAACGTGGTCGAGATCCAGATGCCCGCGCTGCGCGAGCGAGCCGAGGACATCCTCCTTCTGGCCGAGCGGTTCCTGAAAAACTTCGCGACCAAGAATCGCAAGCCCGTGACCGGCTTCGACGACGATGCCAAGCAGGCCCTGCTCGACTACGAGTGGCCCGGCAACGTGCGTGAGCTCGAGAATGTGATCGAGCGCGCGGTCATCCTGGCGCGCGGCGAGAAGATCTCGATGCGCGAGCTGCCGCTGCGGGCAGGCGACGGCGCCGGCCCCGCGTTGGGAGTGGACGCGCTCGGCGAGTGCACGCTCGAGGAGCTGGAGCGGGCCATGGTCGAGCGCGCGCTCAAGGAGCACAAGGGCAACGTGTCGCGGGCGGCGCAGGCGCTGGGTCTGTCGCGCGCCGCTCTGTATCGGCGCATGGAAAAGTTCGGGCTGGGTTAGCCGGCCGCGGTCGGTATAATGCGCCCCATGTCCGAGCTGGTCCTGTACAGCTACAACATCTCTCCGTACGCGGCCAAAGTGCGCGCGGTACTGCGGTGGAAGGGTCTTTCCTTTCGTGAGCAGATCATCCACCCGGCCCGCCGCCGCATCCTGCGTGCGAAATCGGGCCAGGTGCTGGTCCCGGTGCTCGAGGACGCGGGCCGCGTGATCGCCGACTCGACCCGCATCCTGGCCTACCTGGACGAGAAGTATCCCGAGCGGCCGATTCTGCCCGCCGATCCGATCGAGCGCGCGCGCGCCAAGCTGCTCGAAGAGTGGGCCGACGAAGGGCTGCCGCACGTGGTGCAGCCGGTGCGCTGGCTCATGAAGAACAACTTCCAGCGGGTGGCGGCGCAGATGCGCGCGGCCTATCCGCGTGACGATGCGGGTGAGGACCTGTTCTTTGCGGTGCTGTCGCGAACCCTGCGCCTCGACATGGCGCGCAAGTATGGTCCCCGCCTGTCGTTCGGGCATCCCGGTCGCCACCTGACTCGATTGGCCGAGGTGCTCGACTATGTCGAGGGTGCGCTGCTTCCCAGCGGCTGGCTGGTGGGCTTGGAGCCCACGGTGGCCGACTTTGCGGTTGCAGCCTGGATCTCGCTCTTGCGGGGACTCGACGGCTGGGAGACCGTGCGCATGCGACGCAAGCTGGTCAAGCTGGCCAAGGCCTTGATCCCCGAGGAGGATTCTGAAGATCCCGAAACTGGGAAGGAATCCCCGCCGCCCGCGCAGTATAAGGAGGCGTATGACCCCGAAGACCAGGCGCTCATCGAGGCCTCCCGCCTGCGCCGCGCGTCTAAGGGAACCTGACTCGGCGGAGGGACGGATGATCGCACATCGGACCCCAACCACGCGCAGCGCCGTTACGCTGGGGCTGCTCGCACTCCTGGTTTCGTGCGGCACGCAGCCCGGTGGCCTGGCGGTCGCCGACTATACGCCGCGGCAGCGCGAGATCCTCTCGCTGGCGCCGGCGGGCGCGTTTTTTGGCCTTATCTTGGCCGATCCCGAGCACACGCTGGCGCGCCTGCAGGCCTTTCGGGGCGTGGCCGAGAGCGGGCCGGTCGGCAAAAAGTACATCGAGCAGGGGCTGGACGCGGCCAAGCAGGAGCTCGGCTTCGATCTGAGCGATGCGCAGGCGTGGCGTCAGCAGGGCATCGACGTCGGGCAGCCGATGGGGCTGTTCATGCTGGACGAGGACAAAGCCCTCTTGCTGCTCGTGCCCACCGATGCGGCCCGCGCCAAGGCGACCATCGAGAAGGTGCTCGAAAAGAACGGCAAGTCGAGCGTGCGCTGCAACTCACAGGGCAAATGGCTGGCGTGCGCCGATCCGGGCTTTGTGCCGGCCGGCGCCGCGACGAGCTCGCTCTGGCCGCGGATCGCCAAGGAGGTGCCGGCCCGCCCGCTGAGCGGCGAGATCGGGCTCTTCCTCGCGCTCGATCAGGGGCCAGCGGCCAAAGGCCTGCGCGAGAACAAATCGAACGCGGACGCCTCCGACCAATACTTTGCGCACTCGAAGAGCCTGTTCACCGGGGTATCGCTCGGTGAGCAGCAGATCGTTGCGAACGGGTTCTATGCCAATCCCGATAGCGATCGGCTGGTGAAGTATCTCCAGCCTGAGCCCGGCACCCGGAGTCTTCTGGGCGCAGGCGCGGACGCGCACGGTCTGGGCCGCATGTACGTGTCGGCGCGCCAACTGTGGACGCTGGCCAGGCAGGACCTGGAAAAGAGCACGCTCGATCAGGTCACCGGCGGCTTCATGATGGCGACCGGTCTCGATCTCGAGAAGGACGTGGTCAGCAACCTGACCGGCGAGATGCTGTTCCTCAATTATGGGTACGGCAAGGGCAGGCCGCTCACCGGCCTCGGATGGAGTGGGTTGGGTGGGGCCTGGGTGCTGGGCACGCGGGATGATGCGACCACGCGTCGGGTGGCCGAGCGGCTGGACGCGCTGGCGTCGGGAGGCCTGGCGTCCGTGCAGTCGGCGCTCGACGCCACCGGCTGGAAGATCCGCCACACCACGGACACGGTGGCCGGACGGCCCTGCTACAGCTACAGCATGGATGTGCCGCCCGATCAGACGTCTCAGGTCGGGTTCGATCATCTGACGGTGGAGATGACCACGGTGCCGGGCGGGCTGGTGTTGGGGTTCGATCGGGCCAGCATCGAGAAGCTGGCGGCCGGCGTCGGCAAATCGCCCGAGGCTTTCCTGGGCCAGCTGCTCACACCCGAGGCGCGGCGCGCCTTCGAATCCAAGGCGCCGCTCGTGATATGGGGCCTGTCCGAGAATCCGCTTTCGGGGATGGGCAAGGACAAGTGGGATGCCATGCTGGGCGAATGGTCGCGCATCCATCCCGACGTGCCCGAGGCGTTCAAGGAGTACGTCACGCTGAGCGAGCTCCTGTACGACGGGACCATGACGTTCGACGTGGGAAACGAAGGCCTCAGCTTCCTGTATCAGCTCACGCTGATGTGAGGGTGGAATGAAACCCGGAATGGTAAGCGTTCTCTTGCTGGTTGCAGTGACGACGGGGCCGGCGTGCCGGCCGCGGCTGGCCGGGGACGCCGAGGCATCTGCGAAATACCGAGCGGCTTGGGAAAAGCGACAGGCCGGCAACGAGGAGGCCTACCAAGCCATGATGAAGGAGATCGCAACCCGGTGGCCCGAGTCGCGGGCGGGTCGGCGCGCTCGCCAGGTGACCGCGTCCGAAGGAGGGGGCGGGCAGGGCACCATGATGGGCGCGGCCATGGCGGGCGTGATGGCCGCGGTGGCCATTCCCGCGTTCATGAAGTATCGAGCGCAGTCGTCCGGAGTGGCGGCCGGTCCGGTGGGCATCACTCCACCCGGTCTCCAGCTTGCGCCCGGTCTGCCGCTTTCACCGCACGTCAGCGCGGAGCCAACGGAGCACGTGCCCAGGGGCCGCCCCGCCAACGCGCAAAAGGGCTGGGAGCCCCTGGCCACACCCGCCCACAAGCGTTAACGCCGCGCATTTCACCACAGAGAACACGGAGAGCCCAGAGAAGGAGAATGGCTCCAGCTCGTTGCACGGAGGCCAATCCCATGGACCTTTCAATCCTCTGTGTTCTCTGTGTTCTCTGTGGTTTCAGTGCTTGGTATCAGGCGACGGCGGGCGCTTCGCGCTTGCGCTGATACTCGACCGCCAGCGACTCCAGGTCCTCGCGCCCGATAAAACCGAGTC
>DATFWX010000220.1:0-4269 GCA_035258845.1 Polyangia bacterium | reverse complement strand
TGGCGGCGTCAGCGGGTGGGCTCGGCAACGACGGCCACGGTTGCGTGCTGGGCGGATACACCCGCGGCGGCCGCGGCGGCGACGGGGCGCGCCAGAACGCGGCTGCTCAGAGCGGCCAGTCGGCCGACTCGGTGTCGGGCTGCTTCGGTAGCATCGAGCAGGTTGGTGAAGGTGGCGGCGGCGGTGGCCTCGGCTTCATCCGGGTCAATACGCGTAGCGGTTGCAACTGCAGCGGGAGCTTCTCGCCCGCGCCCTCCTTCGGTGTGCTCACGGAGGGGTGAGCGGGGCGCGTTCGTGTATAGTTTGCCGTGTGACCTGCCCCGAGCCCACGGTCGTGCTCGAGTACATCGATGGGCGGCTCGCGCGCAGCAGCCAGATTGAAATCGAAGATCACATCGACGCCTGTGCGGACTGCCGGCGCGTGATCGCCGAGCTGGCGCGGGCCACCGGGGGCAGCCTTTCGACCATTCCACCCGGTGCGCGCTTCGGGCGCTACCTGGTCATCGAGCGGCTCGGCGAAGGTGCCATGGGAGTCGTCTACACGGCCTACGACTCCCAGCTCGATCGGAGAGTTGCGCTCAAGCTTCTGCGTCCGGACGCCGAGGCGCCGGCGCAGGCGGATGCGCGCGCCCGCCTTCTGCGGGAAGCGCAGGCGATGGCGCGGCTGCAGCACCCCAACGTGATCTCGGTCTACGACATCGGTGAGGTCAACGAGCAGGCCTTCTTGGCGATGGAGTTCGTGGATGGCTGCACGCTCGAGAAGTGGCTGCGCAAAAAGGCCCGCCCCTGGCGCGAGGTGCTCGCGCTCTTCGTTGCCGCGGGCCGCGGGCTGGCAGCCGCGCACGCGGTCGGGCTGATTCATCGCGACTTCAAGCCCGACAACGTGCTGGTGGGCAAGGACGGCCGCGTGCGCGTCACCGATTTTGGTCTCGCGCGCGCCGTCGAGGCCAGCGCGCAGTCGGCTGCGCCCGCGTCCGCTCCCACTCCGGCGCGCCCGGCCGCGGCCAGCCTGACCTTGACCCAATCGACCACGCTGGTCGGGACGCCGGCCTACATCGCGCCCGAGCAATACCGGGGCGAGCCTGCCGATGCCCGCTCGGACCAGTTCAGCTTCTGCGCCGCGCTGTACGAGGGACTCTACGGCCAGCGCCCGTTTGCCGGCGAGACCGTCGCCGAGCTGGTGGCCTCGGTGCAGAGCGGGCGGGTGGCCGCCCCGCCCGCGCAAAGCCGCGTGCCGGCCTGGCTGCGGCGGGCGGTCGTGCGTGGGCTTTCGGACCGGCCAGCCGAGCGCCATCCGTCGATGGATGAGCTGCTTGGGCTGCTCAGCCGCGATCGGGGTGCGCGCGTGCTGAGGTGGGGGCTGGCCAGCTTGGTGCTGGCGACCCTGGTCGTGGGCCTGTGGGGCTATCGCCATGCGACGCGGAGCCGGCTTCTTCTGTGCTCGGGGGCCGAGCGCAAGCTGGCCGGGGTCTGGGATGCCCCGCGCCGCGCTGCGGTCCGAGAGGCTTTTGGCGCCAGTCGCCGGCCTTACGCCGACGACGCCTGGCGCAGCGTCGAGCGCTCGCTCAACGCCTACTCCGACGCCTGGGCAACCATGCGCCGCCAGGCCTGCGAGGCCACGCGCCTGCGCGCCCAGCAGTCCGAAGAGCTGCTCGACCTGCGCATGCAGTGCCTGGACAGTCGGCTCGAGGAGCTGCGCGCGCTGGTCGACCTTCTGGCCCACGCGGAGCCGGCCGTGACCGAGCGAGCGGTGCAGGCTGCGGGCGCGCTGACCAGCCTGTCGGACTGCGCCAATGCGGCCGCCCTGATGGCGCCGGTGCCGCCGCCGAGCGACCCGCAGTCGGTGCGCAAGGTCGATCAGCTGCGGCGCCAGCTGGCGCAGGCCAAGGCCGAGAGCGACGCCGGACGCTACGCGCAGGGCCTCACGCTGGCGAAAAAGGTGGCGGCCGATGCCGAAGCCTTGCGCTATGCGCCGCTCCGGGCGGAGGCGCTCGCGCTGCGCGGCGATCTAGAGGACAAGGCGGGGGACGCCCAGCAGGCCCAGCAAACCCTCGAGGAAGCGCTGCTCAGCGCGGAAGCCGGCCGCCATGACCGCGCCAAGGCGGACGCCTGGATCCGCCTGGTCTGGGTGGTCGGATTCAGTCGGGCGCGCCATGACGAGGGACGCCTCATGGCGCGCCAGGCGGCCGCCACCGTGGAGCGGCTGGGGCAGGACCAGGAGCTTCTGGCGCGACTCGAGAACAACCTGGGTCTGGTTGCGCGCGCACAGGGCAAGTACGACGAGGCGGCCGCGCACCTTCAGCGTGCGCTGGAGCTGCGCGAGAAGCAGGTGGGACCGGATCATCCGGACGTGACAGTTCCTCTGAGCGGCCTCGGCGGGACCTATTTATCTCTGGGCAAGTATCAGGAGGCGCTGGGGTACTACCGTCGCGTCATCGCGATTCGCGAGCAGACCCTGGGCCAAGCCCATCCGGATGTGGCCAAGGCCGAAAACAACCTCGCGCTCCTCTATAAGGAAATGGGACGCTACGACGAGGCGCTGCGTCATCAGCAGCGTGCCATCTCGATCTGGCAGGCCGCGGTTCCGGGCGATCATCCCAACCTGGGCAGCTTTTTCGACAACGAAGGCGTGCTGCTGCGCAGGCTGGGTCGATACGCCGAGGCGCTCGCGGATCACCGTCGAGCCTGCGAGATTCTGAGCCACACCAAAGGGCCCGAGCACCCGGGCGTGGCCCTGTGCTTGAACAACATCGGGCTGGTTTTCCAGTCGCAAAAGCGTTGGCAGGAAGCGCTGGCCTATCACACGCGCGTGCTCGCGATGGTCGAGAAGGTCGAGGGCCCCGAGCACCCGGACGCAGCCATGGCGCACGGCAATCTCGGCCAGGACTACAAGGCGCTGGGGCGGCTCGCGCTCGCGGAGGTGCAGCTGCGGCGCGCAATCGAGATCCGCAATCGGACGGCGGGGCCGGATCATCCCGAGACCATCGATGATGCGCTCAGCCTGGCCGAGGTCCTGGAGGGACAGGGCAGGCGAAGGGAGGCCGTGCCGCAGCTCGAGATCGTCGCCTCCGGTCTGGAGCGGGAAGCGGCGGCCGGTCTGGGCAATGACGCCGCCGATCTCTTGCGCTTCGGCAAGGCGGCGGCGGCCCTGGGGCAGTCGAACGAAGCCAGCCGGATGCTCCAGCGCGCGGTCGTGCTTCTGCAGGCCAAGCCCGAGCAGACGCTCGAGCTGGCCGACGCGCGCTTCGCGTTCGCCAAGCTGTTGTGGCAGCGCAACGCCGATCGGTCGCGCGCCCAGGAGCTCGCGCAGGCAGCGCGCGCCGCCTATGCCCGGGCCGGTCGCTCGCAGTCGCTGGGTGAGGTGGACGGATGGCTGGCGGCGCGGGCGCGCGGCGGATCGACGCGCTCCACGCCCGCTGCGAGACATCCTTTCTAGCGGCGAGTGGGGGGGCTCAGAACGCGGGCATGCCTCGGGGCGCCTGCGAACGCAGATAGGCCACGATCCCCATCTGCTCGGTGAGCGTGAGTGGCCACATGTGGAATTGCACGGTGGTTCCGTTGCGCAGGCTCTTGCCGTAGAGGATCCAGGCCTGCAGATCGAGATCGGCATACCGGCCGATGCCCGAGGGCGTAAAGTCGGGGCCATTCGCATCGTGGCAGTAGGTGCGCTGGCAGCCGATCCGGCCCACCGCCTCCTCGCCAGCGGCTCGCTGCGCGGCCGTGTAGGACTGCACTGAAATCGAGACCGAGACGCTGCTGCTGGCGTTGGCGTCGACCTCGATCTGTGCGTGCCCGGCCCGCAGCGCGGTCACCATGGCGCCGTTATCGGTGCCCATGATCATGATGCGCGAGGTGTCGGCCGTGTTCCACATGAGGCCGGTCTCGCCGCGGGCGGCGACCGGCACCACGTAATGCCCGCCACCGTCGTCCACGCCCGTATAGAGCTGGGTCGGAAACACCTGGAGCCCGGTCGGGCCCACAGCCTCGGGGCTGCAACCCTGCGCGGCCACAAGCAAGAGTACAAGAAGCCCGTAGGTCCGCATGACGGTCTATTCCTTGCAACCGGCAGACCATCGGCTTTGGGTCTAACTGGTTGATATTGCGAAGGGCTTCTTCACGTCCCTGGGATTTTGGTCCCCACGTGGGCGACTCCGCTGCTCCGGGCTTTGGGGCGGGGTAAGATCACTGATAGGGGGCGGCGATGGCGCTCGCGCGGATGGAGGCGTACCTGGGGGGGCTGGCGAGTGGGTTGGAAGCGCATCCGCAGTG
>DATFWX010000219.1:0-3377 GCA_035258845.1 Polyangia bacterium | reverse complement strand
TTCGGCTGCTCCATCAAAAGACCGTAGTCGTCGCCGCGGCGGCCCTTGTGGCCGGGTGCGCGCGTGCGCCGGCGGCTCCTTCCGAGCGGCCGGCCGAGCCGCGCGTGGTCGACGCGGCCGGGCTGCGTGCTGCGCTGGCGGCACAGCGCGGCCACCCGCTCGTGGTCAACTTCTGGGCTACCTGGTGCGCGCCCTGCGTGGAGGAGTTTCCTGATCTGGTGGCGGCGGCGCGGGCCTGGCGCGGGCGCGGCGTGCGCATGCTGAGCGTGTCCGCCGACGACACCAAGGATCTGGCGCCGGTCCGAGGCACGCTGGCTCGCTTTGGCGGGCCCTTCAGCGAGGTGCTGGTGGTGGGCGCCGATCCGGGCCCGGCCGAAGGCATCATGGCGGTGGTGGATCCGAGCTGGACGGGCGCGCTGCCGAGCACGTTCGTCTACGACGCCAGCGGTCGGCAGGTCCAGAAGCGGATCGGCCACACCGTCGACAGAAAGACGCTCGACCAGTGGCTGCGCCCGCTGGTGAAGCCGTGACCACCGCCGAAACCCGGCCCCGGCCCTCGCCGCCCGGTCTCCCCTTTGCAGTCGAGCGCATTGGCTACCGGCACCAACCGCTGGGCGACCTCTACCACTTTTTGCTCACCACCAGCTGGCGCCAGCTCATCGGCGCCATCGTGGTCGGGTACGTGGCCACCAACCTCGTGTTCGCGCTCCTGTACTGGTGGCCCGGCAACGCCATCGAAAACGCCCGGCCCGGATCGTTTAGCGATGCCTTCTTTTTCAGCGTGCAGACCATGGCCACCATCGGCTACGGCAAGATGGCGCCGGCCACGCTGTATGGCCACGTTCTGGTCACCGTCGAGGCTCTGAGCGGGCTGCTCGGCTTCGCGATGGCGACCGGCCTCATCTTCGCGAAATTTTCGCGGCCCACGGCGCGCGTGCTGTTCAGCCGGGTGGCGGTGATCTCGCGCCGCGACGGCGTGCAGAGCCTCATGTTCCGGGTCGCCAACGCGCGCCGCAACCAGATCGTGGATGCGCACCTCCGGCTGTCGATGTTGCGCGACGAAACCACGCCCGAAGGGGAGGCCATCCGGCGCTTCCACGATCTGCACCTTCAGCGCAGCTCGGCGGCCTTTTTCGCAATCACCTGGACGGCGGTGCATCGGATCGAAGAGCACAGCCCGCTCTATGGCCAGACCGCCGAGTCGCTGGCCGCCTCAAAAACCCAGGTCATCGTGTCACTCTTGGGCGTGGACGAGACGCTGTCGCAAACCGTGCACGCGCGCTACAACTACGACCACAGCGACCTCCGGTGGGGCGCACGCTTCGTCGACATCCTGAGCCGCTCGAGCGAGGGCCGGCTGACCGTCAACTACGGGCGCTTCCACGACTGCGAGCCGGCCGCCGAGTGACTACTTGACCCGGAAGGTCACCTGGGCTGCCCCCAGGTTGTCGGCTGCGTCGGCGGCGCGCACCGCCAGCGTGTGAGCGCCGGGGGCCAGGCCGGCCGGGAGCTTGAACGAAAACGCCTCCACCAGGTCGTCGAGCAAGCCGTCCGATGGCGCCAACAGCTGCCACTCGCCGCCGTCGAGCGACCAGGCCAGGTCCTGGATGGGCGAGAAGGAGTCGCGCGCGCGCCCGGAGGCGTACGGGTACTGCACGCGCAGGTCCACCACCTCGGGCTTGCGGTTGTCGATCAGGAAGGGCTGGGAGGTCAGAGCATGCTCCATCGCCAGCTCCTTCGGATTGGCGCGCTCGTCGGACGCCACCACGCGCACGACGTAGTTGCCGTCTGGAACCGCCTCCGTGTTCCAGTCGTACTCGGTTTTCAGGAGCGGCTCGCGGTCGGTTCCGCCGAGCGGCCTCCAATTGATCTCGCTCTCCTCGCGGAACCAGAGTCGGTAGATGATCTCGTCGCCATCCGGATTCTCGACCTTCCAGCGCAGCTTCACGATGGGCGAGCGGATGCGGCCCGAGGTCGCGGGCGAGGGCGTGCTCGAGGACGAGCCCGCGCTGCCGCCCAGCGCCGCGATGAGGGGGCTTCCGCCCGGGGCGGGCGGCGAGGCACGCGGCTCCTCGCCGGCCAGGATCTCGGTCACGCGCGGCCGCTGATTCTGCTGCAGGTAGAAGATCTGGGCGTCGCGCACGGTGGCCGCGCTCCCGAGTAAGAGCCGGAACTGCAGATAGCGCGCCTCCGGGCTGGCCACCCGCACCAACCCCCCGTCGCCCAGCTTGTCCACGCGCGCGGGCTTCTGCCAGCCGCTCCAGGTCTTGTCGGGCTTGGAGGTGTTGCCGCTGCGGGTCTCGATGCGCACCTCGCCGGCGCCGTGCCAGCGCAGATTGCCAAAGCGCGACGGGAACTCGGCGTCGAGAACCTTGGACGTGTAGATGGCCTCGCGGGGCGGGCCGCTCTCGAGCTCGTACACCGCGCCCGCGTCACCGGTGGCCAAAAGCCTGGGCGAGGCGGTCCACACCACCGCCAGCACCTGCCGCTCGGGAAAATCGAACGCGGTCATCACCGTGCGGTCGGGTTTGAGAAGATAGACCTTGCCCTGGGTGCCGCTGGCGGCCAGCACGGCACCGTCGCTCTGCACGGTCAGCATCGTGAAGTAGCCCTCACCGAGCGCGTGCAGCTGCTCGATGCGTCCGTCGGCATCGATCCGGTACACGGCCCCCTTGCCCTTGCGCTGGCCGGCGGTCGGGGCCGGCGGCGGATGCGCGGTCGTCGGCGCGCCCGGGGCCCCGCCCGGAGGCAGCGCGATCTTGGTGCCGCCCGGCAGCGGCGGCAGAGTGGCCGTACCGGGCGCCTTCTCGAACTGGTTGACGGCCACGAACAGGGTGGCGCCCTGGCGCGCCAGCGCGCGCACCTCCTCCCCGTCGAAGTCGTGGACCGCGCGCGCGCGCCCATCGGGCGTCACCCGGTAGAGGATGGCCTCGTCGCTGGTGCCGACCCACAGCGCGCCACTCTCGTCGCGCAGGAGCGAGCGCAGGTGCTTCTGCCCCGAGTCCCAGAGCAGGCGCGGCTTGCCGCTCTGCACGTCGACCGCGTAGAGTCGGCCCTGCGCGCCCGTGCCCACGTAGAGGGTTTTTTTGCCGGCGTCCCACTCGAGCGCCCACACGTGATCGGCCTCGAGCTTGCAGATCTCTTTGAGCGAGCCGCCTTTCCAGGCAAAGATGCGCCCGCCCGGCGTTGCGCCCGCATACAGGGTGCCGTCGTTTCCCAGGGCCAGCGCCGTCACCTCGATCGCTTCCGGCAGCTTGGCCAGCTTGCGCAGCTTGCCCTTCTCGTACACCCACAGCTCGCCCTGGTCGCCGGTGCCGAAATAGGTGAGACCGCTCGGTGCCGGGGCCGCCGAGCGCACGAACGCGACCGGCAGGTCG
>DATFWX010000218.1:0-101746 GCA_035258845.1 Polyangia bacterium | reverse complement strand
CTTTCCGTCTCCGCGGTGACAATTCACGGCACCGCCGGCACCGCAACGTGCGCCCAGGTTATCCTACATTCTGGACCTCACCAAGCTGGACCTCACCAAGTTTTGTGCAGAGCGCCGTGGGTGCGAAGAGACCGCTCGGCCTTCGCTCACCGGGTGAGCTGGCGGTAGGCCTTGAGATGGCGGATGGCTGCGGTCTGGCGGCCCAGGCGCTCGTAGAGCCGTGCCAGGTTGTAGTGCGCATCCATATAATCGGGGTCGCACGCCAGCGCGCGCTCGTAGGCTGCAATGGCGTCGGCCAGGCGGCCCAGATCCTCGAGCGCCACGCCGTGATTGAAGCAGGCGGTCGCGTCATCGGGTCGGCGGGCGCGGGCACGTCGATAGTGGGCTTCCGCGGCCCCCACCTGGCCCGCCTCGTGCAGCAGCCGGCCCAGGTTGATCAGCGCATCGACGTGCGTTGGGTCGAGCTCGAGCGCGCGCCGGTAGGCCGCGCTCGCTTCCTCGGGCGCCACCTCGTCCAGCTCGCAGCCCCACGCGTACCAGTCGTCGGCATCGAGCGCCGCCGTGCCTTCCGCCGGCGCGTTCTCGACCGCGCGCCGGGCCAGCGGGGCCACCTCGCGCGCCAGATCGGCCACGTCAAAGTCGAACAGCACCTGTCCTGACTCGGGCTGCCAGGCTGCCGCGCCGTCGCGCACCACGACCCGCCCCTGCTCGGCCGTGATGTGCACGCCCGAGAGCGGGCGCCCCTCGGGCAGCTGCTCACGCAGCCGGATCAGAGCGCGCCGCACGCGCCGGGTGGGCACGTGTGCGGCCAGAAGCCCCTTGGCGGTTCTGAGCAGCACCAGATCCTGGAACGAGAAGCGCATCTCGCCGCGCGATCCGCGCGCGGGCGCGAGAAACCCGGAGCGCACGTAGCTTCGCACCTGGGCCGGCGACAGATCCAGCATCTTCGCCACTTCGCGCGCGCTATAGCCCCACACTGGGGCTGAAATAGCATAGAGCGGCTATTTCTTGGAAGCCTTGGCGCGCGGCTCGGTCGCGCGCGCGGCCCGTTTGGCCGGCTTGCGCTCTTCGTCGTGCCCGCCGCCTGCGGCCGCCGAGGGAGCGGTCGGCTTGCGCGCCAGGCTGGCCTTGAGCGCCTCCATGATGTCGATGACCTGCGCCTGCTGCGGCGCCTCGGCCGCCACCTGCACCTCCTGGCCCTCGACCTTGCGCTGGATCTGCTCGTGGATGCGCTTGCGCACGTCGTCCTCGTAGGCGTCGGGCTTGAACGTGTCCGAGGAAATCTGATCGACCAGCTGCATGGCCAGCTTGAGCTCGGGCTCTTTGACCTCGGCGCTCTCGATGGGCACCTCCGAGAACGGGCGCACCTCGTCGGCGTACAGGAGCTGCTGCATGATGAGCCGGCCCTCCAACGGGCGCAGCATGACCAGGTATTGCTTGCCGCGCGCGGCGTACTTGGCCAGCGCCGCCCGCTCGGTGCGCTGCATGACCTCGGACAGGAGCCGGTAGGCCTTCTCGCCGCCCTTGTCGGGGCCCAGGTAATACGCGCGGTCGAAATAGACCGGATCGATCTTCTCGAGCGGTACGAACTCCGAGATTTCGATGGCCTGCGTCGACTTCTCCTCGAGCGCCTTGAGCTCCTCGGGCGTGAAGGTGACGTAGCGATCCTTGGCGAACTCGTAGCCCTTGACCATGTCGTCGCGCTCGACGATTTCGTTGTCGTCCTTGGGGCAGATGTATTGCTGTTTGAGCCGGCTGCCGCACTTCTTGTGCAGCAGGTTGAACGAGATGGCCGCCGAGGGCTGGGTGGCCGAGTACAGCTTGACCGGAATCGACACCAGTCCGAACGAGACGGTGCCAGAGCCAATGGATCGCGCAGGCATAACCAACATTATAAGCGCAAACTCCGTGCGCACCCTGATCATCCGCGCAGCCCGGAGGTCCGCCATAATAGGGGGGGATGCCTGATCGCCTGGACCGCTACCGGGCCAAGCGCTCGCCCGAAAGCACGCTCGAGCCGTTCGGCACCGCCGAGGGCGCGCGCGCCCGCCCGCGTCTGTTCGTGGTTCAGAAGCACGGCGCGCGCCGGTTGCACTGGGATTTCCGGCTCGAGCTGGGCGGCACGTTACGTAGCTGGGCGGTGCCGCGCGGCCCCTCGCCCGATCCGGCCGAGAAGAGGCTGGCAGTCGAGGTCGAGGACCATCCGGTCGAGTACGCCGACTTCGAGGGCATCATCCCGCAGGGTAACTACGGTGCGGGCGCGGTCATCGTGTGGGACCGCGGCTCCTGGATGCCGGCCGAGGATCCGGAGGCGGGCCTGCAAAAGGGCAAGCTGCTGTTCGACCTTCTGGGCTACAAGCTGCGCGGCCGCTGGGCGCTCGTGCGCACCAAGGGCAGCCACACCCGCTCGCAGGGCAGGACGCCGGCCAAGGAATGGCTGCTCATCAAGCATCACGACAGCTGGGCGCGCGCGGGCGCCGAGGCCAGCTACCCGCAGGAATCGGTGCTGTCCGGGCTCACCATGGAGGAGCTGCGCGAGGGCAAGAGCCGCGAGGGTGAGCTGCTGGCGAAGCTGGCCGGTCTGCGCGCACAACGGCGCAAGGTGGATCCGAGAAAGCTCGAGATCATGCTGGCCGAGCAGCGCGAGCGGCCGTTCTCGGGGCCGGGCTGGCTGTTCGAGCTCAAGTACGACGGCTTTCGCGTGATCGCGGCGCGCGAGGAGGGCAAGCCCCTTCTGCGCTATCGGCACGGCATCGACGCCACCGCCAGCTACCCCGAGGTCGCGCGCGCGTTGGCCGCGCTGCCGTACACGTCGATCATCATGGACGGCGAGATCGTGGTGCTCGACGGCGAGGGCAAACCGGCCTTCCAGGGTCTGCAGAAACGCGCGCAGGCGCAGCGTGCGGCCGACATTGCGCGCGGGGCGGTGGATGCGCCGGCCACGCTGTATCTGTTCGATCTGCTCGGGTTCGGTGGCTACGATCTGCGTCCTTTGCCGCTGCGCACGCGCAAGGAGCTCCTGTCCGAGCTTTTGCCGCGGGTGGGCCCGCTCCGGTTCGCCGATCACGTGGAGGAGCGGGGCCAGGAGCTTTACGCCGAGGTGCGTGCGCGCGGGCTCGAGGGCATGGTGGCCAAGAAGGTGGACGCACCCTATCGGGGCGGGCGCCGGCCCGATTGGCTCAAGATCCGCGTGCAGCGCACCGGGGACTTCGTGGTCGTGGGCTTTACCGAGCCCACCGGTACCCGGGTTGGGCTGGGCGCGCTGCACCTGGCCTTCTGCGAAGCGGGCGAGCTTCGGTACGCGGGGCGGGCGGGCACCGGCCTGAGCACGCAGCTGCTGGCCGATCTGCGCGCCCAGCTCGATCGCATGCGCCGCAAGACGCCGCCCTGCTCGGGGCCGGGGCCGACCGGACCCGGCCATGTGTGGGTGGAGCCGCGCTTGATCGCAGAAGTGCGCTACCTGCACTGGACCGAGGAAGGTCTTCTGCGCCAGCCGGCTTTCTTGCGCCTGCGCGACGACAAAAAGATCGAGGAGTGCACGCGCCCGATCGAGCCGCAGGACGAGCCGGCGGCACCGCCGCCCCGACCGGCCGAGCTGGCCGTGGAGAAGAAAATCCCCTTCACCAACCTCAAGAAAGTGTTCTGGCCCGAGGAGGGCTACACCAAGGGCGATCTGATCGAGTTCTACCGGGTCATCTCGCCCTGGCTGCTGCCGTACCTGCGCGATCGGCCGCTCGTGATGACGCGCTACCCGGACGGCATCACCGGCAAGTCCTTTTTCCAGAAGGACGCGCCCGGGTTTGCGCCGGGCTGGGTGCGCACCGAGCGCATCTGGAGCGAGCACGCGGCCCGCGAGATCGACTACTTCGTGTGCGATGACCTGGAATCGCTGCTCTATGTCATCAACCTGGGGACGATTCCGCTGCACGTGTGGTCGAGCCGGGTGGCGGCGCTGCAGGCGCCCGACTGGTGCATCCTGGATCTGGATCCCAAGGAGGCGCCGTTTGCGCACGTGGTGAAGGTGGCACGCGCCGCGCGGGCGCTGTGCGAGCACATCGAGCTGGAAAGCTTCATGAAGACGAGCGGCCAGAAGGGGCTGCACGTCTTGATCCCGCTGGGCGGCCAGTGCACCTACGAGCAGTCGCGCACGCTGGGACAGCTGCTGGCGCGCGTGCTCGAGCAGGAGCTGCCGGACATCGCGACCACCGTTCGTCACATCCCGTCGCGCGGTGGGCGCGTGTATCTGGATTATCTGCAGAATCGCCACGGGCAGACCCTGGTCGCGCCGTTTTCGGTGCGGCCGCAACCGGGCGCCCCGGTCTCGACGCCCCTGCGCTGGAGCGAGGTGGGAAGCCGGCTCGATCCGCGCAAGCTCACCATCCTGACCGTGCCCAAGCGCATGGAGCGGCTGGGCGAGGATCCATTTGCGGGGGTGCTGCGCGGCCAGCCCGACCTGGCCGCCGTGCTCGATCGGCTGGGCCGGCGGGTCACGCCGCAAAAAGCGAAGTGAGCTGCGCCGCCAGCTGGGGGCCTTTGCCCTCGTCCTCGTGCTTGAAGTAGACGAACACGTCGCCCCACGGCAGCGCGCGCATCCGTTCGGCCCACGCGAAAAGCGCGGGCACGTCGTAGTCGGCGCGGCGCAGGCGCAGATAGCCCCAGTCGGTGGTGGCGACCAGCGGCGTTTGCAGCTCGTCGGCTTCGGCCACGCACAGCGCGGCCGCTCGGGCGCGCAGTGCCTCGTAGACCGCGTCGTCGAACCAGCTCGGGTGGCGGAACTCGAACGCGGCGCGCGTGCCCGCGGGCAGAAGCGCCAGAAAGTCGGCCAGGCGCGGCACGTCCACCTTCATCTGCGGGGGCAGCTGAAACAGAGTCGGCCCCAGACGCGGGCCCAGCTCGGCCGTGGTGCGGAGGAAATAGTCCAGCAGCTCGGCGGCCTCCTTGAGCCGCTTCTGATGCGTGATGCGCTGCGTGGCCTTGAGCGCGAACTGGAAGCCGGGCGGCACTTTCTGGGCCCACTGCGCCAGCATCTTGGACGTGGGCATGCGGTAGAAGGTGTTGTTGATCTCGACGGTCGCGAAGCGCTCGCTGTAAAAGGACAGCATGCGGGCAGCCGGCAGATCGTCCGGGTAGAAGCTGCCCTTCCACTGCGTGTAGCTGTAGCCCGAGGTTCCGCACAGGACCCGCATGGACCGGTAGTGTAAGCTTGCGGCGTGGCGCGCGCGATGAGCTTCTGGGGCTGGGGCTGGGCCGACAAGTTTCCGGATGCCGAGGCGCGCCGCCTGCTCGCACAGCAGCTGGGCGCGCTGACCGGGGGAGCCGGGCTCGCGCTGGCGCCGCGCGACCCGCCCAGCCTGGATGCGGTCACCGTGCCGCGTTCGCGCCTGGAGGTGCCGCCCGCGCTGGCCGGATTCGTGAGCGCGCGCGCAGACGAGCGCGTGGGCCACACCTATGGCAAGAGCTTTCGCGACCTCGTGCGCGGGTTTGCGGGCGACTTTGAGGCGGCGCCCGATCTGGTCGCGCATCCGAAAAGCGAGGACGAGATCGAGGCCGTGCTCGCGTTCGCGGCCGACCACAACGTGGCCGTGATCCCGTTTGGCGGTGGGACCAGCGTGGTGGGCGGGGTCGAGCCTGCGTTTGGAAAGGGAGCGACCTATCGAGGCGCGATCTCACTCGATCTGCGCGGGCTCGATCGCGTGCTCGAGGTCGATCCGGTCTCGCGGGCGGCGCGCATCCAGGCCGGCGCGACCGGTCCGGGGCTGGAGGCGCAGCTCGCGCAGCACGGCTTCACGCTGCGCCATTTTCCGCAGTCGTTCGAGTTCTCGACGCTGGGCGGCTGGATCGCGACTCACGCCGGCGGACATTTTGCGACCCTTTACACCCACATCGACGACCTGACCGAGTCGGTGCGCATGCTGACGCCGAGCGGGCTATACGAAACCCGCCGGCTCCCGGCCTCGGGCGCCGGGCCCGGCCCCGACCGGTTGGTGCTGGGCTCCGAGGGCATTCTGGGCGTGATCACGGAGGCGTGGATGCGCGTGCACGCGCGGCCGCGCTGGCGCGCCAGCGCGAGCGTCCACTTCCGCGAACTCAAGGCCGCGGTGGCGGCAGTGCGCGAGATCGCGCAGGCGGGCTTGTATCCGGCCAACTGCCGGCTGCTCGATCAGCGCGAGGCTCTGCTCAACCGGGTGGCGGCCGACGGCTCGCATGTGCTGCTGCTCGGCTTCGAGTCGGCCGATCACCCGCTCGCGCCTTGGCTCGAGCGGGCGCTCGCGATTGCGGGCGCGCACCGAGGCATCTGCCCGCGCGGCCCGGTATTGCGCGAGGAGGGCGCGAAAAGCGGCCACGAGGGCGCGGCCGGAAGCTGGCGCAGCGCTTTCTTGGAGGCCCCCTATCTGCAGAGCGCGCTGGTCTCGCTGGGCGCCCTCGTCGATACCTTCGAGACCGCGTGCACGTGGGATCGGTTCGACGCGCTGCATGCAGCCGTCACCGCGGCGGTCGAGGACGCGCTCGTGCGAGCGTGCGGCGGCGGGCTCCTCAGCTGCCGCTTCACACACGTCTATCCCGACGGGCCGGCGCCCTACTACACGTTCGTGGCCGCGGGCCGGCCGGGCGCTGAGCTCGAGCAGTGGGCCCAGATCAAGCGCGCGGCTGCCGATACCCTGGCCGCCCACGGCGCCACCATCACACACCATCACGCGGTGGGCCGGCTGCATCGGCCCTGGTACGATCGCGAGCGGCCGCCTCTGTTCGCGGCCGCGCTGCGCGCCGCCAAGGCCACGCTCGATCCCAAGGGCATCCTGAATCCAGGCGTTTTGTTGGATCCTTGACCAGGACCTGGACTCGCTAGAACCGCGCCTGCGTCCACACCGAGATCTGCCGATAGTCGAAGTAGGACTCGTTGGGATCGTCGACGATGCCGGCGACGTCGAACGACGCGCCCAGGTCGAAGTTCCGGGCCAGGCTCACCATCGCGTCGGCGCCCACCGGGACCATTTTGGTCCACTCACCACGCGACGGGAACACGGCGCGAAAGCCGGTGCGGAGCCCGATCGCGAAGCGCTCGTGCGGGCTCAACAGCAGCCCAATCGGCAGGTGGGCGACGTAGTCTACGTGGCCATTGTCGTCGGCCACAAGACCGAAGACATCGTCGCCGTACAGCATCGGGTTGGCGCCCAGCGTGACCCCTGAGCTCCCCATGGCGACCGCCAGCGGCTGGCCGAATGCGGCCGCGCCCGGCCGACCGCTGGTCAGCGCCACGAACCGGCTCAGTCGCAGCTTGATGGGCGCGCCGATTCCGAATGTAAACAGGTTGGTGCTCCCTTGGATGAGAGAACCCAGGTTCGCGGTTTCCCGCACCAGGCCGAGGTCGAGCCGCAAGCCGGCCGAGTCGCTGAGCGCCGCTTGTGCGTTCGCCAGCACGGAGCCGAACGCGGCCGGGTTGACCGGGAAGCTGGCATAAAGGCCCAGCTGCAGCATCGGCGTGACGCCGACGTCGAGCGCGGCGCTCACCGACTCGCCGCTCGACGATTGGTTGTTGTCGCTGATGTTGGTGATGCCCAGAAGCAGCGTTGGCTGCACGGTGCCCGGCCGCAGAGTGAGCGGTCGCTCGACCCAGCCCTCGACCTCGTCCGCGCGCGCCGCTCCCTGGGCCAGCGCCATCACGAGACCCGTCACCATCAGTGCCCTCACGATTGGTCGCATGAGCCATCCCTCCTTGGTTGTTGCTCGGGGAGCGGAGCAAACCGCGGACCAACGCACGGCGGATGGGGTCCAGCGAGTCGGCCGGTGCGGGCTCACGCTGGAGATCCGCGTCATCCGTGCGCTTGCGCATGACTAGGGATCGGGTCTTCCGCGGGGGCGCCTCGGGCGCCACCTGTGACTCTGGCGTCACGGTGGGAATTCACACCGAAACCTGTTGAATCTTTGACACCTGGCTCCCCCCGGAAAATGCGTCGGGCAGGTGTCACCTTTTGGAGGCTCAGTCGTAGAGGGTATGACAGCCCTCGTAGCCGGGCGCGGGCTCCAACAAGAAAATGCTCGCGCCTGCCCTGCCCATCGAGCCCGGAGCCGTCCTTGGCGGCAGCTATCGCGCCGACCGGCGCATTGCGTCGGGCGGGATCGGCGAGGTGTGGGCGGGCGTCGACATGCGCAGCCGGCGCGCGGTTGCGATCAAGCGCCTGCTGCCCCGGGCCGCCAGCACGCCCGCCATCGCCGCCCGCTTCGAGCGCGAAGCCGAGGTGCTGGCCCGCATCTACAGCGATTTCGTGGTGCGTCGGGTCGACTTCATGACCGACCGGCGCTACGGGCGCCTTTTGGTCGAGGAGCTGGTCGACGGCGAGACGCTGGCACGGCTGCTCGTGCAGCGCCGCCTCACGGTCGAGCAGGCCCGCGACCTCGGATTCAACCTTCTGCGCGCCCTGGTCGCGCTCGAGCGCGCGGGCGTCGTGCATGGCGACCTCAAGCCGGCCAACGTCATTCTCAAGCCGCTGGGCGGCGGCCACAAGCGCCCCATCCTGATCGACTTCGGCTCGGCACGCCTGATCGGCTCGGCCCAACGTCCGCACTCGTGCGCCGACGACTACGTGGTGGTCACGTTCGCGTACATGGCGCCCGAGCAACTCAGCGCGGCCTCCTTCGGCCACGCGGCCGATCTATACGCGGTGGGAGGCATCCTATACCGCGCGGTCGCGGGCCACCGGCCCTTTGCAAACGTATGGGGCCCCGAGCTTTTGCAGATCAAACATTCGTGCGAGGTGCCGCGTCTGTGCAGCGGACGCTCGGACTGGATGGCGGAGCGGCTGGAGCGGGTGGTGGCGCGTGCGTTGCGCCGCAATCCGGCCGAGCGGTACCAGCGCGCGGATGACATGCTGACCGATCTGATGGCGCTGCCGCAGGCGAGCTGCGGGCGCCGCGCGTCGGCGGCCTGATCAAAATCCAGAGTGAAAGAGCCGGATCAACGAAAAACAGCCGGCCGCGACCAGTGCCGACGCGGGGATGGTCACAAACCAGGCCCACACGATGCGCGTGGCCACGCCCCACTTGATGCCCGACAGCTTGGTGGTCGCGCCCACACCGACGATGGCGCCGGTGATGGTATGGGTCGTCGACACCGGAATGCCGAGCTGGGTGGCCATGAACAGAGTGGTCGCGCCTGCGGTCTCGGCGCAGAAACCGCCCACCGGTTGTAGCTTGGTGATGCGCATGCCCATGGTCTTGACGATGCGCCAGCCGCCCAGCGCGGTGCCCACGCCCATCGCGGCGTGACAGCCCAGAATGATCCAGAGCGTGTGCGGGTTGCGCAGCGTGAGCTGAGTCTTGGGATCCATGACACCGGCCGCGACCAGGAGGGCCACGATGACGCCCATGGTCTTCTGGGCATCGTTGCCGCCGTGGCCCAGCGAGTAGGCGGCTGCCGACAGGATCTGGCCCCGGCGAAACAAGCGATCGACGCTGCCGGCGCTCCAGCGCCGAAAAATCCAATAGACCGACAGCATGAGCGCGAACCCGATCGCGAGCCCGATGAGCGGCGCCAGCGGGATGAACTTGACGGTGGGCCAGATCTTGTCGATGCGCAGCACGCCCCAGCCCGCGTGGGTGACGCCTGCGCCCGCGATGCCGCCGATGAGTGCATGCGACGAGCTGGTGGGAAGGCCCCACCACCAGGTGAGCAGATCCCAGACGATGGCGCCAATGAGCCCGGTCAGCACGACGTAAACGAATCCCGGATCGTCGGCCTTGATCTTGACGATCTTCGAGATCGTGTCGGCCACCTTGGGCGAAAAGAACAGCATCGCGATGAAGTTGAAGAAGGCGGCCCAGAGAACCGCCACCCGCGGCGACAGCACGCGCGTCGAGACCACGGTCGCGATCGAGTTGGCGGCGTCGTGAAAGCCGTTGATGACGTCGAAGGCAAACGCGATCGCGACGGTCGCGATGACGAGATACCAGAGCGGCGTCAAGGCTAGGTGTGCTCCAGGATCACGCCTTCGATCACGTTCGCGACGTCCTCGCAGCGGTCGCTCGCATTCTCGAGGTGCTCGAAGATCTCCTTCCACTTGAGGATGAGCTTGGGGTCCGACTCTTCACGGAACAGGCGCGCCACCGCCGCCCGCAGGATGCCGTCGGCCTCGTTCTCGAGCCGATTGATGTCGACGCAGGCGCGCATGATCTGCTGGGCCTTCTTGAGGTTGCGCAGCCCGGCCAGCGCTTCGGCCAGCACCTCGGTGGCGCGCACCAGAACCCGCGCCAGGTCCTTGGCCTCCGAGCGCACGTCGGCAACCTCGTACAGCCAGAAGCGCTCGGACGCCGCCTCTACGAAGTCCATGATGTCATCCATGCGCGTGATGAGCCGGTGGATGTCGTCGCGATCCAGAGGGGTCACGAACGTCTTGTGCAGGCGCTCCACACAGGCGTGGGTGATCTCGTCGGTTTCGTGCTCGATCTGCTTGATGGCCTTGGCCTGGCTTGCCACGTCGGTCGGGTTCTCGAGCAGCGCCAGCATGGCCTTGCAGCCCTCCACCGTCTTGGCCGCGTGGCGCTCGAACAGGTCGAAGAAGGTCAGATCGCGGGGTAGCAGCCCGTATGCCATGGCGCGCATGCTATCCGAAATCGGGTTGCCACAAAACTGTCACCAAAACGTTTCGGATGAGACACACTAGAAGCGCCCCCGGGCCGCACGTGCGAATTCTGCGAATTTTGCGAAACTGTTACTAAACCGAAACTGGAATGGTGCAGGCGTAGGGTGGGATAGAGGACATGGACGCGGGAGCGAGCGCCATGGAGCTGTTTAGGCCGTCCGACTTCACGATTCTCATCGTCGACGACGAGCCGGACATCCTTGACGTCGTGGCTTACAACCTGCAGCAGGAGGGCTATCGGGTGTTGCAGGCGCGCACGGGCGAGAGCGGGCTCGAGATGGCGCGCCGCGAGCGGCCCTCGCTCATCGTGCTCGACCTCATGCTGCCCGACCTGCCCGGCGTCGAGATCTGTCGCAGCCTGCGCGCGCATCCGGCGACCGCGCGCATCCCCATCGTCATGCTGACTGCGCGCGCGGGCGAGGTCGACCGCGTGTCGGGCTTCGAGAGCGGCGCCGACGATTACGTGACCAAGCCGTTCTCGGTGCGCGAGCTGGCGCTGCGCATCCGCGCCCGCCTGCGCAGCGGCCCTCAGGCAGCCGACGAGGCGCGCGCAGAGTCGCCCATCCGGATCGGCAAGCTCGAGGTCATCCCGCAGGCGCATCGGGTGCTGGTCGAGGGCGCCGAGGTCCACCTGTCGCTGCTCGAGTTCAAGCTGCTCCTGCATCTGATCGAGCGGCGCGGGCGCGTGCAATCGCGCGAATCGCTTCTGGGAGAGGTGTGGGGCTATAGCGCGGAAGCGACCAGCCGGACCATCGACACGCACGTCAAGCGCTTGCGCGACAAGCTGGGGCCGGCGGGCGATTACGTCGAGACCATCCGTGGAGTCGGCTACATGTTCGCGGCCAGCCTCGCGGACGAGTAGCGGCGCGCGGCGGCGGCGGCGGCGGGGGCGGGCGCGCGGGCGGGCGCGCAGGCGGGCGCGCTGCGCCAGGTCGGGACGCCCAGAAGCTGGCCCTGCAGGTGCGCAAACACGCGAAAGCGGCCCAGCCCGGTCGAGCTGCCCGCGTTGAACATGTGGAGCGGCCGCGCGTCCTCGGGCCACGGGGTCAGGGCGCGCGGGACATGGCGGTGGCCGTGCAGGACCAGATCGCAGCGGCCGCGGATGCGGGCCAGAAGCTCGGCGCCCAGGTTGAGCTCGCCCACGTCGGGCCAGCCCAGGAAAGCCGCCAGGCGCTCGAGCGACGACTCCTCGGGCTGGGCCACCAGGTGATGATGCAGCAGCAGAGCCGTGAGGGCGCCCCGGGGGGCGCGCTCGAGGGCCTTGGCAATCTGATCGATGGTGGCGGCGCACAGGTTGCCGTGGCTGATCCAGATCGAGCGATTGTGGGGGCCCGAGGAGTCGACGCACACGAGGTGGAGTCCGGGCGCGCTTGCAACTTGAACGGGGGCACCGGGCATGAGCGCATCCGAGATGTCGTCGTTCCAGCGATCGTGGTTGCCGGGCACGACCGTGAGCCGGCCGGCCGCAAGAAGTGGCGCAAACAATGCGCGGAAGCGATCGAGCTCGCTGCGGCGTCCGCGGTGCGTGATGTCGCCGGTGGCGACTACATGGTCGACGCGCTGCGCGCACAGAGCTGCACACAGCGCCTCCGCTGCGCGGTCACCGGCAGCCGATGCGCCGATGTGCAGGTCCGAAAGATGGGCCAGCGTGCGGATCCGCATGTCTAGGGTCTACTCGACGCGCGCAACAAAGCCGCGCAGGAGCGGTCACGAAACCGCGAATTCTCGGTGAAAATGTGATGCGCGTGCGGGGTGCGGGGGTGTGGGGTTTGGGGTGTGGGGCGCGGGTGCGCGGGGCGCGGGTTTGCGAGGGGGCGTCGGCTCAAGCCGGGGGTGTGGGGGTGTGGGGGCGTGGGGGTTGCGCGGGTGCGCGGGGCGCCGGCTCAAGCCGGGGGGCGGGGCGCGCGCGCGTGGTGATGCGCGGGCCCTCGGCTCAAGCCGGCGCGCGTGGTGGCGCGCGCGGGCACTCGGCTCAAGCCGGCGCGCGTGGTGGTGCGCGGGCACTCGGCTCAAGCCGGCGCGCGTGGCGCCTCGGCGAGGCCGATCAGGCCGTGCCGCTTCCAGCCCATCGCGAGCAGCCACGTGCGCGCTGGCTCCACCGGCGGGGGCGCCCGGGGCGGCGGGGCGAGCGCATCGCGCCAGCCGCCAAACCACGGGCCCGACGAGCACAGATCGGGCGGGGTCAGCTGGATGCGATGCCTCTTGAAATTCTGCAGCACGTAGACCAGCGCGTTGCGGACCGAGCGGGGCGAGGTGAGCGCGCGCATGTGGTAGCGCTCGCGAAACACGCGGCCGCGGCGGCCCAGGACGCGGTTGATCCTGCGGGCGAGGCGGACGGCGAGACCCTGCATCCCCCGGGCGAGGCGGTTGCTGTCGTCGGCCTCGACGATGAGATGAAAGTGATTCGACTGCGCGGAGAAATGGACCACTTGGAAAGTTTGCTTGGTGGCGGCGGTGAACAGGCGGCGCAACGCGCGGAATCGGTCGTGCCGGATGCTGGCGCCGAGGTCGGGCTGCAAGCGGAGCGTGACGTGGACCGGGTGGGCGCGCTTGTGGAGTGGCCGCGCTCGGTGCGGGACCATGGTGGGACCGAGGCGCGAACGGGGCCGCCCGGCGCCCGGGCGCCGACCGCCCCAGGTGCTCGGGAAGCGCAGGTCCTGCTGAGCTGGCGGCGCGCGTCGCTTCGGCTTTGTGCTCACGGTGCGGCTCTCTTTGCGGGCTCTCTCTGCACAGTCCCTTGCAGGCTCCCGGGCTCTTCCATCTAGCGCTCCCGGCTCACGGCAGCTGCTTCTGCTGCCCCGAGCCCCCGACGCCCACTTGATTAAGGGCAATGATCCTCTCTCTTGCTCAAAAGTCAAGGGCAAACGAAGTCCGACTAGATACATGGGTAACGGAACACAAGAGAACGCTCCGAAAAGCGGGCGCGTCAGCAGCGTCCTGGGTCGTGAAGGCTCAGCTCAGGGGCCAGGTTGCGTCAGCGGCCCGCGGTCTACGCGCCCGCGGTCTACGCGCCCGCGGTCTACGTGCCCGCGGTCTACGCGCCCGCGCGGCGGACCTGCGACTCTGTGGGCGGCTCGGGTGCGGCCGCGTGGCGGATCACCGGCTCGGCCGGGATCTTGGGGATGCCGGCCCGGCGCGCCGCGTCGAGCATCATGATCTGGCTGCGGATCTCGGCGGCGCCGTTGGCGCGGATGCGACTGTAGCTGCCGTCGACCTGCAGGCGACGCGCCTTGACGTTGTCGGACAGGGCGAGACCCAGGACCTCTTCGAGGAGGCGCTGTCGTACCGCTGGATCCTCGACCGGGAACAGGGCCTCGATGCGCCGCACGAAGTTGCGCGGCATCCAGTCGGCCGACGACAGAAAAACCTCGGTCCGATCGCCGGCGCCGAACGCGAACACGCGGCTGTGCTCGAGAAAGCGGTCCACGATGCTGGTCACACGGATGCGCTCCGATACTCCCTCGAGCCCGGGCCTGAGGCAGCAGATGCCGCGCACCAGGAGGTCGATCTCGACGCCGGCCTGGCTGGCCGCATAAAGCGCGCGAATGGCCAGCGGATCGACCAGCGCGTTCATCTTGGCAATGATGCGCGCCGGTTCGCCCGCGCGCGCGCGCTGCGCCTCGCGCTCGATGAGCAACACGATGCGCTCCTGCAGGCCGAAGGGAGCCACCGCCAGCCGCTTCCATTGCGGCGGCTCGGCGTAACCGGTCAGCACGTTGAACAGCGCGGTGACGTCGTCGGCAATCTCGGGGCGCGCAGTCAAGAGCGACAGGTCGGTGTACTGGCGCGCCGTCTGCGGATTGTAGTTGCCGGTGCCCAGGTGGACGTAGCGCCGGATGCCGCTGCCCTCGCGCCGCACCACCAGCGCCGCCTTGCAGTGCGTCTTCAGGCCAATCAGCCCGTAGACGACGTGGACCCCGTTCTCCTCGAGCCGGCGCGCCCAGGCGATGTTGTTGGCTTCGTCGAAGCGCGCCTTGATTTCGACCAGAACCGTGACCTGCTTGCCGTTCTCGGCCGCTCGATAGAGCGCCGCCACGATCGGGCTGTCGCCGCTGGTTCGGTAAAGCGTCTGCTTGATGGCCAGAACGGCCGGGTCGCTCGCCGCCTCCTCGATGAAGCGCAGCACGGGATCGAACGACTCGTAGGGATGGTGCAAGAGCACGTCCTGGCGCGCGATGACGCCGACCATGGAGTCGGATTGGCGCAGAAGCGGCGGCACCACCGGAACCAGCGGGTCCACGCGCAGCTCCGGCCGCGCATCCGTGAGCCCCGAAAGGTCGGACAGCTGCAGCGGCCCGTCGATCGGATACACGTCAGCCGGGCCCAGGTGTAGGACGCTCGAGAGCCGCTGCACGAGATCCGGCGCCGCCGCGGCCTCGATCTCGAGCCGCACGGCTGCGCCCCGGTCGCGTCGCCGCAGCTCGTCCTGGATGGTCGACAAGAGATCTTCCGAGTCCTCCTCATCGACCATGAGATCCCAGTTGCGGGTCACGCGGAAGGGCGCGGTCTGCCGAACCGCGTAGCCGGGGAACAGGTCACCCACGTAGGCCGCAGTCAGCGCTTCCAACAGCGCGAAGGCCCGCCCGGAAGCGCTCGGCAGCGGCACCAGGCGGGCCAGCATGGCCGGCACCTGCACCACCGCCAGCAGCGTCTCGCGCTGCACACCCCGCCGGCGCCCGCCCTCCTTGCGTACGATGACCGCAATGTTGAGCGATTTGTTGCGCAGATGCGGGAACGGGTGGCCCGGGTCCACGGCCAGCGGGGTCAGCGCCGGAAACACCTCGGTCGAAAAGTGCGCGCGCGCGGCCGTTCGCTGCTCGGGCGTCATCTCATTGGGATCGACGATCGCGATGCCCTGGCTGGCCAGGCCGGGCAGAATCTCGCCGCGCCAGGCCCGGTATTGGTCGGCCAGCATGGTATGCGCGCGCTCGCTGATGGCCGCCAGCTGCTCGGCCGGCAGAAGCCCGTCGGCGGGTGCCTCCACCACGCCGCCCAGGAGCTGCTGCTTGAGGCCGGCCACCCGGACCATGAAAAATTCGTCCAGGTTGGACGAGACGATGGTCAAAAACTTGAGTCGCTCGAACAGCGGGAGCGAGGCGTCGCACGCCTCCTCGAGCACGCGCTCGTTGAAGCTGAGCCACGACAGCTCGCGATTGATGAAGAGTCTTGCATCCTGCGAGTCCACGGGCGCCTCGGTTTGCTTTTAGCCAAACGATGGTACTGGTCGAACTGTGTCGGAAAAGCGAAAACATTGTGACACTTCCGCCGCGGGATGCCATCGGAAAGCGCCTTACAAGAATGTTTCAACAAAATCACGCATCTGAAGCCGGATATTCACAGGCATCGACTATCTTGGAAACATGCAGGAGACCACGCACGGTGCGGCTCCCTCGTGGATGTTCCGACTCGCTGCGCTCGACGCGCGCGCACTCGACTGGGTGGCGCGCAGCCGCAGCCAGACCTTGTCGCGAATCATGCGCGCAGTCAGCCGAACCGGGGATACCTCCACGGTCGTGGCGGGGCTGGGCCTTGCGCTCATGCTGCGTCCCGGCCGTGCGGCCGCGCTGGTGACCGTCTCGACACTTCTCGCTCTGGTTGCCTTCTCGGCGGCCAAGCGACTGTGCAGGCGGGCGCGTCCGCTGGTGCATGCGCTGGTCGCGCCGCCCGATCGGTTCTCGATGCCGTCCGGGCACGCGACCTGCGCCTTCGCGATCGCGGTCAGCGTGTCGGCGTTGGAGCCGGCGGGGGCGGCGCTCGCGTGCGCATGGGCTCTTGCGGTTTCTGCCTCCCGGGTGGTGCTGGGCGTGCACTATCCGTTCGATGTGGCGGCGGGCGCGCTCCTGGGCGCGCTGTCGGCCGGCTCGGTGATTGCGCTGTCTTTGTGATTGCTTCGAGACCGGCGCCATGCGAGGGATGGGTTGTGGTCAAGGCAGCCGCCGAGCAGCCGATTCTGGCCGCGATCGACGTCGGCGCCAATGCAGTGCGCCTGAAGCTGGCCCGCCCGCTGCCCGACGGCTCGCTGGAAACCTTGCACGAGGAGCGCGACCCGGTGCGACCGGGCGAGGGGGTGTTCAAGACCGGCACCCTCCCGCGTGACGTGGCCGACCGGTTGCTTTCGACCCTGCGCCGCTACGCTGCCCTGTGCCGGCGCCACCGGGCCCAGGTGCGCGCGGTCGCGACCAGCGCAATGCGCGAGGCCAAGAATGCCGGCGAGGTGATACGCCGGGTGCGCGAAGAGGCCGGCCTCGAGCTCGACGTGGTGTCGGGCAAAGAAGAGGCGCGTCTGATCTGCGTGGGCGTCCTGTTTGGCAAGGCGCCGGGCGCGCGCTCGCTGGTCATCGACATCGGGGGCGGATCGACCGAGGTGGCGAGCGCGCTCGGCGAGCGCCCGACCGCGCTGTGGACGCTCGCGCTCGGTGCGGTCCGGCTCTCGGAGCTGTTCGACACCAGCGGCAAGATCAGCGGCAAACAGCTCGGACTTCTGCGCGGCTACGCCAGCGAGGTGATCGGGGAGGCGCTGCCACGCCGGATTGCGGGCGCGCCTCGGATCGCGCTCGGCAGCTCGGGCACCATCAAGGCGGTGGTCGGATTCGCGGCCGCCGAGGGCACCGGGCACGCGACCGCGCGCCAGCTCAGCCGGGCTGTGGAGGAGCTGGCCGACATGGGACCCGACGGCCGGCGCAAGCGGTTCGATCCGCGTCGCGCCGACATCATCGTGCCCGGAGCCGTCATCCTGGAAGGGCTTGCCCACCACCTGGGCCTGCATGCCATCACAGCGGTCGAGGGCGGTCTGCGCGACGGCCTTTTGGTCGACCTCATGCGCCGCCGCCGCGCGCCGCGCGACGATCACTCGCTGGCCGATGCCGCCATCGCAATGGGGCTGCGCTTTTTCTTCGACGAGCGCCACGCGCGGCAGGTGGCCTTCCTGGCCCTGGAGCTCTTCGACCGGATGGCGCCGCTGCACGGGCTGCCCGCCTCGGCGCGCGAGCTTCTGGAGGTGGCCGCGCTTCTGCACGATGTCGGGCACGCGGTCAGCTACCAGCGCCACCACAAGCACGCCTATTATCTGATCCAGAACGCCGATCTGCCGGGCCTGGCCGATCGGCAGCGCGAGCTGGTGGCACGGGTGGCGCGCTACCATCGGCGCAGCCCGCCCGATCCGGCTCACATCGGCATGGTTGGCCTGTCGCGCTCGGAGATCCAGCTGGTGCGCAAGCTGGCCACCATTTTGCGCATCGCCGACTCGCTCGATCGAAGCCACCACCAGCCGGTCAAGAAGGCGGTGGTGCGGCTGGGCCGCGATGTGGTGGCGGTCCGTTTGCGCGCGCGGGTGCCGCTCGACCTCGAGCTGTGGGACGTGGCGCGCGAGTCGCAACTGTTCCGGCACGTGTTCGGAAAGCGTATCGACTTGACGGTTGCGCGCTCCTGATCGCTCGGGGCACCATGCCGTCATGAAACGATATCGGGTCAAGCCCGGCGCCAAGGTCAGCCTGCGCGACTACGATCCGGACGACACCGGGGACTACAAGGATCGCGCACAGGCCGAGCAGGACCTGGCGGGCGATCTCGCGCGCATGGCCGATCTGCAGGAACGCCTGTATGCCGAGAACCAGCGCGCTCTGTTGGTGGTGCTGCAGGCCATGGACGCCGGCGGCAAGGACGGCACGGTCAAGCACGTCTTCTCGGGCGTCAATCCGGCCGGCTGCGAGGTCACGTCCTTCCAGGCCCCCTCGGGCGAGGAGGCCGACCACGATTACCTGTGGCGGGTCTATCGCGCGGTTCCCCGGCGCGGCAACATCGGCATCTTCAATCGCTCGCACTACGAGGACGTGCTGGCGGTGCGCGTGCGCAAGCTTGCGCCCAAGCCGGTCTGGCGGCGGCGCTATGATCAGATCAATCGATTCGAGCAGCTCCTGGTCGAGAACGGCACCACGATCGTGAAATTTTATCTGCACATCTCGAAGGCCGAGCAGAAAAAGCGGCTGGCCGAGCGCCTGGCCAACCCCAACAAGAGCTGGAAGTTCTCGGAGACGGACCTGCACGACCGCGAGCACTGGGCCGAGTATCAGGAAGCCTACGAGGACGCGCTCCACCTGTGCTCGAGCGAATGGGCGCCCTGGTACATCGTGCCCGCCAACCACAAGTGGTACCGCAACCTGGTGGTGGCGCGCACGATCGTGCAGCTCCTCAAGGACATGGATCCGCGCCCGCCGCGGCCCAAGATCGACGTTTCCAAGGTGTCCTTGTGAGCCGCGAGGGGCCGGTAGGGGGCGCGCCGACCCGCGCTACCGCGTGTTGGCCGACTCGTCCGCGCGCCGGATGCGTCCGGCGGCGAGGTCGACCAGGCCGCGCTTGAGCGCCTCCAGCCGCTTGCAGGCGTTGGCGTGCCTGACGGCGGCGATTCTGCGCTCGACTTTGGTCTTTGCGCGCGCGAGGGCAAGTCCAGCGTCGTTGCGCTCGACAATACCCTGCTTGAGCGCGTCCGCCGCCTGCTGCAGCGCATCCAGCTGCGAGAAGGAGTCCGCCATCACGCATCCCCTATAACGCGCCGCAGCCGAAAGCGCAACGGCTCTTTGCGGGGCGGTCTGGTTACGTAATTGTCACAGTGTTGTAACCAAGGCGCCGCAGTGCGCGCGTTACCCTCGTCTAACCATGCGTGCCCTCACCGGGGGCCCGATTCTGATCGTGGTCGCGCGCGCCGACGAGCGCGAGCCGCTCGCGCTGGCCTTGCGCTTCGCGGGCCATCGGGTGATCGAGGCGCGATCGGCGGACGAGGCGCGCGCCCACGCGAGCTCGCTGCGGCCGACGCTTCTGGTGCTCGACGAGCGCTTTGCTGCGCTGGGACAAGCCTGGAAACGCGCGCTGGCGCCCGCCCGGCTGCCGGTCGTGCTGCTGGTCGAGGCGATCCGAGATCACCTGCGCGCGGATGACCTTTTAACCAAGCCGGTTGACGTGGGAGCGCTGCTCGTGCGCGTGCGCGGCCACCTCTACCGAAGCGAGGCCGCGCCGGGCGGAGCCGGCTGGGCCCAGCGCGGCGCGTAGTCCGGCCGAGCCGCGCGCGCTCGCTTGCGTGGCTGCGGGTGCGTCGGCCGCAAGAGCCGCGTCCCGGGAAGCACCCGCAGGCGGTTCGAGCGCCATTCCACTGTGTCGTGGAGCCATCCGTGGAGCCAGGCGGCACCCATCACCACATCCTTGGCCGGCGCGGCCAGGAGCTCGCGCAGTCGAAAGCGCGGGCGGCCGAGCGTGCGCGCGGCCGCTTCCTCGTAGGCGACCCGCAGAAGACCCGCCAGCCCAAATCCGTACAGGCCCTGCATCGAGGGCGCCACCGCCAGCGCGGCCCCCGCCAGCAGCACCGGATTGAGCAGCACCTCGCCCGCGTAGACGAGCGGCCCCACCGCCTTGCGATGCATCACGCTCCAGCGACGGTAACGGCGCAGGAAGTCGCGCACGCTGGCCTGGCAGGTAACGTTCTCGACGGGCAGCCGGCCGATCACGATGCGCTTTCCGAGCTCGGCCCGCACCAGGCGCCCGAGAACGTAGTCCTCGGCCAGAAGGTCGCGCATGCGTCGGAATCCACCCAGGCGCGCCAGGTCGCGACGCCTGAGAGCCATCGACTTGCCGACCACGATGTCCTGGCCCGCCACGCGCTTGGCTCCCACCACGCCCGCCGCCACGGTGCCGGTCATGTGCAGATTGTCCATGACCGAGCCCATGCGCTGCCCGCCCGTGCCCACCACCGGATGCGTCACCAGACCGACTTCGGGGTCGGCCAGGTGCGCGGCGATCTCGGCCAGGTAGCTGGGCGCGACCCGAACGTTGGAGTCGCTGACGACCAGAGTGTCGTAGCGCGCGGCCGCGGCCAGCGTCATCAGTTGATTCACCTTCGGATTGAGGCCGGGCTCGCCCTGCTGCAGAACCAGGCGCATCAGGCCCGGGTAGCGGGTGGCCATCGAGCGCGCGAGCGGATAGGCCAGGTCGCGCGTATCTTTGACCCCGAGCAGCACCTCGTAGGTGGGGTAGGCCAGGCTCGCGAAGCTCTCCAGGTTGGCGGCCAGATTGTCGTCGAGGCCGCAGAGCGGCTTGAGGATCGAGATGGGCGCTGAGTGCGCGAGCTTGGGAACCGGCTGCCGCATGTGCTCCACCAGCGCCGCCAGCTGCACGGCCAAAAGGGCAAAGCCGCCCGCTGCCAGGACAAGCAGAGCCAAACTGATTGTGCTCATCATTGCTGACAATTGTGAACGGCCACAGTGACAGCATGGCCGCAAACCAGAAAACTCTTCGAAAGTTGTTGGCAAATGATCAATCGACAGGGACGTCACTGCGAATTTGCAGGAAGTTCGCTTGGCTACGCGCGTACGATCGGGGATGGTGGTCGGCATGAAATGCGGCAGATGCGGTCGCGATCTCCCAGCGGTGGAGGGCGTAACCGGGATGGTCTTCACGGTCACCGTGCGCGCGCGCAGTTGCGCGCACTGCGGCTGGCTCTATCTGCGCGCCGAGAAGCAGCGCGGTCGGCGCGCGGCCCCACAAGCTCCATCCGGCACGCGATAGTCGCACAATTGTCACAGATTTGTTGCGGCCTGGACCCGAGCCGCCGGCTATCCCAAAAGGGCATGCCGAAGTGGGTCGTGTTGCCCGACGGCGCCCATGTGCTGGACGAGATCGGCGTCATCCTGGCGACGCGTGACCGGCGCTGGCGCGCCTACACCTCGCAGGCGCTGGGTGAGCTGTCGCTGGGCCCCTTCGATACTCTCGCGGAGGCCAAGGCTGCCCTCGAGCAGATCGCCAGCCGTTTCCATGGCGACCCGGCGCGCTTGCGCGGGGCGTGAAAACCCGCTCCGGTTGCGGTAGATCTGTCCCCGGAGCATCCCATGAAGCTGCTGGTGATTCGCCACGCGATTGCGGAGGACCGCGAGGTGTTTGCAACCACCGGTCAGGACGACGGGCTCCGTCCGTTGACCCGGGCCGGCAAGAAAAAGATGGCGCGCGCGGCCCGCGGCCTGCGCGAGATCGCACCTGCGCTCGACCTGCTCGCGTCGAGCCCGCTGGTCCGCGCCCGTCAGACCGCCGACGTCGTCGCGGACGTGCTCGGCACGGGGACGCCGGTCGAGCTGGAGGCCCTGGAGCCCGAGCGCGATCCGGCCCAGCTGCTGGAGTGGCTGGGCAAACAGAAGGCGAGCGCCAATCTGGCGGTCGTCGGCCACGAGCCGCATCTGTCGCGCCTGATCGGGCTGCTCCTGACCGGTGGCGCGAGCGGCTTTCTGATTTTGAAAAAAGGAGGCGCCTGCCTTTTGGACCTGCCCGAGGGCGGACGCGCGGGCGCGGCCCGGCTGCGCTGCGCGCTCACGCCGGCGCAGCTGCGCAAGCTGGGCGGCTGATGACGACCGCAACGCATGACCTTTTGGGCCGACCCGCCGAAGAGGCGGCGCGCCTGATCGCGCTCGACCATCTCGACGCGGCCGCCGAGGGGCTGCGCCGATTGGCCGATCCCGACGACGCCGAGGCCCTGCACGACTTTCGGGTCGCCCTGCGGCGCCTGCGCAGCTCGCTGCGCGCCTACCGGCCCTACCTCCGGCGCAGCCTGCCCAAGAAGCTGCGGCGCCAGCTGCGCGAGCTCGCGGCCGCCACCACCGTGGGGCGCGACACCGAGGTGCAGCTCGAGTGGCTGGCCAAGACCGCCCACAAGAAAAAGCTCAATCCGCGCCAGCGGCCCGGCCTGCGCTGGCTGGTGGACCGGCTGGAGCAGCGCCGCCAGGACGCATACCGGCACATCCGCGGCCAGGTGGCGGCCGAGTTTGCCCACCTGCGCCGGCGCCTCACGCGACGCCTGTCGGTCTATCAGGCGCCGGTGCGCCGCGATCACGCGACCGCCCTGCGCAGCTTTGCACAGGTCACCGCCGAGCTTGTGCACACTCACGTGGCCGATCTCGAGGATCACCTGCAACACGTCCGCTCGCCGGCCGACGAGACCGAAGCCCATCAAGCCCGCATCAGCGCCAAACGGCTGCGTTACCTGCTCGAGCCCCTGCGCGCCCAGGTGCCCGCGTGCGCGGCCGCCATCGCCCACATGAAGCAGCTCCAGGAGGTGCTGGGCGACCTGCACGACGCGGTGGTGCTGGCCGACCAGATCCGACCGGCCGTGGAGGAGGCGGCCGCCGAGCGCGCCCGTCAGGTGCACGACCTCGCGGTTGCGGACTCGCCCACGGACGCGCGCACAGGGAGCGACGCCCGCCCGGGGCTGCTCGCGCTGGCGCGGTTGGTCAAACAGCGCCGCGACAAGCGGTTTGGCGATCTGGAGGCGCACTTTTTGGCCGGGCGTGGCGACGCGCTTTTTGCCGAGCTGCGCCAGATCGCGTATCGCCTGGCCGCTTCCGGCGGCGACGACGAAACGGGCGCGCGCATCTACCTTCTGCGCGCCCTGCCCGAGCGTGCAGCCGCCGCCGAGCCGGTCGAGATCGAAGTGGGCTTCTTGCCCGGACAGACCATCGAGGAGCAGGTGCGCCGCGTGAGCGAGCCGGCCGGCGAGCGCTGTCAGCGCATCGTGCGCGCGCGCGACGGTGCGGTTGTCGAGCCCATTGAAAGCCCGGTTTTTCGTGCGCTGTGGCCGCTGACCGCGGGCCGGCGAGTGCGCTTCCAAAGCTATGCGATCGGCCAGGACGCCGCCAGCTGGGACATCCGCAAGCTGCGCGATCGCGAGCTATGCCTGGCGGTTGCGCGGCCGCTCGTGGATGCAGCCGCTCTGGAGGTGCCCGACTGGCTGGCCCCGTACCTGGTGCGCGAGGTGACCGAGGAGCCCGAGCTCAGGCTGCGCGCGCTTGCGCACTGACCGCCTGCGCCCACTCGAGCACGGTCCGGTCGCGGCGCGAGCGCATCAGCCGGCGTGCCTTGGCCGGCTTGACGAAGCGCACCTCCGCGGTCTCGCTGGTGTCGTGACAGCCATCGTCGCGCACCAAAAGCATTCGGAAGTAGTGCGTGAAGTGGCGTTTGCCCTTGTAGCGGCCCAGATAGGACGTGATGCGCACGCGCACCCCGGCCTCTTCGTACACCTCGCGCAGCGCCGCCGCCGTGAGCGTCTCGCCGGGATCGAGCCGGCCTTTGGGCAGGGTCCAGCGCAGCCGGCTGGAACGGTCCCACTGCCGCACCAGAGCGATCCGCCCCTTTTGATCGAACACCACTCCACCCGCGGAGATCCACTTTCCGGCCGGCGCGATCGCAAATAAACGGGGAGCTGCTGCCATCGCTTCGGTCTCCCAGTATGCCCAAGCCTCGCTGCATCATGGCAACATGACCGTGAACACTTCGCAAATTTTTGACACCGGGCGCTCTGTTCATGGCTTGTGAATCGCCTGAAAGGGAACTGGTGATTCCTGTGTACAGCATCAATCGGTTGCAAGTTCGCGAAACTGTCACCCGCTCGTAACCGAACTCCCATCGCTCGGAGATAGGGTGTGTGGGCGTCGGTGCCCAAGATGCGTTTGTTTCGCCCGTCCGATCATCGCATCCTGCTGGTCGACCAGGACCCGGAGATCCTGCGCCTGCTCGGGGCCTCGCTGCGCAACGAGGGCTATCGAGTCTTGGAAGCCGACACGGTCGCGCGCGCGCTGGCGATTGCGAACGAGTGGCTGCCTTCGCTGGTCCTGACCGAGGCGGCGCTGCCGGGGGTCTCGGGCCTGGATCTGTGCCGTGAGCTGCGTGGTGATCGCCGCTTCGTCCGCACGCCCATCATCATCGAGAGCGCGCTGTGCGAGGAGTCGGACCGGGTGCGCGGCTTCGAGAGCGGGGCCGATGATTACATCACCAAGCCGTTCAGCGTGCGCGAGCTGCTCTTGCGCGTGCGGGCCCGTTTGAGCGAGGTGCGACCCGAGCCCACCGCCAAGGCCCCGGGCGCGCGCCGCGTGGGCGAGCTGCAGGTCGACCCGGAAGGCTTTCGGGTGCTGGTGGCGGGCCAGCCGGTGCGCCTGTCCGCGCTCGAGTTCCGGCTCTTGCTGCTCCTGCTCAATCAGCCCGGTGAGGTGCTATCGCGCAAGGTGCTCGCGCTCAAGGTGCAGGCCAAACGGGCAGTGCCACTGTCCGGCCGTGCGATTGACTCGCGCATCAAGCGGCTGCGGCGAAAGCTGGGACCGGCCGGGGCCTACATCCAGACCGTGCGCGGCCTCGGGTATCGCTTTCAGCCCGCGGGTGGGTGAGGGGTGAACTGTTACCAAGAATTCGGCAGATCGTTGCCCGCGCGGGCGCGTGACTGGCTTATCTGTGAAGGTGGGAGGTCACGATGAGGCTCAAGCCATGGCGCGGCCGGAACGTGCTGATCACCGATTCGCTCGGATGCCCGGTGCTGAAGCTCGACCGGCTGGGCAACCTGTTGGAGTCGCACGGCGGCCCGCCGGGCCGCGACGACGCGCCCGCGAACGTGCGCTCGCTCGAGCGGTTGGCCGCCAAGGTCGCCATCTGGATCGAGTGGACGGCGGTCGAGCCCGGCGAGTTCCGGGCCCGCGACATCCATCCCGACATCCGCGAGCGGGTGGCCCTGATTGCCGACCAATTCGTTGCACGTGACGACGCGGATGGCGACGAGCTGGACCGGGAGCCGCCGCCGGAGCCGGTGGGGCTGGCCGATCTGGACCCGGCCGGACGCGCGTAGCCTAGCGGCGCGCCGCCTTTGCCGCCGGCAGTCGCACCAAAAACACGGATCCCTTTCCAATCTGACTGTCGACCGCCACCTCGCCCCGATTGGCCACCGTCAGGTGCTTGACGATGGCCAGCCCGAGGCCGGCGCCGCCCTGCTCGCGCGCCCGACCCGGATCAATCCGGTAGAAGCGCTCGAACACGCGCGGCAGGTGCTCGCGCGCAATGCCGGGTCCGGTGTCGGCCACCTCCAGCACCACCCGGGTGGCATCGCCGCGCGCCCGCACGGACACCTGCCCGCCCTCCGGCGTGTGCTTGCACGCGTTGTCGACCAGGTTGGTCAGGATCTGCTCGACCGCCGCCGGGTCGGCCCACGCCCGCACACCGTTTTCGATGGCCAGCTCGAGCCGCGGCGCGCGCTCGCCCAGACGAGCCCGCGCTGCCGCCACCACCTGATCCGCCAGCTGGGCCAGGTCGACCGACTGCGGGCTGGGTCGATACGACGACTCCAGCTCCGACAATCGCAGCATGTCGTCGACCAGCCGGCCCATGCGCTCGGACTGCCGGTGGATCATGTCGGCGAAGCGGCGCAGCTCGGGTGGCAGCGCGTCACCGGCGCCCAGGAGCGTCTCGGCGGCCGCTCGCACCGTCGCGATGGGCGTGCGCAGCTCGTGCGAGGCGTTGGCCACGAAGTCCCGGCGCATGCGCTCGGCACGCCGCAGCTCGGTCACCTCGTTGAACACGGCCACGATGCGCTCGCTCGGTCCCACCTCGCGCTGGATGCGCGCCAGCCGCACGATGAACGTGCGCTCGCCGAGCGTGACCTCGCGCGCGACCGGCGCCGGCTCGCGCGCAGCCTCGGCCAGCGCATCCTGCAGGGCCGCCGAGCGCACCACCTCGATGGGCAGCCGGCCGGCCGGCGAGATGCCCTGGAACAGGCGCCCGAAGGCGTCGTTCCAGAGCGCGATGCGGCCGTCGTGATCGGTCACCATCACGCCCTCGGCCATGCCGTCCAGGACCGCGCGCAGCCGTGCCCCCTCGTCGCGCAGGCTGGTCATGTGCGCATCCAGGTCGGTCGCCAGCTGATTCATGGCCTCGGCCAGGTCGCGCAGCTCGTCGTTGGCGTGCCGGCTGAGCTTGCGCTCGAAGCGGCCCTGGGCCATCTGGCGGGCGGTCGCGGTCAGCTCCTCGACCGGCCGCGTGACCAGTCGCGCGGTCAGGTACGCGATGACGAGCGAGGCCGCGAGCGCCAGCACCAGCGCCGCCGCCAGCGTGCCCCGCACGGCCGTCACCGCGCGCGTGACCCGATCGAGCGGCATGGAGACGCGCACCACCCCGCCCGGGTAGCGCGCCGCCACGTACAAGAGGTCCTGCCCGAGCGTGGACGAAAAACGCATGGACTCGCCGAACCCGCTGGCGCGCGCCTGCACGACCTCGGGCCGCGTGCCGTGATTCTCGATCGCCCGCACTTCTTGGGGGCTCAGGCTGGAGTCGCCGAGCACGCGGCCGTCTTCGGCAATCAAGGTGACCCGCGCGCCCGCCAGGGCCCCGCGCGCATCCGCCCACGCGTCGGCGTCGGCGGCGTCGGGAGCGCTGTGCTCGAGCTCGCTCGCCAAAAAGCGTGCCTGCTGGCGCAGCCGCTGAGCGATCTGGTCCCGCACCTGGTCGGCCACCCGATGCTCGACCAGCCCCCCGCCGATGCCCAGCGCAAGCGCCGACACGGCCACGTAGGTGGCGGCGAGCCGCAGGTGAAGCGCGATGCGCATGTCTAGCCCATAACACCTCGGCGCGGCGCGCGCTACCTCGAGCTTGCCGCCCAGGGCCGGGTCAGACCGCCTAACCGGATGCATCCGCTCGGCATGCTCAAGTACCTTTATATGGGCAGCAGTCGCTTCGTCGAGGATGGTCCCTGCTTCACGGTTGCCGACCCGAGCGGCAACCAGCTGGCCGTGTTCGGCAACGTGCGGCCGAACGCGCTGGAGGCAGTGCGCAGGTTCCAGGAAACGCCCTGACGCTCTATGATGGCGCCATGCGGGCTGTCTGGGCTCTCTCGCTGCTGCTTAGCGGCGTGGGCCTCGCGCGCGCCGATGATGTGCTGCACGTGCAGATGGCGCAGCTCGATCGCCCGACGGTGGTGACGCTGGGCGTGCAACTTTTCATCGCGGGCGACGACAACTTCAATGCGACCGTGACCGCGCGCTATCGCCGCGTGGGCGAGAACGCCTGGCACGACGCGCTGCCGCTTCTGCGCGTTCGCTCCACGGTGGTCGGCCACATCCCGCCCGCCCAGTTCGCCGGCTCGATCTTCGATCTCAAGCCGGCACAAAGCTACGAGATCGAGCTGCGCGCGGTCGATCCCGACGGCGCGGTCGATCAGCGCCTGCTGCTGAGCGGCTCCACGCGCGCCGTGCCCGGCGACCCGGCCACGCCTCGCATGGTCCCGGTCGGCGATGCGGCCGCGCTGCGCACCGCGCTCGCAGCCGCCCAGCCGGGCGACGTGATCGCGCTCGCCGACGGCACCTACGCCGGCCCCTTCACGCTCGACGCGAGCGCCAGCGGAACCGCACAAAACCCGATCGTGATCCGCGGTGCCAGCATGGACGGCACCATCCTCGACGGCATGGGCTGCACGGGCTGCAACGTGGTCGAGATCTACGGCAGCTTCGTGCATCTCGAGCGCCTGAGCATCCGCAACGCGTCGCGCGCGCTGCGCTTCCAGGGCCCGGGCACGCAGGGCAACGTGGTCCGGCGCGTGCACGTCCACGACGTGACGCTGGGCGTGGGCTCGCAGCCGAACCAGCTCGACTTCTATCTGTGTGACAACGTGCTCGAGGGCCGCCTGGTCGGGCCCACTCTGGGGTGGCCGCTCGTGTATACGAGCGACGGCGGAGCCCACGCCAACGACGACGGCATTCATGTCGAAGGATTTGGCCACGTGGTGTGCCACAACCGCCTGTCCGGCTTCGGCGACGCCATGAAAACCGAGCAGGACGGCGCACGCGCGGTCGATTTTTACGGCAACGAGGTGCTGTGGAGCTATGACAACGGCCTCGAGCTCGACGGCTCGGAAGGCAACACCCGCGCGTTTCGAAATCGGTTCACGAACACCTACGCCACCCTCAGCTTTCAGCCCATCTTCGGCGGCCCGGCCTATGCGATTCGCAACGTGGTGGTCAACGTGGCCAACGAGCAGCTCAAGTTCCACGCGCTCGGCGGCACGCCGCCGGAAGAGCCGAGCGGAATGCTGGTTTACCACAACACCTTCGTGAGCCCCGCGCATGCGCTGAGCCTGCAGACCTCCGCAACCAGCCACCATTTTGCACTCGGGAACAACCTCTTTTACGGCCCCGCCGCACCCGACGCCATGCGCACGGTCGACTGGACCGGCGGCATCGACGACGGCCGGTTCGACTGGAACGGCTACTTCCCCGACGCCCGCTTCTCGTACGCAATCGGCGGGACTTATCAGACCTTTGCAAATTTTGCGGCCGTGCAGGCGGCGGGGCTGGAGATGCACGGCCGGGTCGTGGGCGCGCAGGCGTTTGCAAATGGCCTGGGGCCACCGGCTACCTATCAAATCATGCTGACCCCGCAGGATGTGACGCTGGCGCCCGGGTCCGACGCGATCGATCACGGCACCGTGCTGCCCAACATCAATGACGGCTTCACCGGCGCCGCTCCCGACCTGGGCGCATTCGAGGTCGGCTGCCCGCTTCCGATCTATGGACCCCGCCCCGAGGGCACGGACGAATCGAACGAGCCGGTCGGCTGCACGCCTGGCGGCGGCGGCAGCGGAGGAAGCGGCGGCAGCGGAGGCGGCGGCGGCGCGGCGGGTGCGGGCGGAAGTGGCGGCAGCGGGGGCAACGCGGGCAGCGGCGGCGGGGGCAGCGGGGGCAATCGCGCGGGCGGCGAGGCTGCGGGCGGCTGCGGCTGCACGCTCGGCCGGGCCGGCTCCGGGGGGGACGCGCGCGCGCTCCTGGTCGTGCTGGGCGCGCTCACTCTTTGGGCAGCACGTCGGCGAACTCGTCGAGGCTGGGCAACGCGCCGTCCAGTAGGTCCCAGTAGGAATCGGTCACTTCCCGGCTGTATTTTTCGGGCACGCCCGCGCGCACCGCGGTGACCTGAATCCCCAGGTGCATGAGCGCGCGACCATGGGGCAGGTGGCGCAGGATGTTGGCCACTGCAACATGACGGGCGTGGTTCATGCGCGGCAGGCGGCCCGCCAGAAACAGCGTGATGATGGGCTCGTACTTGCTGACATCCTGCGCCATCGCGAACCTCCAAAATGAAAAACGCCGCCTGGAGGTCGGCTCCAGACGGCAAAAAAAAACCCGGGCGCGAGCGCCCAGGCGACAAAAAAATACTACCTCGGCCAGTGGCTCAGGTCAATGCGCGTGCGATCACGAGCTACGGCGCCGCCGCCCCATCAGGCCGACCGCCAGGGCAAAAAGGGCCCAGCCACCGCCGCCGGTCTCGCCTGCCTGCGCTGCCGCCGCGCGGCATGCGCAGCCCTCGACCCCGAGCTGGTTGCGGTTGCCCGCCGTCCCGGCCGTCCCGCCCGATCCCGCGTGGCCGCCGCCTCCGCCGACTCCACCCCCGAATCCGCCCGCGCCCCCGCCTCCGGTCCGGCAGAGCCCGCCCGAGCAGCTCCCGCTCGGGCACGGCGTGCCGTCGGGTCGGGGCGTATACTGGCAGCCGCCCGGAGCCGCGCACGAATCGTCCGTGCACGGATTCTGGTCATCGCAGGTGAGCGGCGTGCCGCGCATGCAGACGCCACCCTGGCAGGTCTCCATCCCGTTGCACGGGTCGCCGTCCGAGCAGGGCGTGCCGTTGGGCGCGCCAATGCACGGGCTGGCCGAGGCATAAAGCACCTGCGAGGTCTTGTTGGATGCGTTTCCTGCCGTGCCGCCGGTCGCGTACAGAAAGGTGCCCAGCCCCGCCAGCCCGACGCGTCGCCGCGGTGACGGCAGCGCGCTGGTGGTGGTCCAGGTGCCGATGGAGCCATTGGAGTTGAGCGGGGCCACCCACACGTCCGGCAGGTCGCTGGTGGCGGGATGGTTGTTGTCGGCGGTCCCCCCCACCACGTACAGGTAGTCGCCGAGGGCGGCCACAGCCAGATCACGGCGCGCGGTCCAGGGCGCGCTCACCGTGGTCCAGGCGCCGGGCGCTCCGTTGGCTTGCAGCTGCGCGTACATCACGGTGTTCAGGTTGTGCGGTGGCAGCGCTGGGCCGCCGAGCCCGCCCGCGACGTACAAGAAACCATTGTGGGCGACGGCGGCCGCACCCAGCACGAGCACAGGCATGGTCGCCATGCTCCAGCTTCCCGGCGTTCCGTTGCTCGGGTTTATCTGCGCGTAGAAGACGGTGTTGAAGCAGCAGGTGGTTCTGGCTCCACCCCCGATCACGTACAGATAGCCGCCCGAGGTGGCAGCGGCGGCGCCCGAGCGCGCGTCGGGAAGCGCGGTCGTGTAGGTCCACGTCCCGACCGCGCCCGTGGCCGGGTCGATCGGGGCCACGACCACGTCGGGGGTGGCGGGCGCACCGCTGGTATTGGATCCGCTGAGCGCGTAGAGAAAACCATTTGTGGCGGCGGCGCCCAGGGCCTGCTTTCCAGCCGGCAGTGGGCTCCCGCGCGACCAGTTCGCGATCACCCCGGTGCTCGGATCGGGATGCGCGTACTCGACGTCGCCAGAGCCGTTCGCGCTCCCGATCGCGTACAGGTAGCCGTTGGCGGTGGCGACCCCGTGCCCGACCTTGCCCTCGTTGAGCGCGCCCGTTTGCGTCCAGTTGCTGAGCGCGCCGTTCAGAGCGCGCACATGCGTCGACGTCGCCGGCGCGGGCGGATCACCCGAACAGGCGAGCGCCAACGCACTGCCAACAAGCAGCGACAGTGGTGGTCGCAACACTGCGCTTCTGAGCGTAGCCGTGGCGGCCCGGACGGTCAATCACCCGCCGCCTAGGACTCGAAGCGCAGCGCCTCGATGGGATCGAGCGCGGCCGCCCGCCAGGCCGGATAGAGGCCGAACACGACGCCCACCGTCGCGCTCACCAAGACCGCCGCCACGATGCTGTCGGTCCGCAGGAGCAGCGGCCAGTCGAACCACGTGCTCATGCGCTCGGAGGCCAGGATGCCCAGGCCGACGCCGAGCACGCCCCCGACCAGCGACAGCATCAGCGCCTCCGCGAGAAACTGCCAGAGAATGTCGCGTGCATGGGCGCCCACCGCCAGCCGCACCCCGATCTCGCGCGTTCGCTCGGTGACGCTGACCAGCATGATGTTCATGATCCCGATGCCCGCGATGACCAGTGACACCGCCGCCACGCCGGCCAAGAGAGTTCGCATGGCGCGCACGCCGTCGTCCTGGGCCGACGCCAGCTCGACCATGTTGCGCACCTGAAAATCATCGTCGAGCCCGGCCTGCAGATGATGGCGGTCGCGCAGGAGCTCGACGATCTGCTGCTCGGTGCGCGCAGCCGCCGCTTCCGAGATCGCGCTCACGAACAGCGCGCCGTCGATGTAGTTCTTCAGGCTGCCCAGGATCTTGGCGCGAAAGGTCGAGGCCGGGATGTAGGCGTTGTCGTCCAGATCGGAGCCGTGCGGCGTCTGGCCCTTGTGCGTGAGGATCCCGATGACCGTGAAGGGAACATTGCCGACCCGCACCTGCTGCCCGAGCGGATCGGTGCCGGGGCCGAACAGGCGGGCGGCCACGGTCTGGCCCAGCACCATGACCTTGTTGCCGTTGTCGACGTCACTCTGACTGATGTGGCGGCCCGACAGAATGGGCCAGATCCGGATCTGAAAAAAGTCCGGCGTCACGCCGCCCAGATCGGTCGACCAGTTCGACTCTTCGCTCTGCACCTGCGCCCTCACCTCGGGCCGCACGGTCGCGTGGCGCACGCTCGGAAGTTGCTGGATGGCCCGAAAATCGTCCCAGGTGATGGTGGGCTGCGAGCCGAAGCCGCCGCGCACGCCGCCCCAGTGCGAGCTGCCCGATCGGACGATGAGAAGGTTGGTGCCCATCGCGGAAAAAGCCTCTTTGACCCGAACGCGCGCCCCCTCGCCGATGGCAACCATCGCGATCACCGCCGCCACCCCGATGATGATGCCAAGGACGGTCAGGAACGAGCGGCCCTTGTTGCGCGCGAGCGCGCGCAGGGCGACCCGAAAAAGCTGCCAGGGGCTCATGCCAGCCCTGGAAGAGTAGGACGGGCGCGCGCTCCTCGCAACCCGCCGCCAGCGGCCGGCGCGCCTACAGCACCCGCTCGAGCGCCTCCTTGAGCTGGCTGCGACCGAGGCGGCCGGCGACTCCGAGCGCGAGCCGCGCCACCACCAGCACTGCCGTCCCATCAAGCCGCACGTCGGGCGACGACCCCTCGCCAAAGCACAGCCGGGTGAGCCGACCGAGCGCGGACCGCCCCATCTCGTCTTTCGCCAACTCCATGGCGACCTTGACGGTGTCCTCGATCAGCCGGTCGAGCGTGCGCAACGCCTCGCCCTCGGCCGCCACGCCCGACCACTCCACCTCGACCGATAGGGAAGAGCCAACCGCAGCGCGCAGCGCGTTCGTGTGCTCGGCCAGCTTGCGCTTGAGCTCGAGACGCGAGGGCGGTGGTCCCAGCCCGGGCGCGGGCTGCTCGGGCGCGGCCAGTCGGCCCTCGGACAGGAACGGCGCCGCCGCGGGCGCATCGTGCACGGTCAGCGCCTCGACCGCCGCCAGCGGCAGATACACCGCGTCGTAGCCGGGTTGGCGCGGGTCGGGGCCGGCGCCGTGGACGAGCAACCATCCGGCCTGGTCGAGTGCGACCACCCAGCCCACCACATCGCGTCCCGTGCGCAGGTGCAGGGTAGTCAGGGGCACTGAAACCGACTCCCCGGCCGCAGCGCGCTGCCGGAGGGCCGCCAGGTCGCCGAGCAGCCGACTCAGGGGCCGCGGGGGCAGGCGTTGAAGGACGTCCAGCTTCGGGTCCATTCGGGAACGCGAGGCTACAGGGCGGCTTCGAGGGTCTTCTGGATGCCCTTCTGCCTCTCCTCGATCGAGTCGACATTGGTGGTCGGCTCGTGATTGAGCGTGAGCACGCCGTCCATGAAGCTCGCCATGCGGTCGCCGTAGTAGATCCCGGCGGTGTTGGTGATCACGATTTTCTTCAGGCTGCCCTTGAGCGCATCCTTACCTAGGTCGTCGACACAGATGGCCTTGAAGGCACCGATAAGGGGCGTGAAGTAGACCTTGGTCCAACACTCCTCGTACAGATGAGCCTGGTCGGGCGCGCTCAAAGACTCCCAGTTGATCTCGATGGGGACCTCGAACCCGGCTGCCTGCACGATCTCCTGCTTGAGCCTGGGCAGATGCTTGGTCTCGTACTCCTTAGCGGCACGACGCTCGGCAAGACCCATGGTGCGCTCCTGGTTGATGGTTTGGTGATGTCGCGGTTGGTGCGGCGGACATGCTACCTTGATATAAACGCACGCGCTAGCCACGGCGGCTGAAAGCTCCAACGGTGAGCGAGCGCACGTTTCCCGGAACCCCGAAAAGTGTTCCCTGCCACCCCGCCCGATGGGGGGTGCTACACTGCCCGTAGGACCAGCGGACAAGCCCGGGAGGAGACGTCATGCAACTGCAATTCCCTTTTCGTTTCACGGTCGAAGGGTCCGACGAGCAGATTCGTGTCCAGAGCTTTTCGGGGACCGAGGCGCTTTCGACACCCTACCAGTTTCACATCGACCTCTTGCTCCCATTGTCTTATCCGTTCGAATCCATGCTGGGAAAGAAGGGCTGCCTGATCGTTCCCGGGCGCCAGGCCACCCGGAACGTGCACGGTGTCATCTTCCGCGTACAAACCATCGCCAACGAGCGCACACCGCTCGAAAACTATGTGGTCAACCGGGTCGTGCTGACGCCGCCGCTGCTCAGGCTGTCGCTCAACCGAAACCTGCGCATCTACCAGCACAAGACGACCCGCCAGGTCGTCACCGACGTGCTGCAGAAGGGCGGCATCCAGACCGAGGTGGAGTGGAAGCTCAAGGCCAATTACACGCCGCGCGATTACTGCGTGCAGTATCGCGAGCAGGATCTCGAGTTCATCTCACGCCTGCTCGAGGAAGAGGGCATCACCTATTACTTCGAGCACAGCCAAGACCACCTGAAGATGGTCTGCACCGACGACGTATCAGGTTTCCGTTCCATCTCCGAAAGCAAGACCGACGCCGCCATCGCCTATACGCCCGAGCACGGGATGTCGCAGGACCTCGATTCGATCTGGGATCTGACGTTCCGCAAGGATCTGCGGCCGCACCAGGTCACGCTGCGCGACTACAGCTTCAAGAGCCCGCGTCTGGATGTGGGTGCCACCGCCGCGGCGCAGGAGGCGGCCGGGCAGATCTACGACTATCCGGCCGAGTGCGTCGACACCGATCTGGCGTCCCGCCTGGCCAAGGTGCGCCTCGAAGAGCTCCAGGCCACCAAGTTCACGGGTCACGGTCACAGCAATTGCAACCGCCTGGTGCCGGGCCTGACCTTCGATCTGGGGGACGCAGTTCACGAGGGCCTGCGCTACCCGCGCGAAGACTTGAACCAGGAGTATCTGGTCGAGTCGGTCAACCACGCCGGCGGCGCGCTCGGGTATTCCAACGACTTCTTGGCGGTGCCGACCAAGGACAAGGGCAACGACGGCGCGGCTGTTCTGTACCGGCCTTCACGCGTCACGCCGCGTCCAATCGTCCTCGGGCTCCACTCGGCCGAAGTCGTGGGCAAGGCGGGCGAGGAGATCGACGTCGATTCGTTCGGCCGCGTCAAGGTGCGCTTCCGGTGGGACCGCGGCGGCGGAGACAACCCCGACAGCTCCTGCTGGATCCGGGTGGCGCAGGCGTGGGCAGGCGCACGCTGGGGCGCCATCTTCATCCCTCGCGTGGGTCAGGAGGTGCTGGTCCAGTTTCTGGAAGGCGATCCCGATCGGCCCGTCATCGTCGGCCAGACCTACAACGGCTCCCACCCGGTGCCCTACGATCTGCCCAAGTCCAAGACCATCTCGACCATCATGACCAGCTCGTCGCCGGGCAACAACGGGCACAACGAGCTGCGGTTCGAAGACGCGGCGGGCTCGGAGGAGGTCTACATCCGCGCGCAGAAAGACAGCCGGATGCAGGTCGGACACGACTGGGAAACCGAAGTCGTCAACGACGCCAAGCACTCCGCCAAGACCATCTCGCTCACCGCGACCGATCGGATCGAGATCCAGGTCGGCAACTCGAAAGTCGTTCTCACGCCCGACCGGATCAGCATCACGGCGCCCGACATCGATGCGGTTGCGCAGAACGTCAACGACATCAAGGGCGGTATGGTCAAGCTGAACTGCTGAGCGAACGAAGCTACGAATTCGGGTCCTTTTCGCTCGACGCCGGGTCGGGGTTGCTGGACGGCGCCGCCGGCGGGGGACGATCGGTTCCCGGCCACAGCGCCTGCAGCAGCGTCTCCATGGTGCGCATGCGCCAGAGCGCGTTGAAGAGCGGCGACATCATGTTCTCGGGGCCCTTCCACGGAGTCTTGTAGTAGTCGACGCCGTGCTGCTTGAGCAGCGAGCGTCCCTTGCCCTCGCCCGAATTGTAGTAGACGGTTGCCCAGAAGAAGCGGACTTTGCGCGGGAGCTGCGCAAATCCGGGGATGTCGTTGGCAGCCGTGGCGATGCACAGCGCGAACATGCCCGCGTTCGCGTACAGGCCCTGCTCCATGTCGAGATCGGTGAGGAACGTCACCGTCTCGCGCTTTTCATTCAGAGTCTTGCCGACGTGGTGGGGGTCGTCGGCCAGCTTCATGACCGAATCGGGGACCCAACGCTTGAGCGCCTGGCGCCGCTGCACGAAGGTGTCGATTCCCAGCGCGCCAAAGCCGTCGATGTGCTGCCAGTAGTTCCAGTGCAGCGGATAGTAGCCGCCTTCCCCGATGAAGTTGGTTGCGATCTCGGCCTGGTGGACGTCGAAGGCATAGCCGCCCGCTTTCAAGCGATCGTTGATGAACTTGGTCACCTTGGGCAGGGCGGCCAGAAACTGGCGCTCCGCTTCGTTGCTGCCATCGAAAAAGCCCGTGTACACGCGCGGCCGCGTGGGGTCCGTGACCGTCGAGCCTTTCCATCCGCTCGGCTGCGACAGATTCTGTGCCATGGGGAGATTATAGGTGTCGGGCCCACATCTGTCGATCGCCTATTTCCCGAATTGACCCGAAGCCTTGGCCGAAGTAGATTCTCCTTCTGGATATGGCGATGAGGGAGCGGCCGGCTGCTGGGGACCTACCGAGCCCTGGGGTTCCTCGAGAGTTTGCGGTCGACTACCAGGTGCATGACAAGATCGCGGAGGACGCGCTTAGCGCTGTCTACCGCGCGCGACAGCCCTCCGTGGGCAAAGAAGTGGCACTCCGCATCATCTCGGCCGGTCTGCCCCCTGGCGCGGTGCACTGCTTTCTCGATGAAGTCCGGATCCTGAACCGCATCCGGCACCCGAACCTCGCGGATGTTTTGGCCTTCGGGACTCTGCCCGATGGCTGCTTCTACGTCATCCGCGACTGGATCGAGGGGGAGACGCTGGCCGCGCGGATGCGTGACCGCAGACTGCGCCACCTGGATGCGATCGACATCCTGGTGCAGGTGTGCGATGGCCTCGAGTTCTGCCATGGCCAGGGCGTGGCGCACGGAGGGCTCCATCCCAGCAATGTTTTCCTGATTCTCTTGCCCACCCGGTTCGATCTGGTGAAGGTGGCGGATGTGGGCATCGCCAAGTTGCTGTCCGGTGACCGCGCGTACAATGCGCCCACCGTGGTGCTCAGCGCGGCTGCCTACGCGTCCCCGGAGCAGACGCACGCGCTCGCGATCAGCCCCGAATCCGACGTCTACTCGCTCGGTGTGATGGCGTTCGAGATGCTGCTGGGGCGCCGTCCCGTGAAGGCCCACTCGGTGGTGGAGCCAGAGCCGCGCGAGCTGTGGCCCGACATCCCGCAGCAGCTCGAGCGCCTGCTCCTACGCATGCTCGACAAGGATCCGCAAAAGCGCCCGACCGTGCAGGATGTGCGCGATCAGCTGCTCGATCAGAGCGCCTCCCTGCCCGAGGAGCCGGGCTCGTCGCCTTCGCGGCGCGCGCTCAACCCGTTCGCGGGCGTGGGCGAGACCAAAGTTCTTCCGCCCGACCAGCAGCTGCCCGAGCCCCGGCGGTCGCGAACCGTGCGGCGGCCGGCCGGCCCCATCGTTCGCAACCCGGCTCCCGCGCTCATGCGCCCGTCGCCGCCGAGCGGTTCGTCGCCGGGTGCGCGGGTGCTCAGTCCCGGTCCCAAGCGCGAGCCCGAGCTCGAGTTCCAGCCTGAGCCCGAGCTCGAGCCTGAGCCCGAGCTCGAGCCCGAGCTCGAGCCCGAGCTGAGCCTCACCCCGGAGCCGCGCCGCGAGGTGACGGCCGCGCCCGAGCACGAGCGGATCTCGCCGGTGTTCTTGTTCCTGCTCGCGTTGACGGTGGGTGTGGGCGTCATCCTGGCCGGCTGGGCGCTGTATCAGCGTTGGGACGGCAGGGATGGGTCGAGCGCGCGACCATCCATGCCGCCGATGCAGCTCAACACGCCGCCCACCCCAGGGCACGAGCCCAGCGTGATTACACTAAAGGTCAATGTGGAGGCGCGGATCTGGCTCGACCACCAAATGGTAGCGCGATCGGTCCGGCGGGCGCGTATCGAAACCAAGGAGCCGGGCGCCCACGGGTTGGTGGTGGCAGCCCCTGGTTATCGCACGGTGGAGCGGGAGGTGACCTTGCAGCCAGGTCAGCAGATCGCGATTGACGTCACGCTCGAGCCCACGAGGGAGTGATGTCGGGCTATCGGCGCTCTGATCGCGGCCCTGCCGGAGCTCAAGGCGGCCGAGCCCGCTCGACCCGACCCGCGTCGTTCGACGGTGCGGGCGCGGGCGGGCGTGCCGAGGACGAGCCGCGGCGTCCGCCGCCCATGAGCGAGCCCCCGCGGAATGCGCGCTGGTGGGCGTCCGCGCTCGGCATGGATCGGCCCCAGCCGGCGGACGAGGAGGAGAGCTCGACCCCGCGGCTGGCGCAGCTCTGCATGGACTTTTTCTCGCTGGTCCTGCGTATCCGCACGACCGGTGAGGTACCGGCGGCTTCCCTGCTGGCACGCAAGCTCAAGGAGCTGTTCGATCAGCTCGACACCGATGCGGTCGAGTACCAGATCTCGCCCACCGAGGTCGAGCACGCTCGGTATGGGCTGGTCGCTCTGATCGACGAGACCATCCTGCACACCAAGTCCCCGGTCCGCGACGACTGGGTCAAGCAGCCCCTGCAGATCCAGTATTTTGCGGAAAACATCGCCGGCGAGGTGTTTTTCCAGCATCTGGACCAGATCCGGAAGGCACGCGACGCCGCCCAGGCGCTGGAGGTGTACTACCTGTGCCTGGCCCTGGGATTCGAGGGCCGCTATCGGCTGGGCTCGACGCCCGAGCTGGCCGTGCTGCTCGAGGAAGTTCGGCGCGAGGTGTTGCCGCAGCGCGGACGGCGCACCAGCCCGTCGCTGTCGCCCCATGGCGAGCGCCCCGACACGGCGCCCGCGCAGAAGCGGCGGCTGCCCGGCTTCGCCACCGTGGCCCTGGCCGTGGTCGGGGTGCTGGTGCTCTTGTTTGGCCTGGCCCAGCTCTCGGACAAGAGCGCCACCGACACGGCAACGCAGCTCAAGGAGTACGGCGAAGCACAGGGTCGCTGACATGCTCAAGATCATCCTCCTCCTGGTCGCTCTCGTCTTCGTGTCGCTGTTAATCTGGCTGTTCGGGCCGCCCCTGGGGCTCTCGAGCGTGCTTCTGCGCCTGCTGATCTTGGCGCTGATCTGGGTCCCGTTCATCGTGCTTCTCATCTGGCGCCGCATCGTGCGGGTGCGGCGCGCGCGCGCGATCGAGAAGGGGATCGAGGAGCCGGGCGCGGCGCACCCGGACCGGCGCGAGGAGATCGCTGCGCTGGCAAGCGAGATGAAGCGCGCCCTGAGCGCGCTCAAGCGCTCCTCGCTGGGCCGCGGACGAGGCCAGGCCGCGCTGTATGCGCTGCCCTGGTACATGATCGTGGGCCCGCCCTCGGCCGGCAAATCGACCGCTCTTTTGGCCTCGGGCTTGTCGTTCCCCTACCTGCCCACAGGCGCGCGTGGCATCCGCGGCATGGGCGGGACGCGCAACTGCACCTGGTGGTTCGCGGACGAGGCCATCCTGCTCGACACCGCGGGCCGCTACATGATCGAGGACGAGGACGCCGAGGAGTGGGTCGCCTTTCTGCAGATGCTCAAGAAGCATCGGCGCAAAAGGCCGCTCAACGGCATCATGGTTGCGGTGCCGGTGCCGTCGCTAGGCGCGCCCCGCAACGAGCTCGGCGACATGGCGGCCAAGGTGCGCGCTCGCATGAGCGAGATCATGGAGAAGCTGGAGCTGACCCTGCCCGCTTACGTGCTCGTGACCAAGAGCGACCTTCTGCGCGGTTTCGTCGAGTACTTCGGCGACATGGGCCGCGACGCCGGGCAGATCCTGGGCTTCACGCTGCCGCTCGACACGCCCGCGCATCCCGAGGAAGCGTGCGCGCGCGAGTTCGACCTTTTGAGCGACAAGCTGTACGAGCGCATGCTGTACCGGGTGTCGCAGGAGACGGAGCTGGAGGTGCGCGAGGCCGTGTTCCAGTTCCCGCGCCAGTTCGCGCGCCAACGCGAAGATCTGCTCTACTTCCTGCAACAGCTGTTCCGGCCCAACCCGTACCAGCAGGTGCCCATCCTGCGCGGCGTCTATTTTACCAGCGGCACCCAGGAAGGCCGCCCCATCGACCGCGTGATGAGCGAGGTGGGGCGAGTGTTCGGGCTGCCCGATCGCGCGGTCGAAAACCTGTTCAAGGGCCAGCGTGAGCGCAAGAGCTACTTCTTGCACGATCTGTTCACGCGGGTCATCTTCCCCGACGGCGATCTGGCCGGGCTGTCGCTGGGTCAAAGGCGCGCGCGCTCACGCGTGCAGATGGTGGCTTCGGCGGTCGCGGGCACGCTGGGCGGCCTCATCCTGCTGGGCGGCATCGTGTCCGGCTACAGCAACCTGCGTCTTTCCGCCGACGTCAAGGAGAACAGCCGTCAGGTGGCCAAGGTGCCCTGGGGCGAGGCCGACCGGACGGCCGAAGACTTCGAGCGGCTCGACAAGCTGCGCGCGCAGCTCGAGGAAATCGAGGGTTGGAACGCCGACGGGCCGCCGCTGTCGCTGGGCTTTGGGATGTTTCGCGGGCGCATTCTCCAACCGCCGGTGGAACGATTCTACTTCACCGAGCTGGCGACCATCCTGACCCGTCCGGTCACCGCCATGCTCGAGGAGCGGTTGTCCTGGATTGGAGGCGGCGGTCGCCGCACACCCGAGTCGTACCGCGAGGATTTCGACACGCTCAAGACCTATCTGATGCTGGCCGACGGGCAATGCAAGAAGCACATCGATCGCGGGTTCCTGGAGCGCCAGCTCTTGCCCTTGTGGAAGGATTTTCTGCGTCGGCGGCGCAGCCTGCCGTCCGACATGCAGCTGAGCCCGCACCTGCGCATGCTGAGCGGCGCCATCGCGCACGGAAAGCTGCCGCAGGCGCCCGACGAGGCGCTGGTCGCAGGCGCGCGCTCCTCGCTTCTGCGCGCTCGCGCCGACGAATCCATGGTCGAGGAGGCGATTGCGGAGGCGAAGAGCCGCGTGCGGCCGTTCGAGCTCAACGATGCGCTCGACGGCCTGGTGCAGACCGTGGTGCGCTCCGCCGGCTCGGTGCCGGGCTGCTACACGCGCCGAGGCTGGGAGCAGTTCGTGAGACGGCGCCTGCGCGAGGTGCGCTCGCGCATGTCCGAGGACTCGTGGGTTTTGGCCACCGACTGCGCGAGCGGCCATGACGTGGCGCGCGAGGCCCTTTACGCCGCCTATTTCCGCAGCTACGCGGCCGCCTGGAAGAGCTTTCTGCGGGGCCTGTCCGTGCGCCCGACCGGAAATCCGCACGACATGCTGCGCGACATCCAGGTCCTGACCGGGGACAATCCGCCCTACGTGCGCCTGTTCAAGCACGTGATCGACGAAACCTCGATTCCGCCCGACGAGGAGCCCGAGGACGCTGCGCTGCGGCGGCTGACCTCCAAGGTGGAGGGCCGCATCGAGGGCCGCCTGGGCCTGCCCGACGCCGGGCTGGGCATGCGTCCGCCCGACCTGCCCAAGATCGTGGCTCCTCTGGAGTCGGATTTCGCGCGCATCCGCAGCCTGACCGGTCAGCCGCCCGGCAAGGCCGACGCGCCGCTCGGGCAGTATCTGGCCGTCCTGTCCCGGCTGGGCACGGCCATGCGCTCGGAGCAGGAGATGGGCGCCGGCGAATCGACCAAGGCCAGCGACGAGACCCGGGCCGCCCAGGAGTTCACGCAGCGCCTGCTCAACGAGGCCATGGACGAGCAGACGCGCTCGATGGTCGGGCAGCTATTCGAGCAGCCGGTCTCGCTGTCGACCCAGACCACCATCAGGACCTCGAGCGACCGGCTGTCGGGGTCGTGGGGTCAAGGGGTCTTTTCGGCCTACTCGAACAGCATCGCCGGGCGCTATCCGTTCGCGCATCATGGACCGGATGCGACGATCGCCGATTCCAGCGAGTTTCTGCGCGAGAACGGCCTTTTGTGGAAGCATTACGACCAACATCTGGCGCGCTATCTGCCGCGCGACGGCGTCATCTTTCGTCCCGAGCCGCGCTACGGCAAGATGTTCTCGGGCTCGCTCCTTTCCTGTCTGCACAGTGCCGCCATGTGGCAGAACGCGCTGTTTCCTACCGGCGCCGCCACCCCGCAGTTCGCGTTCGAGGTGCGGCCGCAGCCGGTGGGCAGCAACGTGGGCGCGCTGACCCTCGAGATCGAGGGCAAGAAGAACACGTTCCGCAACACGCCCGAGGAGCGCTGGCACTACGAGTGGCCGTCGGCGACCAAGAAGCACGGCGCGCGCCTGAGCGTGGCCGGAGCGAACGGCGTCATCGATGCCTTGCAGTTCCAGGGCGAATGGGCACCGTTTCACCTGTTTGATGCGGCCCACATGGTCAAGGCGAGCGGTGGAATTTACCAGCTCACGTGGACGCTCAAGACCGGAGCCCAGGTGCGGCTCGACATCCGGCCCGAGCGGACCGCCAATCCGCTGCAGCGTCCGCCCCCGCTGACCTGTCCCGCGCAGGTGCGATGACATGATTCGATCCGCCGAGAAGGCGCCCCCGCTGGCTCCCGAGCTGCGACTTCTGGCGGTTGCCTCCAAGTCGGAGGCGCTGGCCGTGGCCACGCATTCGCAGGCGGCGGTGGCCTTGACCCAGGGCGATGTACCGCCGCTCTGGACTGCTCTTTTCGACTACGACGAGACCGAGGTGGCCGACGCCGGCGGAGTGGCGTGTTTCTTCGCATGCAGCCCGGTTGGGGTGGCGAGCGAGCGCCTGCAGGCGCTGGCGGCCAAGATCCCGGCGCAGGCCGATGGGCTGCGCAGCGCGTGCGCGCTTCTGGTGCGGGCGCTCGAGCGCAGCGAACGGGGCCGGGTGGCCCTGTTTCCGGTCGCGCTGTTTCGGGGGCTCGAGGTCGGCCAGGCGCGCGCGCTTCTGCAGCGGCTGACCGATCTGTGCGATGCCTGGAAGTCGGTCCGCGAAGGGCTGCCGTGGACGGACGCGGGCCCGCTGTTTGCCAAGCTGGGCGTCGATCTGGCCACCGCGTCGGCGGCCTCGGCGCCCGAGCCGCTGCTGGGCCGGCTCACCGGGTGCCAGAGCTATCTCGAGGAATTTCTGCTGGTGGCGGAGGGTCAGGCGGCCGAGGACCGGCGCGCGGACGCACTCGCGGTGGGCGCCTACGGGACCGCGCTCGGCCGCTTCGATGGCGTGTGGAAGCTGATGAGCTCGGATTGCGACGCCGAGCTGCGCGCGGTGTGCGGCTTTCAGGACCGGGCGCTGGCGGTGGGCGCGGGCGGCGCCGTGACCGAGCTGCGCGACGGTCGCTGGCGGCGCCTGCAGGCGCCGACCACGGCCGACCTTCATGCGCTCTGGCCGCTCGATGAAAATTCGCTGTGCGCGGTGGGCGACCAGGGCACCGTGCTGGTGCTCGACCACGCCGGGTGGCGGCGGGTCGAGGTGCCGAGCCGGGGCTCGTTGCGCTGCATCTTTTCGAGCCGCCCCGGCGACGTGTACATCGGCGAGGAGGGCGGCTACGTGGTGCACTTCGACGGCTACGGCTGGAAGCGATTGGAGCTGCCGGTGGCGGCCACCGTCCATCGCATCAGCGCGGTCGGCGGCACCGTGATCGCGGCCGGCGGGTCGGAGGCGGGCGCCGAGGTCATGCTGTTTTCGCGTGGGCGCTGGTCGCGCGACGGCCGCGTGCCCCCGGTGGGCGCCATCCTGGGCGGCTGGAGCGGCTGGGAGTGGGAAGAAGGGCTGGTCTCGTCGAGCGGCGCCGCGCTCGTGCTGGGTCCAGCCGGCTGGACCCAGGAGACGCTGCCGGTCGACGAAGTGGTTTCGGCCGGTGGCGGAAGCACCGTTATGGCCCTGGGCAAGCGCAGTGGCTACAGTGTGATCCTGACCCGAAGCGAGGGCGGCTGGCGCATCGAAACCGGTGTGCCCGAGCTGGCGCTGCACGGCGTCTGGGTGTCCGGCAAGGCCAAGCCGCCCCGGATGCGCGCCGCGGCGGCGCCCGCCCCCCCAGGCCCCGACGAGCCCGATGCACGATCGCCTCAGTGAGATCCTCGACCGCGAGGTGGTGGGCGTGATCGTGCGCAAGGATGGAGACTTCTTCGACGTCGGTGTAGGCCGACTGTGCCTGGGCCGGCTCTCGGACGGTGGCGACGAGATCCGCACGCTCGAGAGCCGCCTGCGCAAGAGCTTTGGCGGGCGTCTCGAGGTGCGGGATCAGTTGTACCTGGACGCGCCTCAGCAGTGGATCCGAGGCTGGATCGAGTTCGTGCTGCATCCGGACGGGGCCGCCGAGCCCTACGTCCTGCAGGTCACGACCCTTCCGGTGGCGACCCTGTACGAGCGCCGGTTCGTGCTGTCGCCCGGCTTCACCGGAGACGTGCGGACCATTCTATGCGAGGGCCTGTTCGAGCTCATCTTGAGCGGCGTCGAGCGTCCGTTCCGGGTGCTGTCGGGCTGCGACGAGCTGCTCGAGGGCTTTCTGGCGCACCTCGAGCAAGCGGTACGCGGCCAGCCGGGGGCGCAGCAGGCGGCAGTGCTGGCAGCGGCAGCGGTGGGCGAGCTGAGCCACGCGGTGCGCAAAGCCTGGCGCCTTCTGCCCTGGCCGCTGCGTGAGAAAATCCGACCGGCGCCCGCGCTGGCCGTGCCCACGCATCCGCTGGTGGGCCACGAGGGCGGGCTGCGCGCGACCATCCTGTGCGCGATCGACACCCGCGACGGAGAGGTCGCCTACGAGTACGTGCATCAGCACCGGCCGCTCGAGGACTATCGCGCCACGCTGGGCTGGATGTCCGACGTCGCGGATGCGCTCGCCGAGGGCTACCCGGCGCCCCGATACGCGGTCGCGATGGCGCGCGCTCCCTCGGTGAAGGTGTTTCTCGATCACTTCCCGAGCTATCAGGGCGTCGTGGGCGGCGGCGAGCCCGCCGCCTGAACGGCCTTCTTACCACTATCGAAAGGCGTTACTGGGGGTGAGTGCGGCGGGCCGGTGGGGTTTTGAGCTCGCGCAGCAGGGCCCGTTCGCGCGGCGCCAGCCCCTTGCGTCGGGCCAGCCGGTCCAGCGCCCGCCGGAGCTCGGGGCTTCCGGTCTCCAGTGCGGTGCGCGCAGCCGCTGAGCCCTCGGCCGCCGCCTGAAGCAGCCGCTGGGCCGCCGGGTCGAACTGTCCGCTGTGCAGGTACGCCAGCCCGGCCACCTCGACCGCATCGCGCCGGGGCCGCTCGTCGCGGGCGCCGGGCTCGTAGAGATCGAGCGCGCTCGGGGCCGGCTCCCGCTCGGCGACCGCGATGGCCTCGCTCGCGTCGCCCTCGGCCAGACAGGCCCGCGCCAGCAGCGCGCACGCGCCCGGGACGCGCGCGAGGTCGGTACGCGCCGCCAGCACGCTGCGGGCCGCCTTGGCGTCGCGGGCCGCGAACAGCGCGGCCGCCAGCGTCACTTGGGCGGGTGCGTAGGCCGGATCGAGCGCGACCGCCTGGCGCGCCGCCTGCAGACCCCCGATCACGCGCGCGCGAATGGTCGCGATGCGCGCCGACCTGGGATTCCGACGCGCCGCCAGCTCGACCGCGGCCTTGAGGTCGGCGACCGTGCTATTCGCAACCTGCGTCGGGAACACGCCGCCGCCGAGCTCGGCCGACCGCACCAGCAGGTACCACAGCTCCTCGTCGCCCACGCACTCGGCGAGCGCGCGCACGGCTCCCTCGAAGCTCGCCCGCACCGCTGCCTCGGGCGACATGGCCAGCCGGGCCCGCCCGAGCGAGGCCGCCACCTCACGGCTGCGCGCCCCACAGGTCGAATCGGCGGCCGCCGCCGGGCCAGTCCCGCCCAGCATGACGAGCAGCAGAACCCCGCGCAGGGACGTCACGGTTTGGGAGGACCCTTCTGCCCGTACGGCTTGACCTCGATCTCGACGCCCTTCCGCAGATAGCCCTTCTGCATCATCTCGTCGCGGTCGGCCGGGCGGATGTGCACGCAGCCGTGCGAGTTGACCAGGCTGACCGGCTGCCCGGCCGCGCTCGCGGCCTCGTCGGGTGGGGTGGTGTGCAGGTAATACGGTGTGACCGCCCCGCCTCGGGTCAGGTTCCAGGCCCAGTTGCCAAAGTCGTTGCCGCGATAAGGGGTCTGCAGCTTGCCCGTGTCGTCGTAGAACAAGCCGCGCGCCTGGGCGTTCACCTGCTGCTTCTCGTCCTCGGTCAGCGGCCGCTTCCAATCCTTCTCGAGGAACCGAATCGACGCCTGCGTGGTGGCGCCATTCATCCCGGTCGCCTTGCGCCAGCTCTTGCCGCCATCGGGCGAGAACTCGACCTCGCCGTTTGTGTCGGTGCGCAGATCGGCGCCCCACGGCACCGTCGAAGCCGGCCAGCCCGGCGTCACGTGATGGTGCTTGGGACCGAGCACGTACTTGCCAGCCGGGGTCGGGATGGCCGAGTGGCCGCCCCGGTCGGCGAATCCGGCCGGCGGCCCGGCCGCAATCTCGTACGACTCGCCGTTGCCGCCCACCACGTAGATATGCCCGAGCGTCGTACCGCTGGCGTTGGTGGACTCGCCCGGGTACATGACCAGCTTGATCTTCTTCTGAACGTGGACGGTCGGACCGGGATGGTCGGGCCCCTGCAGATCGCTGGTCAGCGCAACCGCCATGCTAGGAATGGCAGGAGCACGAGCCGCCGCCTGCGGGCGGGGGCGTGCGCGCGGGTCCCTTGAGCCCCGCCAGCTGTGGGTACGGCACGTTCTGGAACACGAACGTGGAGGCTCCGCCTTCTTCGATCACCTCCAGGCTGTAGCTCTTGCTGCGATGCAAGCCCAGGTAATGCAGGTCGACCGTCTCTTGGTTGGGAATGTGGTTGGACAGCACAATCTTCTGGCGTCGATACGAGCCGTCCGACGCGGTCAGGATGTAGCGATCCGAGCACACCGACGCCGCCTGGGGGTCCAGATCGAGGCGGATCCAGAGATCGACCGGCTCGAGCGGGCCCAGCTCGGGCTTGGCGTCGCCGACCAGCACGTTCTGGACGCCGTCCACAACCTTGCAGCTGCAGGTCATCTTCTCGTCGACCCGGGTCACGGGCACACCGTAAACCAGCACGGTGGGGGCGCCCGAGGCGACCTTGCGGCCTTTCCCCTTGTGCATTTTGCAGCTATGCGGGGCGTTGACGTACGAGACCGGCCGGCCCCCTACGTGGACGGTCTGCTTGTCCGCGCTGGTGATCCCGTGATTGGTCTTGCTCCCGACGTGGGCCGCGGGCCGGCCTCCCCGGCTCATAACCCTTAAGGATACTTGGCCCCCAGAGGCTGTCAAAGGGGCGAATCCCCTGCCGTTGCGCCGCTTAGTGTGGCGAGTTGAAAGGTCGTTGACGGCAAACTGGGGCCTACGTCCTCGGAAAAGGACACTAGCGCGGCTTGCGGCCGCCGCGGCTGGCACGCGCCTTCGGCCCCACCACGACGCGGGTCGGGCCCGTGGCCCCCCCGGGCTGGCTCGCCGTCCCGGGCCTGCCGGCTCCTCGCGAGTCGTAGCATTCACCCATGATCTCGTCGTACGCGCGCGCGAGATGGGGACCAAAGATGCGCTCGAAGGTGGCCTTATCCTCCTGGCTGAGCTGGCGGTGGCGCGCCTGATAGGCCTGCCACAGTCTTTGGGCGCGGAATGGCCCCACGCGCTTTTTGCCCAGCTTCAGCTCCTCGGCCACCCGCTCGGGCGCCAGCTCGTCGAGCAGCGTGCGCACACCGTTCATCATCCCACTCAGCATCACGATCTGCTGCATGAGCACACTTTTGAAAGCGGCTTCGAGCCAGGGCGGCGCGCGACCCTCTCGATCGGCCTCGAAATCCAACAGGCGCGCACCCAGATCGCCGACGTCCCGCACGCGATGCAGTGGGTTGCTCTCGCGCTCGAACAGCGGCATCGCGAGGCTCGACTCGATCTGGCGCGAGCCCTTGAGCAGGCTGTGCGTAAAATGCAAAAACACGTCGGTGATGTCGCGGACGCGGGCCAAAAACGCGATCACCTCCGCGGGGCTTGCCAGCGCGTGCTTGCGTCCCATCAGATGCTCCGCCAGATCGCGCAATGCGGGCATCGCGGGATGCTCGGGGTCGAAAGAGGGGGCGGGCGTTTTCTCGTCGGCGCGCAGCTCCGGAAAGGCACTGTCCCAACGATACGCGGGCAGCTCGGCCTGCAGCTCGCGCAGCAGCGCCAGGCGCATCTGCGGCCCCACCTGATCGAGGTACTCGCGCAGCCGATCGCACAGGAAAGCCCAGTCGCCCTCGTAGGCCAGGTAGAGCGGCCGCAGCTGCGAGAGCAGGTCGGCCTTCCATGCCGTCACCAGCGAGGTCGAGGCCGAGTCGGACTCCGCCTGCTCGGCTTCATAGGTGCGCGTGTGATCGACCCATTGCCGGCCCTGCGCGCGCAGCATCTGCGGCTTGGCGGCCGCGGGCTCATCGAGCGGATCGACCTCGAGCGTGAACGGGCGGATCTCGACGCGGCTCGATCCGAGCAGCGGAACCGCCTCGCCCACGGTCAGTGAACGGCCGTCGACATAGGTGCCGTTGCGGCTGCCTACATCTGCGACCCGGATCGCACCGTCGAGGTAGAGCACCACTGCATGCCATTGTGAGACATGTCGGTCATCGAGCTGCAGCTCGTTGAGCGGGTTACGTCCGATTCGGATCGGCAGGTGATCGTAGATGAACTCGTGGGTTTCGGGCTGCTTCGCTGCCCCCACCACGATGCGCACGGCCTGGCCTAAAGTTTCCGCGGACATCGGCAGGCCTATTGTAACCGACGCTGGACTCATCGGCTTGTTATTACGCGCCCGGGAGGCTCGGCTTGCTAAGGGTGCGGCAGATCACAGGTTGAGCCGACCCCCCGGCCACCCTCAGAGGACCGCCAGCTGGCGGCCCACCTGCACAAACGCCTCAATCGCCCGCTCGATGTGCTCGCGGCTGTGGGCGGCCGAGAGCTGGACCCGGATGCGCGCCTGTCCCGGCGGCACGATCGGGTAGGCAAAGCCGACCACGTTGATGCCCTGGTCGAACAGCGCGGCCGCCATCGCATTGGCCAGGTGCGCGTCGCCGAGCAGCACCGGCACCAGCGGGTGCTCCTGACCCAGAATGCGGAAGCCGGCCGACTGCAGGGCCTGGCGAAACCGGCGCGTGTGCGCCTGCAACCGCTCGCGAAGCTCGCTCGATGCCTCCAGCAGATCGAGCACGCGCAGCGATGCGCCCACGATGACCGGCGGCAGCGAGTTCGAAAAAATATACGGGCGTGCACGCTGCCTGAGCATGGCCACGAGCGGGCCGCGCCCGGCGGCGAATCCGCCGGCCGCCCCGCCCAGCGCCTTGCCCAGCGTCGAGGTCAAAAGATCGACCTCTCCGGTCACGCCGAAGTGCTCGGGCGTCCCGCGGCCGCGCGGGCCCACGATCCCGGTCGCGTGCGAGTCGTCGACCATGACGAGCGCGCGGTACTTTTGCGCCAGAGCGCAGATGCGGTCGAGCGGCGCCAGCGCACCATCCATCGAGAACACGCCGTCGGTTGCAATCAGGCGCAGTCTCCGGGATTGGGTCTCGACGAGCAGGCGCTCGAGCTCCGTGAGGTCGCAGTTGGCATAGCGGTAGCGCGCGGCCTTGCACAGCCGGATGCCGTCGATGATGGAAGCGTGATTGAGCGCGTCCGAAAGCACGGCATCGTCCGGGCCCAGAAGCGCCTCGAACAGGCCGCCGTTGGCGTCGAAGCAGCTCGAGAACAGGATTGCGTCTTCGCTGCCCACGAAGCCGGCCAGCCGCCGCTCCAGCTCGCGGTGTTGCGTTTGCGTGCCGCTCAGCAGGCGACCGGCCGCCAGGCCGAAGCCCCACCGATCGAGCGCGGCATGGGCCGCCGCCCGCACCTCTGGATGCGCCGCCAGGCCCAGGTAGTTGTTGTTGCAAAAGTTCAGGACCGTGCGCCCGCCAATCCGGATCTCCACTCCTTGCGCGGATTCGAGCTCACGCTCGATCTTCTCCAGGCCGGCGTCACGCAGCTCACAGAGTGTTTGCTCGTAGATCTGGCTCGCTTCACCCAGCATGGGCGCGATGATAGCCTGCCTCGGCCGCCGTCGGCACTGGACCCCTTGACCGTGGCCGAAAAACAGTGGTTGTCTTAGGGGTCGGTTGAGGGGTATGGCGAATCCGCCCGAAGAGAGGCTCGAGCGCACCGATCGAATTGCTCCGACGCGCTTGCTGGCGGGCAAGTACCGCCTGCATGAGCTACTGGGTGAGGGCGGCATGGGCGCCGTCTACGCGGCCGAGCACATCGGTCTGGGCACGCAGGTCGCGATCAAGATCCTGAGCTCTATGTGGGGCGCGAATCCCGAGGTGATCGCGCGCTTTCGTCGCGAGGCGCGCGCGGCCGCCGCCGTCCGCCACGAGAACATCGTGGCCGTGACCGACATCGATGCCGACGAGGACGGCCGGCCGTTCATGGTCATGGAGCTTTTGCGGGGCGAGAGCGTGCAGGCGCTGCTGGGACGACAGGGCCGGCTGCCCCCGACGCTGGCGGCCGCGATCGTGGCCGAGGTTCTGCACGGGCTCGCGGTCGCGCATGCCGCCAAGATCGTGCACCGCGACCTCAAGCCAGCCAACATGCTGATCGCGCAGATGCCGGGTGGAGCCCTGCGCGTCAAGATCCTGGACTTCGGCATCGCCAAGGTGCTCGAGGACGGCCTGCACGACATCACGGTCACGCTGGCGGGCGCAATGGTGGGCACTCTGCGCTACATGGCGCCCGAGCAGCTGGGCAACAATCCGTCGGTGGATCAACGCGTCGACCTGTACGCGGTCGGGGTCACGCTGTACACGCTCACCACCGGGCGGCTGCCGTTCGCCGGGGACACCGCCGACGACGTGTCGCGGCTGATCCGCGAGGGCATCTTCCAGAAGCCGCGCGAGCTGCGCCCGGAGCTGCCGGAGGCGCTCGAGCAGGTGATCCTGCGCGCGATGGCCACCCGCCGCGAGGATCGCTATCCCGACGCGACGGCTTTTCTGGCCGACCTCGGGCGCGCCGTCCCGGTCGTGGCCGGACACTACCGGCTCTCGGTCGCGGGCGCGGCGCCCGAGGCGGTAGCAGGCGACCCGTCCGAAGGGGTGACCGACATCCCGGTTCCCGTCGGAACCGCGACCCCGCATCCGGCCGAGAGAACGGTCGCGGCCAGCCCGCAGGCGCTGCAGGCCCGGCGCACCGCCGACCGCACAGCCCGCCGTGCGGCCAGTCGGCGCGCGCTTTTGGCAGGCGGACTGGTCTTGGCGGCGCTGGCGTCGGCAGGTTTCTGGTTTTGGCGCCACAGCCGGCAGCCGGCCAGCGCGGCGGCCGGGGCCGGGATCGGCGCGCTCACGCCAACGCGGGAGCTTCGATTCGGCGTCGCGCAATATCTACCGACCGACCAGATCCGGGACAGCTACGCGCCCCTGACGGAGTATCTGTCGCAGCGGCTGGGCCGGCCGGCTCGCCTCGTGATCCCGGAAGACTACCTCGATCTGGACACGCGGCTCGGCCGCGGCGAGCTGGACCTGGTTGCGCTCTCGCCGTACTCGTACGTTCGGGTCAAGCGCAAGCTGCCCAAGCTCGTGCTGCTGGCGACGCCGGTCACGAGCGGGGGCGCTTCCTACGAGGGGGTCATCCTGGCGCGCGCCGAAAGCGGCATCGCGCATCTGGACGACTTGAAAGGCAAGATCTTCTGCTACACCAATCCCAGCTCCACCTCGGGCTACCTGTATCCGCGCGCCCTGTTCAAACGGGTCGGCATCGATCCCGATCGCGCGTTTGCGGCCACCCGCTTTGCGGGCGACCACCTGACCGCGCTGCGGGCGCTCTCGACCGGTGCGTGCGACGGCGCGGCTGTCTATTCGTCCATCTTGTTCGACGCCAAGGCGCACGGCATCGCTCCCGACACGTTTCGCATCCTTGCCACCACCGAGCGCATCCCCTACGACGCCTACTGCACGCACCCGGGGGTGGCGCGGGACCTGGTCCGATCCATCCAGGACGCGCTCCTGTCGCTCACACCGGGCAGCGAGATCGCGCACCAGATCTTCGAGAGGCACGGCGGCATCATCGGATTCCAGAAGGGTCGCGACTCGGACTACGACGGCGTCCGGCGCATCGAGCACTATCTCGACGAGCCGCCGAAGAAGTAGACGCGGGCTCTGGGCAGCGCGGGGCCGGCCCCAGTATACTCGTCCCAGGTGATGGGCTCTGGGGAACACGGTGAGGGTCGCTCCAGCGAGAGCAGCGGCTCGACCGCGAGCAGTGAGGCTGGAACGGTCGTCGACCTGGCCCCGGTGCGCGCCGAGCCCTGGCCACAGCCCCCCGAGCTGCTCGCGCGCGGCGCCACCCTGGGCCGATACGTGGTGCTCGATCGAATCGGCCGGGGCGGCATGGGCGCCGTCTACGCGGCCTACGATCCGGAGCTCGATCGAAAGGTCGCGCTCAAAATGGTGCAGCCGCGCCGGACCCGCGCCCAGCCCCAACCCGCCCAGCAGACGCGCCTTTTGCGCGAGGCGCAAGCGCTGGCGCAGGTCTCCCATCCGAACGTGGTCGCGATCCACGATGTCGGGAGCGTGGGCGGGCAGGTTTTTCTGGCCATGGAGCTGGTCGAGGGCGAGACCCTGCGCAAATGGCTGGAGACGCGCCCGCCTCCGAGCGAGGTCCTCAAGGTGTTCGTGGCGGCGGGGCGGGGCCTGGCTGCGGTTCACGCCGCCGGGCTGGTCCATCGCGACTTCAAGCCCGACAACGTGATCATTCGTCGCGACGGCCGCGTGTGCATCATGGATTTCGGCGTCGTGCGCGCCATCGAGCGCGCGGCCACCGACGAGCGCGATCTCGCCGCCGAGCCTGACCTTGCCCCGGCCTCGGAGGACGAGGACGCCTCGCCGATCCCCTATCGGGATGCTCTGGTGACGCCATTGACCCAGGCGGGGGCTGTGGTCGGCTCACCGCCCTACATGTCGCCCGAGCAGTTTCGCGGCCATGCGGTCGACGCCCGCGCCGACCAGTTCAGCTTCTGCGTTGCGCTCTACGAGGCGCTCAACGGTCAACACCCATTCGAGCGCCATCCTGCGGGCGAGGCGGATCGATGGACCCTACACCCCCCGCGTGAGCGGCGCGCCCCGGCACGGGTGCAGCGCGCCCTCGTGCGCGGCTTGAGCGAGTCGCCAGAGGCGCGCCATCCGTCGATGGATGCGCTGCTGGCGGAGCTTTTGCAAGTTGGGCGTGCACGCTGGGGCAAGCTCGTGCTCGCGGTCGCCCTGCTGCTCATCGCAGGATTCGAGGCCGCGGCCGCGCTCCGCGGGCGGCGGGCGGAGCAACTTGGGATCTGCGGGGGTGCCAGCGCTGCCGACCAGCTCGCCAGCGTGTGGAGCCCCAGCCGCAAGCTCGCGCTCGAGCGCGCTTTTTTGGCCACCGGCAGATCCTACGCGGCCGAAGCCTGGACGCGCACGGCCCGCGTGCTCGACGACTTCGCAAGCCGCTGGGCATCTGTCCGGGCCGAGGCCTGCGCAGCCGGCCTCGGAGTGGGCGGGCGCTCGAACAGCCCGCTTTCGCTGCGCATGGTGTGCCTCGAGCGGCGTCGCCAGGAGCTGGGCGCGCTCACCGATCTGCTTGCGCAGCCAGACGACCAGATTCTGGAGCAGTCCATCTCGGCCGCGCATGCGCTGACGCCGGTCGAGCAGTGCCTGGAGGTCGATGCCATGCACGCGCCAGCGCCGCTGCCGCTGGACCCGGTGGCGCGCAAACGCAGCGAGCAGTTCGGCTACGCCCTGGTGCGTTCCAAGTCGCTGCTCGATGCCGGCAAGTACGCGGACGGCCTCAAGCTGGTCGAGCCGGTGGCGCGCGAAGCCGGCCCGCTCGGGGACCGATCCCTGGAGGCGGAGGCGCTCGAGCTCAAAGGATCGCTCCAGAACAAGCTCGGCGACCTGCCGGCGGCCGAAAAAACTCTGATGCGCGCGGTCTGGGCGGGCGAGGCCAGCTCGCAGCAGGTCGTGGTCGCTCGCGCCTCGTCGACGCTCGTGAGCGTGCTGTACTCGCAGGCCAAGGGCGAGCTGGCGCGCCAGTGGAGCGAGCCCGCGGTGGCCGCGCTCGCGGGGCTCAAGCACGACCCGTCGACCGAGGCGACGGTTCACATGGCGATCGGCGGGCTGCTCATCTCGGAGGCCAAGCCGCTGGAGGCCATCGAGCCCCTGCGGCGCGCGCTGGCCCTGCGCGAGAAGTACCTGGGACTGGACCATCCCGACGTCGGCGCCACCGAGAGCATGCTCGCTTCCGCGTACCGCATTGCCGAGCAGTACGACATGGCGGTTCCCCATGCCCGACGCGCGCTGGCCATTCGAGAGCGCTCGCTGGGGGCCCGACATCCCGAGACCGCGCGGGCCCTGTTCAACATGGGCGTGCTGTTCGCCGAGCTGGGCCGGGTGTCGGAAGCGCTGGACTATCAGCGTCGCGCGCTGGCCGCGCGAGAAGCCGCGCTCGGTCCCCAGCATCCATCGACCGGCCGCAGCTGGGACGAGCTGGGCGTGCTCCAGATGGAGCTCGGGCGCTACCAGGAGGCGCTGGCCGCATTTGGCCGCGCCGATGCTGTGTTAAGCCACGGGCCGCGCTCGTCTGCAGTGTTGTCGGCGTGGGTGAACGGCCACACCGGCATGGCGCTTGTGCGCGTCGGCAAGCCCGTAGAGGGGCTCAAGCTCGAGCAGCGCGCGCTGGCCGTGATCGAGCAGGTCACGCCCCAGGATGACCACGGCGCCATCCTGCTCATCGAGGTCGCCCGCTCGCTGGAGGCGCTGGGCCGGCATGCGGAGGCACTGGGGTTCCTGCAACGGGCCCTTGCCTCTTCCCGCCGCGACCGCCGTGAGTCGCTGGCCATGCAGGCGGCTGCGCGCGAAGCGCTGGGCCGCTGGCACCTCGAGGGTGGTCATCCCGAGGCCGCGCTGGCCGAGCTCGGGCAGGCGCTCGCGCTGCGCGAGCATTACCTCGGTCGCGACAACCCGGGCCTGGCCGAGGCCCTGCTCGGCCTGGGGCAGGCGCAGCTGGCCCAACGAGCCCCGACCGCAGCTGTGGCCCCGCTCGAGCGGGCGCTCGCGCTGCTCGAGCATGCCGGCGCGTGCGCGCCCGAACGGCTCAGCGACACCCGGTTCGCGCTGGCGCGCGCGCTGTGGGAGAGCGGCGGCGATCAGAGGCGGGCCTTCGCGCTGGCCGGGCAGGCCCGCGACAGCTACCCGCAGTCATCGAATCAGCGCCATCTGCAGGAGATGGCCACTTGGTTGCGCAAACACCCGCTCGCGGAGCGCTAGACTAGGCTAGCGGTCTAGCGGTCTACGAGCCGCTCGAAGAAGCGAGCCATTTCGCGCCGGCACACCGCGCACATCTGGGCGTCGACACTCCGCATCAGGCAGCTCAGCTGCGGCCGATAGAAGCTCGAGCAGTAACCGGCTCCCGCGAAGGCACCCACGGTGGCCGCATAGGCGTCCTGGCTTGGCGTCGGCAGCGGCGTGCCCGGCGCAATCAGATCTTGCCACGGGATCCCGTCGCCCATGCCGACTGGCGACAGGTTGGCGGGCATCTGGCTCCAATGGCGCGACCCGTCACAATCGTCACCGGGATACTCGTATTCGTCGCCCAGCCCGAACAACCGATGGCCCAGCTCGTGGCTCAGACCATTTGCGATCCCGGTTGCGCGCGTGACGACCGTCCACTGTCCGCCCGAGCCACCCCACTGGTCCGAGTTGGCGATCACGACCACCACGTCCGCGCCCGCGGAGCGGGCCAGCTCGTACAGCTGCGGGATGGCGGCGTCGCCCACCGTGGTCAAACGATGCAGGTCGCCGTGCCCGAAGGTGGCGTCGAAAGCGGTGTCGACGCTGACGCCCTGATCCGGGTCGTCGATGCCGGAATCGTGCGAGCGCACATCCAGATAGGAGGCGTTGAAACGCTGTGCGTAGCGCTGGTAGCTCGGATGTGCGAGCAGACCGTTCATCATCTGCGTGGCGTCGCGGTGAAACGCGCTCAGCTCGGCCTCCTGATAGCCCTCGGGCAGGAAGAGCAGATTGAGATTGTTGCGCGCATCACCGTGATCCACGAATTTGACGGACGCGCCGAGCACGTCGCCGGGCGTGAGCAAGCTCGGCGAGCTGGTTCCCAGGCTGGGGTCGAAATGGGTCTGGCCGACCAGGCTGCCCAGCGAGCCATCGGCCTTCAGATCCTCGGCCATGGAAAGGTCGCCGGCGAGCGCGGGCAGGTCGAGTGCCACCATGCCCACGCCCGACTGGGCCTCGACGCGGCGCAAGCCATTCCGGGTCGGCAGCTCGGCGTGGACCGCGCGTGGATCGACCGTGCTTCCAGAAGCGATCAAAAGGCCCCTGTCGCCGCGCAGCTCGAAGAACAGCGGCCGTCCGACCAGGACGCCACGGCCCAGCCCGACCTCGCTCGGGCGCGCTGCGCCGGTCGTGCCGGCACGAGCCACCGCCACCACGCCGATGGCGGCTCGATCCACGCGCACCTCGACGGTCAGCCGATCTGCGGCCGGCAGGTCGGGCTGGGCCTGGCAGGCGACGCCGGCCCACAGGGTGGCGAGCAGCCGCAGGGCACGCAGGACTGAGGAGGAAGCCGTCGCCCGCGTGCGCTGGCTCGGCTGCGCAGCGGAGCACGTCCGCTTCGACATCCGTGCTTCGCTCGGCGCGTGGGCCATGGCGTCGTCACCTCGAGAGGGACGAACTGCAGCTGGTGTGCCAGCGCCCGACCTCGGCAGATCAGGGAGTTGTCCAGCAGGCGGCGCCAGCGGTCGGCGGCTTCTGTTGTTGCCACCCGGTGACGGCGGTCGCGAGAAGATGTCTCGTCGGGTTTACAGGTTCAGGCTGGTCAATCGCGGGTCGCTAGGTCGCTTATGGATTGTGCATGTCGACCATGAACTGGGCGGGCACCGGGTCGCCGGTCAGGGTCTTCAGGAACTCGATGAGCTGGCGGTGCTCCCCCCTGCCCAGGTGCAGCGGAACGATCTCCTTCGGTCCACCCAGGAACGTGCCCTCGGGATCGCCGCCGCGGTCGTAGAACTCGATCACGTCGGCGAGCGTCGCCGCCTGGCCATCCCGGAAATACGGTTCCGTCTCGGCAACCTGCCGCAGCCCCTTGGTGCGCCACATCCCGATTGGTATGGTCTGGCTGCAGAAATTGCCGTCGCGGCCCGTGTTTCGATCGTCGCTGAAGTGGCCGTTGACGTTGAAGTCGCCGTCCGCGACCGTGGGATCGCAGATCAGAGCCTGATTGAAGGCGCGGCCGATTTCAGTGGGATCGGCGTGCGGCGACAGGGTGGTATCGATGCGCAGGCCGATGACGTGGAACAGGTCGTCGGACAGCAGCGGTTGATTGTGGCACTGCACGCAGTGCGCCTTGCCGATGAACAGCTGCAGGCCCCGCTTGGCGTCGCAGCTGATGGCGTTGCGATCACCGGCCACGAAACGATCGAAGGGCGCGTTGCGGCTGATCAGCTTGCGCAGATAAGCCTCGATCGCCTTGCCATAGTTGACCAGGATCCGGTTCACGGTCTCTTTGTCGCTCGGGCTCAGGCTGTTCCAGTTCGCGGTGTCGGTGTAGGGCGAGCCGGTCGCCGGAAAGCGCTGCAGGTTGCCCAGAGCGGGGTTCAGTGGCCACTCCGGGAAGGCGGCCTCGTAGTCGCTGTGGTAGTGGTCGAAGATCACGTGCGCGAGCTGGAGGCGGCTGCCGTTCTGCACCGGAGGCCCTTCCGGCTCGCTCTGCGCATCGAACCACTCCGAGTCCGAGAAGCCGTCGTTCTCGCGCCAATGCGCGTTGCTGCGGCCGAAGCCGCCCGCGGTGTAGAAGACCGTGTTGACGACGCTCGACACATTGCGCGTCATCCACAGCGAGCCGAGCGCGGTCGCATTCGGAATCGGTCCGAGGTTGTTGGAGCGGATGTCGTACATCCAGCGCGACTCCGGCATGTGGCAGTTGCGGCATGCGATCTTGAACTTCTCGCCGATCGCGCCCAGCTGGCCGTTCGCGGGCGTGCCGGTCTGGATGGGACCCGACAGCCGCGGCTCGAAGAACAGCTTCTGGCCTAGAGTCGCTGCCGCCGCCGAGTCGATGTACTTGTTCGTGGTGTCGACCGGGAGATCCGGTAGCGGGGAGAGCGTATGCAGCAGCGCGAAGTCACTGTCGGAGAACATAGTCCCCGTGTCGCAGTCGTCGACAGCTTGCGAGGTTTGCGAGGTGCTCGGGTCGGGTGCGGTATTGCACCCTACCAGCAGCGCTCCCGGTAACAAAACACCGACCCACCGAGCCATTCTCTTCATGTTCTGCTCCCTCCTGATGTAGGTGGCGGATGAGCCTCCCCCATGGACGCCAACCTGCCAGGTATATGGAGGGCAGGAAGCGCGCCAACTCGAGCCCCTTGACGAATCGTCAGCCCGAACCCTGAACTATGCGCCCTGATCAAGAATTCAACAAACGATCAGGTGGCGCACGAGGTGCCATCCTGGCGCTTGGAGCGCAATCGGGGGCGCAAGCTGCGCCAGCCGGCGCGCGGGCGCGAGAAGCGCGCCTGATCACGGATTCAAACGGCCAGTAGTGACGAGTGGTACGATGTCGCGGGTGCGCGCGTCGCCGCTGGCTGCGCTGGTTGCCGTCCTGGCGCCGGGAGGCTGCACCCACCTGGGCAGCTATGGCTGCACGCAGTCGGCGAGCTGCCTGTTTCATAGCACCGCCGGTTTTTGTGAAAGCAACGGGTGGTGCAGCTTTCCCGACGGCGCCGGACAGGGCCAGTTCTTCAGCGCGACCCGCTGACCGGGCTTCGGTGTAGGCTCGGGCAACCATGCGGGCTTTTCGCAGGGAGCTGACCTGGCTCGTGGCCGCTCTTGCCGTCGCGTGCGCGCACGCGGCGGCGCCGCCCCGGCGCATCGAGGCCGGCCGCTTCATCCTGCACAAGTTTCTGCAGCCCATCGGCGAGGAGCGTTACGAGATCACGAGCGCCGGCGACACGCTCACGCTGCGCACGCAATTCGAGTTCTCGGATCGGGGAACCCGCGTGCCGCTGTCGGCCACGCTGCGCGCGCGATCCGACCTGACGCCGATCGCGCTCGAGATCCGCGGCCGCACGTCGCGCTCATCCGCGATCAACGAAATCGTGGGCCCCTCCAGCGCGCCCGCGCCTGCGTTCACCATCGACGGCTATGCGCCCATCGCGGTCCAGATGCTGCTCGTGCGCTACTGGCAGCAGCACGGCGAGCCGGCGCGGCTGCAGACGTTCCCGCGCGGCCTGGTCACCATCGAGCGGCGCGGCCACGACCAGATCGAGTCGGCAGGCCGCCAGGTGACCCTGACCCGCTTTGCGATCGACGGCCTGATCTGGGGTCGCGAGTGGCTGTGGCTCGACGATGCGGGCGCGCTGGTGGCGGCGATCACGACCGACGCCGAATTCGATCATTTCGAAGCGGTGCGCGAGGGCTTCGAGACCAGCCTGCGCAGCTTCGTGGCGCGCGCAGCCGAGGACGGGATGGCGGTTCTGGCCGGGCTCGGGGCCCGCCTGGCGCCGCCCGACTGCGGCCGGCTCGCGATCGTGGGCGGGCGGCTGGTCGACGGCACCGGCCGGCCGCCGGTCCCAGATGCAGCCGTGGTGGTCGAGGGCGACCGCATCGTGGCGGCGGGTCCGCGCGCCGGCGTGACGATACCGGCCGGTGCCACGGTCGTCGACGCGCATGGACAGACCATTCTGCCGGGGCTCTGGGACATGCACGCCCACTTCGAGCAGGTCGAGTGGGGCCCCATCTACCTGGCGGCGGGCGTCACCAGCGCGCGCGACTGCGGCAACGAGCTCGAGTTCATCACGGCCGTGCGCGATGCCGTCGAGGCCGGGCGCGGCCTGGGCCCGCGCCTCGTGCTGGCCGGAATCGTCGATGGCAAGGGCCCGATGGCGATCGGCGTCGATCGAGCCCAAAGCCCGACCGAGGCGCGCGCGCTGGTCGCGCGCTATGCCGCCGCCGGTTTCGCACAAATCAAGATCTACGAGTCGCTCGATCCGGCGCTGGTGCCGGTGATTGCGGCGGAGGCGCATGCGCGCGGCCTGAGCGTGACCGGGCACGTGCCGCGCGGTATGGACGCCTTGCAGGCGGTGGCGGCCGGCATGGATCAGATCAACCACATCAGCTTCATCGTAAGCCTCCTCCTGCCGCCCCAGGCGCGCGGGCTGCGCGGGTCGGCGCGTGCCCAAGCGGTGGCACGGGTCGACCCGGAGTCGACCGATGCGCGCCAGAAACTGGCGGTGCTGGCCCAACGGGGGACCGTCGTGGATCCGACCATGGCGCTCTACGAGATCGGCACGCTCGGGCCGGCCGCTGCGCGAGAGCCCGGCCTGGGCAAGCTGCCGCCCGCGCTGGCGGCCGTTTTTGCCGATGCGCCCTTCCCACCCGCAGCCGCCGCCGAGCGGCGCAAGTCCTGGGACCAGCACCTCGCGATTCTGCGCGCGCTCCACCGCGCGGGCGTCCGCATCGTGGCCGGCACCGACCAGGCCGTGCCCGGCCACAGCCTGCATCGCGAGCTGGAGCTGTACGTGCAGGCCGGCTTCACGCCGATGGAGGCCATTCAGGCGGCGACGCTGGTCCCGGCGCGCGTGATGAAGCGCGAGCGCGAGCTGGGCACGGTGGAGCCAGGCAAGCGCGCCGATCTCATCGTGGTCGACGGGAACCCGCTCGAGAACATCGCCGACACGCGCCGCCTCCGGCGGGTGATCGCCCGCGGCCGCATGTTCGATCCGGCACCGCTGTGGCAAAGCGTGGGCTTTCGGCCCTGACCCGGGTTTGACAGAGTCGGATCGGGAGCTTACGTTGATGGAGGATATGCGGCGCCAGGCTCTTGCGCGACGGCTCTGGGCAGGCGTGCTCGTACCCGTGGTGGGGTGGGCGAGCCTGGGCGCGAGCGCACAGCTTTTCCGCTGCCGCTCCGATGGCGTGGCGCGTCGCGCCTGTTGCTGCCCGGCCGAGTCCGAGGCGACCGACCTGGCCACCGTACGGCCGCGCAGCTGCTGCGACGTCGAAACCGTTCACGCCGCGCTCGAACCGTCGGGCACCGCGAATCCCTCGTTCGCGCCGCCCCCGATTTCCGACGCCGTCACCGCGCTGGCGGTGGCCATTGCCAGGCCCGCCCGCCCCGCGGGCGAGCTCGACCTCGGGCGTACGCACGGGCCCCCGCTCGTGCTCCTCAAGCACGCCCTTCTGATCTGATTCGCGCGCACGGATCTTGGGCGCGGGCCGGTTTCGGCCGGTCCGCTGAGCATGGATCTGTCCGTGAGGTGTCAGATGAGAAAGCTCGCGTTGTGTCTTGCCGTGGTCGGGCTGGCCGGGCCCGCCCGCGCGCAGGAGCGGCCCCCCGTGATCCGGCTGGCCGCGCTCATCGCCGAAGCCCGTCAAAAGAATCCCGAGGTGCGGGCCGCGCGGGCGCAAGCGCGCGCCGCCACGTCCTCGGTCGCACCCGCGGGCGCCCTCGACGACCCGATGCTGATGGTGGAGCTGTGGAACGCGCCGGTCGATTTCTCGACCGTGCCGGTGATGTTCCAGCTCACCCAGACGGTTCCGCTGGGCGGCAAGCGCGCGGCCCGGCGTGACCTGGCGCGGGGCGCCGAGGCGATGGCGCGGGCCCAGGCCGAGGCCAGGCTGCGCGACGTCGAAGCCGGGCTGGCCAAGGCCTATTTCGATCTGTTTCTGGCCGAGCGCACGATCGAGGTCGATCGCGAAATCGAGCGCACGCTGCGCTCGCTGCTGGGCGCGGCCTCCGCGCGCATTGCGGCCGGGCGCGGCGAGCAGTCGGAGGCGTTGCGTGCGCAGGCCGAGCTGCTCAAGGTCGAGTCGGATCGCGAAGCGGCGCAGGCGCGCCGGGTGGCGGCCAACGCCAAGCTGGTGGCGCTGCTCGACCGTCCGCCCGGATCGGAGATGGGGACGACCGCCGAGCCCAGCCTGGTGCCCGCGTTGCCGGCTTTCGCGGAGCTACGCGATCGCGCGCTCTCCGGGCGCCCCGAGCTTTGGGCCGCGCGCGCCGCCATCGCGCAGGCGCAGGCGCACATCACTCTCGCCGAGGCGCAGCGTGTGCCCGACCTGGGGCTGATCGCGGGTGAGATGCACACCTTCGGAATGTCGGGGCCGGGCGTCTCGGATTTCCTGTTCGTCGGTCTCCAGGGCAACCTGCCCATCTTCGGCGCCAGCAAGAATCAGCCCCAGCAAGCCGCCGCGTCGGCGCAGCTCGAGGCCGCGCGCGCCGACCTTAAGGCGCTCGAGAACAAGGTGCTGGCCGAGGTCGCGGATGCCGCGGCCGAAGTGGCAGCCGAAAAGCGGCAGGTCGAGCTGCACCATCAACTGATTCCGGTGGCGCGGCAGGCCTTGCACAGCGCAACCGCCGCCTACGTGGCTGGTCGGGGCAGCTTCCTGATGGTGCTCGATGCCGACCGCGATCTCCAGATGCACGAGCTCGATCTCGCGACGCACATGGCGATGTACGAGCAGCGCCTGGCCGAGCTGGAGCGGGCCGTCGCGGCCGATCTGGGCCTGGCCCAGGCTGCCCAATCTGGAACCCGAGAGGAGCATGAGCCATGAAGACAAGAACCCTCCTTTGGGCCGCGCTTGCGGTTTTGAGCTGCGCCAAAGGCGCGCCGCAGACGGCCGCCGTCGGCGATCTCGAGCTCGCGCTCGCGATCGATCCCGATCCGCCGACCAGCGGCGACAACCGGCTTCTGGTCACGATCAAGGACGCGAGCGGCAACCCGGTCGACGGTGCCCACATCGCGTTCGTTTATGGCATGCCTGCGATGGGCGCGATGCCCGAAATGAAGGGCGGCGGCGAGGTCAAGCCGCAAGACCGCGGGCGCTACCAGATCACGTACCGGCTGCCCATGGCTGGCGACTGGTCGCTCACGCTTGGCATCGATGCGCAAGGCCATCCGCACCAGGAGGTCGGGCTCAAAGTATCGCCCCCGCACAAAGGGTTCCGGGTGCAGAGCGGCCGCGGCAGCGTAGCGGGCGCGGGCGCGGGCGCGGGTGCGGGCACGGGCACCGGCACGGGCGCGGTCATCGAAGTCTCACCCGAGCGCCAGCAGCTCATCGGCGTCACCTTCGCGACCGTCGAGCAGCGACCACTCGCGGTGACCCTGCGCGCCGCCGGCCTGGTCGAGGTGGACGAGCGCAAAGTGGGCGAGGTCACGCTCAAGTACGAGGCCTTCGTCGAGAAGCTCCTGGTCGGCGAGACCGGCAAGGCGGTGCGAACGGGGCAGGCGCTGGCAACGCTCTACAGCCCCGACCTGTTGGCGGCCGAGCAGGAGCTTCTGGCTGCGCGACGCACCGGCGGCGCGCCCGAGATCGTGGGCGCAATCACCCAGCGCCTCACCCACTGGGACATCACCAAGGACCAGATCGCGGCCCTTGAACGGCGTGACAAGGCCGACGGCCGGGCCACCATCTATTCGCCGGCCAGCGGCGTGGTCCTGGAGAAGAACGTGGTCGAGGGCGCCCACGTGATGCCGGGCACCATGCTGTACCGGATCGGCAATCTGGGACGGGTGTGGGTGCAGGCGGCCATCTACGAACGTGACGCCGCGCGGGTCGCGGTCGGCCAGCCCGCCACCATCACGCTGCCGTCGCAGCCCGACAGCGCTCTGGAGGCGCGGGTGACGTTCGTGGCGCCGACCGTCGACCAGAAGACGCGCACGCTGGAGGCGCGCCTGGAGCTCATCAATCCGCGCCTGACCCTGCGCCCGGGCATGTTTGCCGATGTCGTCATCGAAGTGCCGCTGGGCGTCGCGCTCGCGGTGCCCGACAGCGCGCTGCTCTTGTCGGGAGAGCACCGCTACGCGTTCGTGGATCGGGGCCAGGGTCGGCTGCAGCCGGTGGAGGTGCAGGTGGGCGTGCAGGCCGGCGAGTACCACGAGGTGAAAGCGGGGCTTGCAGCCGGAGACCGGGTCGCGCTGTCGGCCACCTTTCTGCTCTCGAGCGAGGCCAAGCTCCGGGATGCGCTTCCGCGCTGGCGAGCTGCGCCATGATCGCGCGCCTGATTGCGCTCTGTGCGCGCCATCGCATCTTGACGGTCGCGCTGGTCGTGCTGGGCGGCGCCTACGGCGTGCAGTCGCTGGGCGCGACGCCGCTCGACGCGCTGCCCGACCTGTCGGATGTCCAGGTCACGATTTTCAGCGAGTGGATGGGCCGTTCGCCCGACCTCGTGGAAGACCAGGTCACGTATCCCATCGTGACCACGCTGGTCGGCGCCCCGCACGTGACCGCGGTGCGCGGCCAGTCGATGTTTGGCATGTCGTTCGTCCACGTCATCTTCGAGGAGGGCGCGGACCTGTACTGGGCGCGCAGCCGCGTGCTCGAGTACCTGTCGGCGATCGGAGCCAAGCTGCCCGCCGGCGTGACGCCGACTCTGGGCCCGGACGCGACCGGCGTGGGCTGGGTATTCGAGTACGCGCTGACCGACAGCAGCGGCCAGCACACGCTCGAGCAGTTGCAGTCGCTCCAGGACTGGACGCTGCGCTACGCGCTGCAATCGGTGCCCGGCGTGGCCGAGGTCGCCAGCGTGGGCAGCTTTGGCAAGGAGTACCAGATCGATCTCGATCCCAATCGCCTGCAGCAGTTCGGCGTCTCGCTGATGCAGGTCATGAACGCGGTGCGCAAATCCAACAATGACGTGGGAGGGCGGGTCTTGGAGATCTCGGGCACCGAGCATTTCATCCGGGGTCGCGGATACGTGAAGCAGCCCGCCGATCTGGAGAAAGTCGTGCTGGGCAGCGAGAAGGGCACGCCGATCATGCTGCGCGACCTGGCACGGGTGCGCATCGGGCCGGCCCAGCGGCGCGGGCTGGCCGAGCTCGACGGCAGGGGCGAGGTCGTGGGCGCGGTGGTCATCATGCGCCAGGGCGAGAACGCGCTCGCCGTCATCGGCGCGGTCACGGCCCGGCTCGACGAGCTCAGAGCCACTCTGCCGGCGGGCGTCCAGGTCGTCCCGACCTACGATCGCTCGGAGCTGATCCGCGCCAGCATCCACACGCTGCGGCTCACTCTATTCGAAGAGATGATCGTGGTCAGCCTGGTCATCCTGGTCTTCCTCCTGCATGTGCGCTCGACGCTGGTGCCGGTCGCCATGCTGCCGATTGCGGTCTTGCTGGCGTTCATCCCGATGGCGCGCATGGGGCTGACCGCAAACATCATGAGCCTGGGCGGAATTGCGATCGCGATCGGCGCGATGGTGGACGCCGCCATCATCGTGGTCGAAAACGTCCACAAGCGGTTGGAACGCTGGGAGCAGGCGGGCCGGCCGCAGCCGCGCCACGAGGTCGTGACGTCGGCGCTGACCGAAGTTGGTCGGCCCATCTTCTTCTCGCTTCTGGTCATCACCGTCGGCTTCTTGCCGGTGTTCACGCTCGAGGGCACCGAGGGACGCCTGTTCAAGCCGCTGGCTTTTACGAAGACCTTCTCGATGGGCTTCGCCGCCATCTTGTCGGTCACGCTGGTGCCGGCGATTGCTGCGCTGTTCATTCGGGGCCGCATTCGCAGCGAGGACCAAAATCCGATCACGCGCGCGCTGGCGGCCCTGTACGGGCCCGTGTGCCGCTTTGCCTTGCGCAGGCGGTACCTCGTCATCGGCGCGGCCGCGCTGCTGGTGGCGGCGACGGTGCCGATCGTGAGGAGCCTGGGCAGCGAGTTCATGCCGCCGCTCAACGAGGGCACGCTGCTCTACATGCCGAGCTCGGTCCCCGGCATGAGCGGCGAGACCGCGCGCGATACCTTGCAGCGGATGGACCGGGTGCTGGCCCAGTTCCCCGAGGTCCGGCGCGTGTTCGGCAAGGCCGGCCGTTTCTCGACCGCGACCGACCCGGCGCCGCTCGAGATGTTCGAGACCGTGGTCGAGCTCCAGCCGCGCGAGAAGTGGCCCCCGGGCGAGGACTGGGACGCGCTGCTCAAGAAGCTCGACGACGCGATGCAATTTCCGGGAATGCCGAATGTCTGGTGGATGCCGATTCAGACCCGCACCGAGATGCTGGCGACCGGCGTGCGCAGCCCGCTCGGCATCCAGGTCCTGGGCCCCAACCTCGACGTGATCGACGAGGTCGCGCGCAAGGTCGAGGCCGCGCTGCGCACGGTGCCGGGCACGCGCAGCGCGTTCGCCGAGCGCTTCGGTGGGGGGCACTACCTGGACTTCGACATCGACCGCGACGCGGCTGCGCGCTATGGCCTCAATGTCGAGGACGTCGAGGATGCCATCGAGAGCGCAATCGGCGGCAAGACCCTGACCACGACCATCGAGGGGCGCGAGCGCTACCCGGTCACCGTGCGCTACGCGCGCGACTTCCGCGCCAGCGTGCCCGATCTCGAGCGCGTCCTGGTGGCGACGATGGACGGTGCCCAGGTGCCGCTGGGTCAGCTCGCCCGCCTTTCGTCGCGCGACGGCCCGTCGATGCTGCGCGACCAGGGCGGCCAGCTCTATGGCTACGTGTTCGCCGACACCGCGCGGCCGATCGAGGACTACGTCGGGGATGCCCGCAAGGCGATCGCTCGGCTCACGCTTCCGGCCGGCTGCCGCTTGGAGTGGGCGGGGCAGTACCGCTACCTGGAACGAGCGAAAGCGCGCCTCCTGGTCGTGGTCCCGGTGACGCTCGCGATCATCTTCATTCTGCTCTTCTTCAACTCGCGCAGCGTGACCGAGGCTCTGCTGGTCATGCTCGCGGTTCCCTTCTCGCTGGTGGGCGCCTTCTGGTTGTTGTCGCTGCTTGGTTACAACCTGTCGGTCGCGGTCTGGGTCGGCATCATCGCTCTGGCCGGGCTCGATGCCGAGACCGGGATCGTGATGCTGCTCTACCTCGACCTGGCCTGGCGCGAGTGGGCGCCGCAGACGCGCGAGGCGGCCAAGGAAGCGATTTTCCATGGTGCCGTCAAGCGCATCCGCCCCAAGATGATGACGGTCGCGACCATTCTGGCGGGCCTTCTGCCGGTTCTGTGGTCGCAGGGCACGGGCGCGGATGTCATGAAGCGCATCGCCGCGCCCATGGTCGGCGGCGTGGTGACGTCGGCCATTCTGGAGCTGATGGTGTATCCGGCGGTTTACTTGGCCTGGAAAGGGCGGCGATTGCCCGCGTGATCAGAGTCGTCCGAGCGCGGAATCAGCACATTTCCGTCGGACGATGCTTTGCAACCCCGGCGTCGACGCGTATGATGCGCGCTGGGGTCAGGCAGCGCAGGAGGTGACCATGCGCCGCGCGACAGTGAGCTTTCTGATCAGCGCAAGCATCGCACTTTTGGGTTTGGGCTGCGGACCGACCGGAACCGGGAGCGGGAGCGGGGGCGCGAGCGGCGGCGGGAGCGGCGGCCGAGGTGGCGGCGGCGGCACCGCAGGCAGCGGCGGTGGAGCCGGCGGCTCCGGAGGTTTCGGCGGAAGCGGGGGCTCGGGCGGCGGCGGCGGCATCGACAACTCGCCCGACGCCATGAGCTGCGGCATGCAGGACTTCACGCTACAGCGGCTGCCGCCCGACCTGCTCATCGTGCAGGACAAATCGGGATCGATGAATGATCCGCCGTCGGGCGGCGGGGCTTCCAAGTGGCAGCAGATCACAACCGCGCTCAGCATGTCGGTCGTGATGTCGCAGGCGCAGATTCGATGGGGGCTCGTGTTCTTCCCGAGCGACATCCTGTGCGGGACCTCGTCGACGCCCAGCGTGCCGGTGGGCCCGAACAACGCGGGTGCGGTGCAGTCGGCGATTGCGGGCACTTCGCCTGGAGGGGCCACGCCTACGCAGCACGCGGTGCGCGACGCCACCTCGTACCTGCTGGGCCTTGCCGACAGCAATCCCAGATACATCGTCCTGTCGACCGACGGAGAGCCCAACTGCTCCTTCGGGGTCAACGACAACGCAGGGGCCGAGCAGGCGGTCACCGATGCCGCCAACATGGGCATCCGTACCTTCGTCATCGGAATCTCGGCCGGCAGCATGGCCGACGGCGTGCTCAATCAGATGGCGCAAAACGGCGGTGAGGCGCGCGCGGGCGGTCCGCCCTACTACTACTCGGTCAACAACCAGTCCGACTTCGTGAATGCGATCAACGCGATCACGGGTCAGGTCGTGTCGTGCACGTTCCAACTGACCATGCAGCCGCCCGATCCCAACATGGTTCGCGTCACGGCCAACGGAACGATTGTGCCGCGCGACACGACGCACATGAATGGCTGGGACTTTGGTGCCGGCAACATGTCCATCACGTTCTACGGGTCCTGGTGCAACATGCTGCAGAGCGGCAGCATCACCGACGTGCACGCCATCTTCGGCTGCCCGCCCATCGGGATCCGGAGCTAGGGCTGATTTCAAATAGCGTTCCGAAATGCTCGCGACTGCCGCCGATATCCGGCGCTGGCTTCAAGAGGCCAGGGAGAAAGACGCAACCCATGTGATAGTTGTTCGAAACCTGCGCGAGAACGACGAATTTCCGATACTGGTCATGTGGAATGAATCTCTCGTAGACGGGATAGACCGACTTGAGCAGGGAAAGGACCTGCGTGTCGGCGACATTTGCGTTGTGGGGCGATTGAATCTCTGGCCTCAATTCAAGCGATGGCTCGTTCACATGGTTGGCTGATGGCGGCCACGACCGCGTCCGTCATCACGATGAGCGTCGCTGCAGGGAAGCTTTGACCTATCATCGACTCAGAACGCCGCTACGAGCGCGGTCGCGAGGAGCTTGACCCCCAAGTTGAGCCACGGCGGCACCGGATCCGCCTTCGCTTGCGAAGTGCTGCGCACGCTCGAGACGAGATCCAAGGCCGTCAGCGCCACACCAACCCCTGGAATGATGGCTTCGGCTGCTTCCTCACCGATGATTCGCTCCAAAGCCTTTGCCCCCGTTTTCATCGCCATCCGCTCGGCGGTCTCGCGAGCGACCGCTCGAACGGCAGCGTGAGCCACCTTGGTCGGGAGGCCGTCGGGCTGGGTGGGTTGATCCTGCGGTGGCGCGGCCGATTTGGATGGGGCCCGACTGCCGCGGAGCGCACGCACGATGCGCGTCTCGGTGACCTCCTGAGGCCGGTATCGAACCAGCACGCTGCCCGTCAGCGCATTGGTCTCGACGGACTCGACACCGTTGAGACGTTCGAGGCTTCGCTGGATCCGGTTGGCCTCATCGGGGGAGCCGTAGACGCTCGACGAGTGAACTCGTACACGCCCGGAAATGCTGTGCACCACCCGGACCTGGCCGGCGGACGCCGAGGCAGACGCGAGCAGCGCGACGAGCCCTGCCGCGACGGCCAAGCGCGCGCGTCCGGGCCGGCGACCGGAGTGGCCGGCCAGCCGTGCTTCACGAAGGGGGGCGCTCATCATGGGGAAATGCCGATTGCACCTGTACTTTGCGGCGGCATGACCGTCGATGAGCGGCGCCGCTGTGCGGGGCCAGACATGTTGGGGGGCAGAACAGCAAGAAGCGTGCCTTCATGTCGCCGACTGGCTACGCGGCCGCGAAACGGGAAGGTTGGGGGTCCCTGGTGGTTTCGTGTGGCGCGAACACGCTTGCTAGAGCCTACCGCAACTCGTGGTGTTGCAGCAGGAACCGGTTGCGGGGCAGGCCATTTCGTGGACAAACCGAAACCGGAAGCGGAAGCGGAAGCCTACTGGGCCAGGCGATCGCGGACGCGACGCTTGATCTCGCCCTGGAGCCGATTCGATACCGCCTTTGACATGATGCCGAGCGGGACGAGCTTCTCGAAATCCCTCGCGGCCTGAATGACCTGGAGCTCGGTGGTGACCGGTTTCAGCCGGACGCTGGGGCCTCCCTTGTTCAGGTCCCAGCTATTCTCTGGCTCATAGTGTACGAAACGGACCGTCGAGTTCTCCACCCAATTGTTGAGCGTCGCAGCGACCTCCGGAGAACGCCGGAGCGCATGGCCGATCTCGCTGACCTCGAGTGCGATCTCGGCAATCATGCGCGCTTCGATTGGGGTGAACTCCCCGACGTTGCTGGGCCCTCGCTCCATGTCATGAGGCGGCAAGGCTCGAATCGCCACCTCGTACGTTGCGGCCCCGATCACGAGCTGACTGCTCTTGAAGCCGCCGGACGAGGAGCTCGAAAAGGTGCTGCCACTGAATAGCCCGTGCGTGCCCGCGCTGGCCGAAGATGAAAAGGATCCGCTCGCGACCGGCTCTTTGCGGATGCTGCGTGCTGTCCAGTCATCGAGAAGGTGGATCAGCCCCACCGCTTGCGCGTACAACTCCTGGGGCGACGCCTCCTGGAGCCGCTGTTTCCACGCCGCTCGGCCTTCCAGGAATTTCTTGTCCAAGCGCTTGTGCAGCTCGGTTTCGACCGCGGCGATCGCACTACGCGAGCGCATGACGTCCGGATGTTGCTGCTGCAGGTTTTCCAGAACCCCCTTGACGACTGTGTACCATGTCCGTGCTTGCGTGGACGGGCCGTCGTCAAAGAAGGACCGTCGATCGCGCTCCGGCTGGAGACGCGCGCCGTTGGTCACAGAAGCGGGCAGCTTGGCCAGCACCCGGTTCACCGCGTCCATGACCGCCTGCTCGTCGGCCGGGCCGTGCCAGCTGCCGAGCTCCTTATAGTGCGGCTCCAGCGCGCTGACCTGCTGTGCCTGCACTCCCACGGCGCGCGTGTGGTCGCGGTACTGCAGGCGCAGGCCGCGGCGCAGGACTTCCGAATCGCGCTGCTCGAGAGTCTTTTTGGGCGCACGAGCGCGGGCGCCCCGCGTTTGTGCGTGTGCTCCGGTCGCGAGAATCGCGATCGCAACCAGGATGAGGTAACAACGTCCCACGGCGTGAGGCAAAGCAATTCCGAGGCCACGAGGTAACCGTACGAATCAATAGCTTATGCTACGCTCAGGGGGGGCTGGCCGGCTACTCGGGTGGCCAGAAACGCGTCTCATGGTGGCTCGGGATTCTTTGTGCAGGCATCCGCTTTGGCGGGCGTGCAAGCGCGCGCAAAGTGTCAACATCTGTCGACATCGCGACCCCCCCTGTGAAGGTGCGGTGTCGAAACCGCAGCGGGTGGAGTGGTCGGTCCCTGTCTGAGACGTGGCGAGTCACGCGACTCGGCCTCATTGCGCGCCGGCACGCGCGTTGCTCCCGTCTGCCGAAGGAGGGAGCAACCATGAAAGAAACGACGTGGACGCAACAAGAGCTTTCGGTCTCGGAGCTCCAAAACGTACGCGGGGGTGCAGACCTGTACCCTTACGGCGGCGGCGTCGAAATCGACGGCGACTGGGGCTACAGAAACCTAAATGGCGAGTGGTGGCCTGAGAATTTGCCTATCGATGGGCCGTGGTTCAATTTCGACCCGACTGACGTCGTACCGGACGAAAACGGGAACGGCGGCTGGGGGATCGGCTGAGCCCGGGCGGGCGCTTCCGGGCAGCCATGGCCGCCAGGGGCTGACCGGCCTCGCGGTTTCGGGAAGGTTCTGACGCGTGACTTGAGCGGCGCTCGTCGGCTTGGGCTCTCCTGATGGGGATCCCGGCTGCGAGTCGCGGCGATGAGCCTCCGATTCGGGCGCAGGCCCCCGGGGCAGAGATCCGCGAGCTTCCGGGCGGATCGACGCGGGCGCGCTGTGGGTATCCCCGGGCCGGGCATTTCTGCGTATCGCTCGTCGAGGGCTGGCGGAGTGAGATTTCCCTCATCCAGCTCGCGCTACTCCTCCTGCTCGGCGGTTCCCCTCAGAGGCAAGGCCATCCCGCCGGAATCGGATCGGTAGAAGCAAGGCCCCAGTGACCAAAATGGCAGACTGTGGTTCCACACAGCGAAGCATCCATTTGGCAGGTTTTGTAGACGTAGGCTCGCCGATCCTGGCTGCACGTCACCGGAGCGCCAGACGGGGGAAGATCGATCGGACACCTCATACTGTCATCCAAGAGATTGTCACAAAACGGGCAGTCGGGCCGATCGCAGAGCTCGGACCCATCCCGAATGTTGTTCTTGGTCTCGTAGACAAACCAATCCGCCCACTCCCCTGCACCGAAGTACCTGTCGCAAGCGTAATGTTGCAGTTCAGGCGATCCGGTCAGCTCGATCGGGATCTCGGTCGACGCGGCCAAATCTTCTTGAGGTCCAACCGGCACAGGATCGCAGGCGGTGTAATAGTGGGTACCGACCGGGTCTTCGCAGTCCTCGGGGCGTTGATCCTGGTTGGGCGCCAGTCTGACCAGCTGGAAGCCCACGCTGTGGGGAAAGTATTTTCCAAGCCCAGTATTGGGGAATGGCGTGCCTTCCAGATATTCGATGTTGTAATCGAACGGCACGGCGAGGATTCGATCGGGTGAAGTCTGGTCGGCAGACGAGACGATATCCAGGCTCTGGTTGCCGTTCCCATCTTCGTAGACAACCAGGAATCCAGAAGCCCAGCGGGTGTTGGGATCGAGATTGAAAGTCTGGATGGTATGCATGCTCGGATGAGTGAATGCAGACTCCGGCGGCAGAACTGTCACGTCCAAGGTGAAACTGGCTGGAAACTGGGCGCGCACCCCCTGATCTTGCGTGACCAGGTGCCATTGCGATGAGCTCGCCTGAGGCTGATACCAAGCCAGGGCGACGCGTACCTCGGGCGGCGTCGGCACGTCTGCTTTCGTGATCCGGCCGTGGATGGTGGCCAACACTTCTCCCCGGTAGCTCCGATCGGTCTGCGCGTCGCATGCGATGCCTCCACAAAGGAGCATGACCGGGACCGTCTTCCATCGAACGTGCATGGCGTCCTCCCGAAACGTTTTTCTCTTTGGACCGCCATCCCTCCCTTTGGGCATGGAGATCAAAAATGCCATCCCAGGCCCAGGCTGCCGCGGACCGCAAGAGCAGATCCAAACGTGACGCGGCCCTCGGCATCCTGGCGATCAAAGAGGAACAGCAGCCCCTCAGCACGGCATTGCCAGTAAAGGTGGCGCGCCAGATCACGCCCAACCCCAATTTCGCCCGCGAGCTGGGCGGCGGCACTGGCCCGATCGGGTGCCTTGCCCCGGATGACGAAGGTTTCATACAGAAGGCCCAGTCCGCCGCCGCCTCCCAGCGACAGCGTCCAGCGCCCAATGTCCCAAGCATGGGTCAGCCGCAGCTCGAGATCAGCGTCGTACGCGGTGGTTGCGATGTTCACGCCGTCGATTGTATCCCGACAGAACGCGAGCCTTGGTTCGATGCTCAAGGCCGCGAGCTCGAGGACGTAGCCCACGAAACCGCCCTGGCAGAGAAAAGCTCCCTCGTAGAGTGGCGTCCTTACCTGGTATCCGACCTCGAGTCCGTGCGCCACTCGGCGGATGCCCTCGCCCTTGCGGACGAGCCGGCCGTATTCGACCCGTACCAGCCGGCTTTCATCGATGAGGGTTTCCCGCCCTGCCGACGCGGTGACGGTTCCTTCGAGGAGGCTGGTCGGACCTCGGCTGCGAAGAAAGTATCGGCCGGGTCGAACGCTGAGCCGCCGCGTGCGCTCGCGCGCCCCCAGCTCAGCTACCACGCGCCCGTCCGCATCGCCTTGTAGGACCAGAAAGAACCGTCCAGGCGGGAACGACAGGGTTGCACGGTCGGGCCGTCCCCGCTCGGGCATGGTCACCACGACAGTTCCTTGCCCCCGAAGGTCGTATTCGAAGGTCGGGTGCTGCACGTTCCCTGCCGTTCGACTGCTCGATCGGAGCGTGTTCTCGTAGGCGTACCGGTACGCTTCGTCGAGCGTGACCGCGCCATTTTCGTCCTGATCCGCCGCACCCAGCAGCCCCGAGACGAAGTAGTGGGTAAAGAACGAGGCGGCGAGCTCATCGGATTCCTGCGCGTCCTCGCCTGCCGCGCTGGCGGTCAGGAAAACGGTTCCCTCGCTGGCGAGTGTGCGTTCGAGCTCGACGTCGAAAGGTGGCGCCAGCTTTCCCCCCTTGACGTGGGTGAGCCGGCCGGAACGGCAAGCGTCGAGCACCAGGATGCGAAAGCCGGCCGCAGAGCCGCGAACCAGCTGCTCGAGCTCCCTGAGCTCGAGGCGGCTCGCCCCCAGATGAAGCGCCTCAGCGTCCGCATGTCCCGAATAATAGACGAACAGGACCGCTCTTCCGCCGCCGCTCGTGGTTGCGCGAATTCGATCATTGGTCGCAATCAAAGCGCGCGTGAGCGAGTCGGCGCTTCCATTGCGGATAAGGACCAGGTTCTCTGCGGGAAAACCCCCCAGCTGCTCGAGCACATCCTTCAGGCGAACCGCGTCGTCCTCGGCATAGCGAAGGGGCGTCTCTTGCGCGGTGCCGTGATTGTTGCCGACCAGTACGGCGTAGCGCTCCACGCGCGCCTGCGCCGCCACTTCGAACACAGCCAGGGCCGCGACCGGGAGTAGGGTGACCGTAAGACGGTGAGGGCTCATCGCGACGTGCGCTTTTCGATCGACGTTGCGTCGATTTGACAGCCATCGGGCAGGGTCGGCGCCCTTCGTGTTTTTTCCACGCGAGCGCGGATCGGCTCGAGATCGAGCGGTACTCGGCAGAACACGCCCCAGATCTGCTCTGGTCCGGGGGCGTCGTCCAAGATCGTGCTCGCCGGTAGGAGGATGTCGTCACCGGCCGCGATCGGGATCATGGTGGATTGGGGCGGATAGTAGACTGTGGCGCGTCCACGGCCGTCCAGGCTGATGACGGCAAGGTATCCGGGTGCGCCGCTGGAGTAGGCAAACCGGAGTGCGTCACCTGCGAGCACCGCTTCTCCCGTCGAGCCTCTGCGGACCACTCCCTGGTGGCGGACATAGAACTCCAGTCGACTCTGCCCTTTTCCACGGATGGTGGGCAAGCCTCCGCGCTCGGGACGCAGCTCGACCACCAGCAAGATCGCGGCAGCAGCCGCCGCGAGCGACAATACCGGCCACAACCGCCATCGAAATCGTCTTCCACGCGGCTTGCTGGGCACCCATGCGCCAAACTGTCTGCCAAACTGTTCGCGCTCCGAGTCCATGGCGGCCAGGCGGGCGGTGCAGTGTGAACAGCTATCCAGATGAGCGCGGAGGCTGGCTGTCTCCTGCTCCTCCAGCTCGCCGAGGAGGAAGTGGTCGAGACGCAAATCGGAGGGGCACGAGGGAGGGCGCGATCGCTGGTACGGCTGGCTCATACGCATCCTCCCGCGTCTTGATGAGCAGCGCTGAGCCGCTCGAGAAGGTTGCCGACGTGGCGGCGCGAGCAGCCCATGACGCGTGCGATCTCGTCCTGGGTCATCTCGTCGCAATAGTAGTAGACAGCTACACGCGCGACCGCGTCGGGCAGCTGGGCGAGCAGCAATCGAAGCGCCACCATGGTCTCGGCCCCTGGCGCCGGGTGGGACGCTAACGGGGGCGCGGCGCGCTCCAAGATCGCGCGCCGCGTGCGTTGATTGCGCAGTCGATTCAGGCAAAGGTGCGTCGTCGCACTATACAGCCAGGTGGTCAGCGCGCTCCGACCTTCGAATTGCGCCGGCTTGTCGAGCAGGGAAAGAAACACCTCCTGGAGCACGTCCTCGGCCTCGTTCTCGTTGCCCAGCACACGTCGCGCTCGTCGCAAGACCAGATAGCCGTGCATCCTGTATGCCCTTGCGACGTCTTCTGTCTTCACGCGATGGGAATCATCCCTAAATGGTTAGGACCGCGAGGGCAGAGTTCTGCGCAGGGAAGCCCTTGCTGCTCGGCCATCGTGGCGTCCACAAAGACGCTCGGGTGATCCGAGCAGAGTTCCGGACGTCTGATCGAACCCTCCAGGGCAGCTCGTCACTCGTTTCGTCTGGCCAACGAGGCCGATCGGACAGGAATGTCGCACTCCACGCCCCCGTCACGCCATCAATTGCAGCTGATCGAGAGGTGACATATATCATGCTCTCGCGCGTTCATGAAGACCCGTCTATTCCCCTCGTTCTGGCTGGTGCGGCGTTCACCAGAGGGATTTTCCTCGGGAACGGGAGTGGCGCGAGCGGCTCGAGCAGGAACGCAAGAAGATCAGCAACGAGCTGAAGTACGCCGCCGCCCTCATCCCCGCCCACACGATCGCAGCTTCCCATAGCGGACGCTCCGCCCGCGGCGCTGACTGTGGGTGTGGTTCCTGCTAGCCTTGACGGCAGAAAGCAGATGCCTCGGCCCTGCTTGCCGAATCTTCTTTGCGGCCTGGCGATGGCGACGGGCTGCTGGACCGGATGCGAATCGGCGTCGATCACCGGGAATCAGAAGGACGGTGGACCCCCGCTGGACGACGGGTCGACACGCGACAGCGAGGACCACGGCGGATGGTGGCGTGGGCGCGGCCGGCGCCTGGAGCGGTGCCCAGGTTGCGTCAACCCGGGGCCTCACGCAGCGGAGCGGGCTACCGGTCTCGAACCGGCGACCTTCGGCTTGGGAAGCCGACGCTCTACCAACTGAGCTAAGCCCGCAAACTTGGGAGAGCATTGGCGAATCATCGGCGTGTGTCAAGGCCGATCCCTCGCGCCTCCACCTAAGTCCCGACATTCGTCGCTGGAACGAGCCGCAGAACGTTTGCCACGGCGGCCTGCTTCTCATCCAGACCGACCGTCGAATCGTGCTCGCGCATCTGCTCGGTCACGTGGCCGTGATCGCCCGCGTCACGACCGCATCGACGCCTGCACGCCCTGCGAGGTCGTTGAAGGTGCGCCGCAACCCGTGGACGGTGAAGTGCTTCTCGATCTTCGCCGCCTTGAGGCTGCCCCGCCACGCCTTGCGAAGCGAACTCGGCTCACGCAGCGTTCCGTTGTCCGACCGGAATACCCACCCTGATCGGAGGCCCCAATTTCTCTCGGAGTTTTCCGCGCGCTTCTCGGACATGAGCAGTGCGCGTTTTCTTGCGGCTTCTCTGACGCTCGTCGCCTCGACGAGCCTGTCCACCTCCCGCGTTTTCCCGCTGCGCGGATCGCGCAACTTGATCCGCACTCGGCACGTTGTGTCGTTGATTCGCTGCACGCCCGGATACCTCGTCTTTGCTCCTTGCTGCGCATCGCGAACACCATGCCTGCGCCAATTACGGCTGGTGGTGAGAACCGACCGCACGACCAGACGTTGACATCCGCCTACGGGCGTTCTCGCCCTCTGGCACGCGAGCTGCACTTCAGGCTGGCAGCTCAGGGCAGAGCTTTGAGGGCATATCATGAAAAAGAAGAACAAGCTGGCGCGGTTGGCTTCGATCGACGCATCGGTGCTCGGGAGCGTGGCTGGAGGCCGAGGTTTAGATGTGTGGAACGAATGGACGTTCGCTTTTCTGGCGAGTAACTCCTGCTACGAAGCGGTGTGGAAGGCCGGGGCAAATGCAGGACAAGACTTTGCCCCAGGTGTTAACGTAAGCGATTGGAACGAAGCTACGTGGGGCGTGGCGAACGACGCCGCATACGCGGCTTGGAACGGACCTGCCTGCGCCAATTACGGCTGGTGGTGAGACCCGACCGCGCGGCCAGACGTTGACATTCGCCGACGGGGCGTTCTCGCCTCTGGCACGCGAGCTGCACAAGCAGTTGGCAGGCTGAGGCAGAGTCTGGAGGACATCTTATGAACAAGAAGAACAAGCAGGCGCGGTTGGTTTCGATCGAAGCATCGGTGCTCGGGAGCGTGGTTGGAGGCAAAGGTTTAGATGTGTGGAACTACTGGGCGTTCGATAACCTGGCGACTTACTCCTGCACCGAATCGGTGTGGCGCGCCGCGGCAAATGCGGGAGAAGACTTTGCCCCAGGTGTTAACGTAAGCGATTGGAACGACGCCACGTGGAGCGTGGCGAACGACGCCGCAAACGCGGCTTGGAACGGACCTGCCTGCGCTTATTACGGCTTGTGGTAAGACCCGACCGCGCGGCCAGACTTTGACATCCGCGCGCGTCGCCGGCCGCACCGGTCCGCGCCTCCACCGGGTTCCCCGCTATGCGTCTAATCGCGATCGCGGTCGCCGCGAGGCGACTCGCAATGACCACCCCGGTTGCGCCTGACTAGACTAGCCAGGGCTGGGGACTGCCGGCCGCTCTCTCCCGGTTACGCCCTGTTGTCGACGGTGCACGACAAGTGCCGCCTGGCTGTGGACCTGAGCTGGGCGTGCACGACGCAGAGCCGCACGGAACCTATGTGATCGCGCGCTCGGACCCTCTGGCCAGCCTCTATGTGGCCGCGCTCGTGAGCCGCAAATCGCTTCTGCAGCCAAGCATCACGAGATAGACGCTGGCCACGCCGGCCACCTGAAAGTTGTTGCCGAGTGCCCAGGGTTAGCGGCAGTGCTCGCCGAGGCAGCGGGGCCCGCCATTGAGCTCGAGCGACCGACGGGCCGAGCGCATCGGGATCACCTCATAGCCCAGCCGGCGATAGACGTTGGCCGCATAAACATCGAGCTCGGGGATATCGAGCTGTGGAATCATTGCGTGACCTGAGGCCAGCACGGCGTTGGTATAGTTGAGCGAGCTGGCCCACCCGGTGGTCAGCCCCGGCACGTCGATGACTTCGTAGCCCTCACCGCGCAGGGCCCGCCTGGCCGCATCGAAATCGGCCTCGGAATTCTCATCATCGCGCCAGAGCGCGCCTTCGGGTTCAACGCTCCCTAGGCGATCGCCCAGTAGATCTCGCGCCAGCTTCGGCGATTCCAGCAGGACAACCTCCCGGCCGCTCCGGCGATCGCGCACGACGGCCATCGCGAGATCGATGTGCTGTCTGGGCTGGCGTAGCTCGGAGCGCGGGTGTTGGGCATCACGCCTGCCAATCGAGAGCACGGGTCTGCCAAACTCGCGCGAGAGCGCGGCGACTGCCTCCTCCTCCGTGATGTCGTAATCGGCCATGGCATTTTGAACGATGTCCGAGCCGACGAAGACGTGGCGGCGACCCACCAGGATGTTCCCGCCTTCGAACCGGAAGGCCGAGCGTTCGAGCGGCAACCCGGCGGCGTGCGCGTACTTCTCGACCACCCCGAAGTAGTCCGCGATCCGCTGGGGATGCTCATGCTCCTCCTCCTCGTGGCCAAGCATGCGCGCTCGCGGCAGGAGCAGCTTCCGGCCGCCCGCCAGGAGCACCGACGGGTCGCGGGGCCAGGGCCGCACGTGGTTGTCGCCTGCGATCGGGACCGGTTCGATGCGCGCGCGCAGCCCCGGCGGCAGGTCCTGCATCAGCGCGGCGAGCCGAGCCTGATCGCCCTCGTTGACCAGGATTTTGAGCCGCATGCTTCCGATCTTGGTCAACGCATGGACCCAATCGGTCAGCACCTCCCGGAACATCCCCTCCAGATTCTGGGAGCTCGGGAAGTTGAGCCGGACGAAACGGAGCGGCTCGTCGCCGTTGTCGAGCGGAAGCACGTGCGGGCGCGGGGGCCGATAGAGAAACGCGCCGGTTTCGGGATGGTAGTAGTGGGGGACCTCCTTGCCGTGATACCCGAAGTACGTGCGTGCGCGGGGTGTGCTGCTCCCGTTGCGGGTGCGCACGCGCGGTGCGCCAGAGGGCGGCCCAGCCCAGGCCGGGGCCGGAATGGCCAGGAGGATGGCCAGCGCAAATGCGGGAGCGCTTCGCAACGGGCGAGCGACAAGCAACTCGGGTGCCAATCGGTTCGATCGGTTGCAGCACCGCCAAGAGGGCGGAGTAACGAGATTTCGTCGCTAGAGAGAGGGCCCTTGCGGCAGGCCGGCAACTCGCGTAGCCGGCGCTGCAGCTTGCGCAGCGTGGTCCAGTGAGCCGGATCGCCGGCCTGCGGCCCGCCCGCGCTCGCGTTGACTTGTGCCCGCGCGCGCGGTTCGGTTTGGCGCCCCCGAAGCTGTCTCATGGGTGAGCGTGGACGTCTCATGGGACGTGGCAGAGCGCCGGGTTGGGTCAGGCCAAAGGAAGCGCGCCCTTGCGATGCCCTGAGCGCACAGCGGGCTGGCCCTCGGCTTGCTCTGGGCCCCGCGCATGCGATCACTTTGGCTCACTGTCGCCCGCTCGCTCACGCTCACGCTTATGCTCGCGCTCGCGTGCGCGCTCGGGCCGGTTGCCTGCAGCAGCCCGGCAGGCGGCCCCGTGATCGGCCCCGCCGGCGGCCGGCTCGTTCTCGACGACGGCCGGCTCGTGCTCGACTTCCCGCCCGGCGCCCTGTCCGCGGACACCGCCATCACGGTGCGGCCGGTCGCGCCGGTGGCGCCGCTCGTGGTCGGGTATGCGCTGGAGCCGGACCATCTCCCATTCGCGCAACCGGTGACGATGACCGTACGCGCCGACGGAACCGCGCTCGACGATACGCACTACGCGATCGCCAAGCTGCGCGACGACGGCCACTACCAGCTCGACTCGGTCCCCACCGTCGATCCGGCCGCGCACACGGTGGCGGCGTCGCTGGACGGGTTCAGCCAGCATGGCATCATCTTCTGCCCACTCGGTTGTCCGTCGGCGGTCGTGCACGTCCTCGCCACCCCACAAGGCGACGGCAGCATGCTCGTCACCTGGCAGCTTGCGGGTGGCGGCGGGGCCGTCGAGCGCTACGACATCGAGCGCGCCAGCGTGCCCGGGTTCGCGGGCGCAAGTGACGTCACCGACTTCCGGCCGTTCGCCTCGGTCGGCGGTGGCGAGATGCAGCTCATCGACCGGACGACGTGCGCGCTCACGACCTACCGCTACCGAGTTCGGCCGTTCGCGATAGCGACGTTCGGCCCGGCCGCTGATTCGCCGCCCGCGCTCAGCTCGAGCCAGAATCAGTGTCCGCTCCCGTCGCCCGACGGCGGCACCAACTCCGACGGCGGCACCAATTCTGACGGCGGGACCACGACCTGCTCGCAGGTCTCGGTGCGAACGTTGGCCGGTACCGGCGCCATGGGCAACCTGGATGGCAACGCCACCACCGCGACGTTCGGATCGCCAGCCGGTGTGGCACTGGCGGCAAACGGCGACGCCTACGTGGCCGACGCCTTCAACTCGGAGATCCGGCGGGTGACGCCGAGCGGAGACGTCACCACCTTCGCCCGGGTCGGTGCAACGCCGGCCGGCATCGCGATCAACGGCGCGGGCACGCTCTATGTGGCGCTGTTCGACCCCGGCTGCAGCGTCATCACGCTCGACGCGAACGCAACCGTAAGGACGCTCGCGGGCTCGAGCACGTGCGGCTTCCAGGACGGCACCGGAGTGGGCGCTCGGTTTCTCAGCCTGCTCGGCATTGCGGTCGACGCGGCCGGCACCGTCTACGTGGCCGACTCGCGCAATGCTCGAGTTCGCGCCATCACGCCGGCCGGCGTGACCACGACCCTGGCCGGCAACGGCATGCTCGGCTCGACCGACGGCGTGGGCACGGGCGCCCGCTTCATGTTGCCCTCGGGGCTCGCCCTGGATGGAACCACGCTCTACGTCACCGATTTCAGCGGCAACAGCATTCGGCAGATCGACACCACCACCGGAACGGTGACGACGCGTCTTGCGGCCAGCGTGCTGGGCCCGCGCGGCAATCCGGCCGCCATCGCGGTCGATGCCGCCGGCACCCTGCTGTTCATGAGCGACGACGGCTTCACGCTCAATCTCCTCCCTGCGGGCAGCGCGCTCCCCGATCCGGTGGCGGGCGCCGCGCGAACCGCCACCACCATCCGATTCGCGGATGGCAACGGCTGCGACGCGCGTTTCTTTGACGTCGAGGGCCTGGCCGTGAGCGGCCGGCGGGTCGTGGCGGGCGACTTCTACAACCGGCGCGTGCGCGAGATCCAGCTGCCTTGACGCTACCCCCTCCGCGCTCCGTCTTGCGATTGCAACGCGGAGGCGCGCAGGCTGACCAGCCCGCCCACCACGCCGACGGCGTCGACCAGAGCGGCCAGCACCGCCGTCAGCTGGAACACCAGTCGCCAACCCCCGGGCGGCAGGTGGCCTACGTGGTCGCTCGAGATGGCCACGAAGTGATGGTGCAGACCAAACAGCAGCGAGCCGGCAAGGGACGCCGAGAGCAGCGCGGCCGCGGCCCGCGCCCACCCCGGTCCCCGGGCGCGCCAGGCGATCAGCCCGGCCGCCGCCGGCGCCAGATAAATGCACAGCGCGATGAACACGCTTTCCGCGGGTGACGCCAGCACCCCCAGCCCCACGTGGGCGGCGCCGTGCGCAATCACGACCGCCGTGTGCGCGGCCGCCACGGCCATCACGAAACGCGTCATGACCACAAGACGAGCGGCGCCGCGCCGGCGTGACTCTCGGTAAGGCGCACACAGTTTCGGCCACTTATGAAACAGTTGGTCGCCACGGCGCGACAAGACGGCCCAGCGCGCGTCGTTGGATTGACGGCTCTCACACATGGTTACAATGCGGGACAAGCCAACCGCCCAGTCGGCCGCTGCGCTCGATGGCTTGCGGCTGAGCGATCTCTCGATCTTTCTGGCCGTTGCACGATCGGGATCGCTCACAGCCGCCGCCCGCGAGCTGGCCGTGACCGCGTCGTACGTGTCCAAGGCCATCGCGCGCCTGGAAAAGCGGCTGCAAGCCACGCTCGTCACGCGGGGCGCGCGCGGGGTCTCGCTGTCCGAGGCCGGTCGGCGGCTGAGCCCCGAGATCGCCGAAGTGGTGGATCGACTCGAACGCATGCGACACGCCGACCGCAAGGCCCAGCCCGAGCTCACCATCGCCGCCAGCCCGTACCTGTCGGCGCTGTTCGTTCCCGCGGTGGCCGAGGCGCTCCCGGATCACCGCGTGCGCTGTCTCGAGCTGCCGGCGCCGCTTCTGCGCGCGCTGGCAGGCGACAGCGAGTTCGACCTGATCTTGTCGACCGCCATCGATGTGCTGCCCGAAAAATGGGTCAAGGTCGCGCTGGGCCGGCTGGAGCTCGCGCTCTACGCGGCCCCCGCCGTGGCCGCGTCGCTGCCGCCGGGGCTGCTCACGATCGCCGACCTGCGTGATCTGCCGTTTGTCGGGCTGGCCTACTGGTCGGCCGGCCAGCGCATCGCCGTGGACGACGGCTGCCCGCTGTCACGCGCCGATCGCAGGCCTGGTCACGAGGCGCAGACCATCGCGCGCGCGCTCGATCTGGCGGCGCGCACGGGCCAGCTCGTGTTTGCGCCCGCGCTGGCCGCTCGCGAGCACGTGGCCAGCGGCCGCCTGCAAGCCGTGCCAGTTGAAAATATGGTGGTGCGGCAGCCGCTTTATCTTGCGTGCGACGGCGATCGCGTGCGCGCGCGCGTCCAAAAGGCGATTGCCGTCGCCGTGCGCGCAGAGCTGGAGAAGCTCGCGTGACCAGCTGTGACCGAAAGCACGCCGTTTCCAAACCGGAAACGCAACTCACCGACGGAATGTATTGTCCAGCACGAACCGTGCGGCTATGGTCGCCGCCATCTCAGTCCCACTCCATCAGGAGAAGACAGCATGAACCAGAGCTTGCTCAAGCGCTTATGGCAGGAAGAGGACGCCGCCAACGCCGTAGAGTATGGGCTGATTGCAGCGGTCATTGCCGTCGCGCTCATCGTGGCGTTCCGCTTTTTCGGCAACGCGGTGCGCGGCCTGTTCGATCGCCAGTCGAACCAGATCAACGCGCAGTAGGGCGGCGCTTCGCGGCCGCGGACCTCAGCTCATGTGGGTGCAAGCGCTGTTCTGCGCCGGGATGGCTGTTGCGGCGGCGTTCGACCTGCGCCAGCGGCGGCTGCCCAACCGGCTCAACCTGGCCCTCCTTTTGGCCGGGCTGGGCGTGCGCGTGATGATGGGCGGCCCGCCCGCCCTCGGTGCGGGCCTTGTGGGCGCAGCGGCCGGGCTCGCGCTGCTCCTGCTCCCGTTCGCGGCCGGCTGGATGGGCGCTGGCGACGTCAAGCTCGCCGTTGCGATCGGGGCCTGGTTGGGACCGGGCGGCGTGCTCGCGGCCACGCTGCTCGGGCTCGCGGGCGGAGGCCTGCTGGCGCTCGTCATCCTGTGGCGGGGCGGCCGCTCGCTGCGCCGCGAGGTCGGGCACAACCTGCGCTTTGCTCTTCTGACCCAGAGCGCACCCGAGGTGCCGCGACGCGCGCGCGAGCACACGATCCCGCTTGCGGTCGCGCTGAGCGCGGCCGCGGCCCTCGTGATGATCTTCGCGGGAGGGATCCATGGTTAGATGCGAGCGATCCCGACGACAGCGCGGCGCCGCCGCCATCGAGTTTGCGCTGGCCGTGCCAGTGCTCTTGCTGGTGGTGGCAGGCGGCGTCGTGCTGGGTCGGGTGCTGGTCACACGGCACCGGCTGGCCGACGCGGTCAGCTACGCCACTCGATCGGCGGCGTTGGCGCGGCAGACCGATGCGGGCACCATCCAGCAGACCATCCTGAACCGACTGGGCCCCGAGCAGGCGCGCTGCGCGCCGCTGCAGGTGCGCACGCTGGTGGTCCCGGGTGCCTACCCGGGCGGTCAGGCGCTGGAAGTGACCGTGCTGTGCCAGGTGGCGCCGATTTTTCAGGGTCGCGACTGGAGCTCGCTGGGGCCGTCCCAGCTCACGGTCGTGGCCGCCATGCCGCTCTAGGGGAGGACGACGCGGGAATGGATGCCACCGAAAGCAATCGACGGCTGGCCCGGGCCGGTGCCGTTGGATTTGCCGTGATCGCAATCCTGTGCGCAGGCTTCGCGGCCTTTCTGGCCAGCCGCATCATGCAGGCGCGCGGGCTCGAGCAGGAGCGCAAGCTCCCGGTCGTGGTCACCACGCGCGCCATCGGGGCCGCGGAGCCGATTCCGCGCGACGCGCTCAAGCTGGCCAGCTGGCCCGAGTCCAATCTGCCGCCAGGCGCGCTCTCGAGCATCGAGGGGCTGTACAAGGATGGCAGGGCGCCGGTCGCGGCCGCCGGCATCCAGGCGGGCGAGCCCATCGTGCGCGCGCGGCTGGCCGATCCGGCGCGCGGCACCGCGATGGCGGCTCTGGTGCAGCCGGGCTACCGCGCGGTGGCGGTCAAGGTGGACAACGCGATTGCGCGCGCGGGTCTTCTGTATCCGGGCGCGAGCGTCGACGTGGTGGGGACCGTGCGCGATTCCAAGACCTTCGTGGTGTCGTCGCGCATTCTGGTCGAAAACGTGCGCGTGCTGTCGGTGGAGGCGCGCACCGACGTGGAGACGTACCGGCCCAAGGCGGCCGCCGAGAACGGCAGCAGCGCGACCTCGCAGGAACGGCAGGATGCGGTGGTGACCATCGAGGTCACGCCCGAGCAGTCGGAGCTGGTGGTGCTGGCCGAGCGCGAGGGCAAGGTCGATCTGCCGCTGCGCAACGCGAGCGACGTCGCGCCGGTGAAAACCAGCGGTGTCACGCCCTCGCGCCTGGCTGCGGTGGGGGCGGCGGCGTCGGCCGCTCATGCGAGCTCGGCGGCGACAGCCGAGCAGCGCGAGGCGCGGCGGTTGCGCCGTCGTCCCGACGAACGGGCGCGCCCGCAAGCGCCCGGCATCGAGACCTACCGTGCGCCCTAGCCTGCGTTCCGTCGCGATCGCGCTGCTCGTTCTCGCGCCCGTGGGCGGCGCGGGCGCGGCCAAGCCCAAGCTGGCCGAGCGCGTGGTCACCATCGAGATCGGCGGCTCCAAGCTGATCCGGCTGGGCGAGTCGATTTCGCGCGTCTCCAACGCGGCCCCCGAGATCGCCGACGTGGCGCCGTTTCCGCCCGATCAGGTTCTGCTCACCGGAAAACGGCTCGGGCAGACCATGGCCACGCTGTGGACCAGCGACGAAGTGATCACGCTGACCGTGATCGTGGGCTATCCGGTCGAAGCCATCACGTCGGCGCTCAAGCAGGCCATACCCGACGGCAGGAACCTGCGCGCCTCGAGCGCCGGCACCGCGCTCGTGCTGTCGGGCGAAGTGGGTGACGCGGCCGACGCCGAGCGGTCGGCCGAGATCGCACGCGGCTTCGTGGCCACCGGCACCGCCATCACGGGCGTCGGGGCCGGCCCCCAGCAGGCGCCGCCCTCGGTGGTCAATCTGATCGGGGTGACGCGCGATCAGCAGGTGCAGATCGAGGTCTCGTTTGCCGAAGTGTCGCGCTCGGCGCTCAAACAGATCGGGCTCAATTTCTGGCACAAGGGCTCGGGCGTCGCGGGCGGCCTCTTGACGCCGGCGACCGGCCCCAGCGGGCTCGCGCCCGTGCTGTCGCCCGATCCGAACCTGGCCGGCCAGCTCGAGAACGGTATCGGCATGCCAGTCATCCAGACCCCGCTGGGCGGCGCGTTCGGGCTACTGCTGGCGCTGGGCAGCGACCAGGAGTTCCCGTTTACGACCGCGCTCAGCGTGCTGGCTTCGAACGGATTTTCGCGCACGCTGGCCGAGCCCACGCTGGTCGCGCTGTCGGGTCAGGAGGCCAGCTTCCTGGCCGGCGGCGAGTTTCCGCTCCCGCTGCCACAGGCGCTCGGCCAGGTGGTGGTCGAGTTCAAGAAGTTCGGCATCCAGCTCAAGTTCGTGCCGACGGTGGTGCGCGACACCATTCAGCTGAAGCTGGCCGCCACCGTGTCGGATCTGGATTTTTCACTGGGCATCAAGCTGGCCTCGGTGACCGTGCCCGGGCTGACCGAGCGGCAGAGCGCCACCACGGTGCGGCTGCGCGACGGGCAGAGCTTCGCCATCGCGGGCCTGCTCTCGGACAAGGTGCGCTCGAACGTCGACAAGGTGCCCGGGCTCGGCGATCTGCCGGTGCTGGGCGCACTCTTCCGGTCGACCAGCTACCGGCGCGAGGAGACCGAGCTGTTGGTGGTGGTGACCGCGCGCCTGGTGCGCCCGCAGAACGAGCGGCCGGCGCTCCCGGGAGAGGGCGTGCAGGCCGACCCGTCGGATCTGGAGCTGTTCCTGTTCGGCACCCAGGAGTCGAAAGAGGGCGGCGCGCTGCCGCGCCGTCGCACGCGCCCGACCGGCGTGCCCGCACCCGCGGGACCGGTCGGCTTCAAGCGAGGATGAGCATGGTCGCTGTAGAAAAGACGATGGTGAGCGGACCCCCCGAGTTCGACCAGATGCCGGCCGACGAGGCCGAAGACGAGCTCGACTTCAGTCGGTTCGATCGCGCGCTGCTGGCCGAGGCGGCCTTCCCGGCGGCGGCGCCGCCAATGGGCCCGGAGCCGGCAACGGCCAGGCGGCTGCCCCTGCGCCTGTTCGAGCCCCGCCGGGCCGGGACCATTGCGTCGCCGCTTTTGCCCGAGCCGCCCACGGTTGCGACCATGCGCGTGGTCGGGCTGCTCAAGGAGCTGGCCGACGAGCTGTCGGGCGAGCCGCTGGCGGACGAGGGTGCGCGCCCGCTCGTGGCCAGCGACTTTGTGACCAAGCCGGTGGCGAAGGTTGTGGTGGAGCTGCAGTCGGAGCCGCAGCCGATGGCGGAGCCGGAGCCCGAGCCGGAGCCCGAGCCGGAGCCCGAGCCAGTGCTTGCTTTTGAGCGGCAGCCCGAGCCGCAGCCGGAACCGCAGCTGCAGCCGGAATCGCAACCGGAGCCGCACCCGGAACCGTACCCGGAACCGCAACCGATGGCCGAGGCCGAGCCGGTGGCGCCCGCCCCGAGCGAACAACCAGGCCCGATCTGGACGCCCCCTTCGGCCGCACCCGAAGCAGCAGTGCCAGCGCCAGCGCCGGCGCCGGTTCTTCCGGTGGCGGACGCGGCGACCCCCGAGCCGGTCGCGCGCGGCCGCGTGATCGTGATGTTCGGCTGCCGCGGTGGCGCCGGCTCGACCACGCTCTCGGTCAACCTCGCCTCCCGGCTGGCGCGCGCCGGCCGTGAGGTGTGCCTGCTCGACCTCGACTTCCAGCTCGGCGACGTGTTCGTCGCGCTCGATCTCGAGCCCAAGACCTCGATCAGCGCGCTCGCGCGCGAGGCCGCCACGCTCGACGGGAACCTTCTGCGCCGGCGCATGCAGCGCCACGACTCCGGTTTCCACGCGCTCTCGCAGACCGGCCGCCTCGAGGAGGTGGACGCCGAGATCGGCCAGCGCATGCCGGATCTTCTGCGTGTGCTCAGGCAGCACTTCGACATCATCCTGGTCGACGGCGTGCGCGACTTTTCCGACCACGTGCTGCCGGTGCTCGACGCCTCGGATCAGACCGTGCTCGTGTTCACGCAGGACGTGCCGGCGGTGCGCCGGGCCGGCCGCGTGATCCGGCTCTGTCGCGACCTCGACTATCCGGATCGCAAGCTGCGTCTGGTCGTCAACCGGTGGCGCCGCGGCTCGGACGTGACGGTGGCCGAGATCGAGCGCGTGCTCGGGTTGCCGGTCTGTGCGCGCGTGGTCAACGATTATCGGGCCACCCGGGCCGCGCAGGACAATGGCATGCTGCTCGAGGATGCGGTGGGACGCGCGCGCGTAACCCGCGACGTGGCGACGCTGGCCGAGCTTCTGGGCGCGGGCCTGGAAGCGCCGGCCGCGCGCCCGCGCGGCTGGCTCGCGCGCCTGCTCGGGAGGGCTTGATGCGACTGGCCGACCGCCTGGGCCACAAGAGCGGCGAGGCCGGTCCGGCGCCGGCCCCTCCGACCGCGCGCCACGACGTGGCCACCATCGCCGCTCGGCTGCACGGACGCATCCTCGATCGACTCGATCTCACGGCGGTCTCGCAGCTCGCGCCCGACGAGCTGCGCCAACGGCTGCGCCAGATCGTCGAGCAGCTGACGGCCGCCGAGCGCCTCACGACCAGCGAGGAAGAGCGCAACGCGGTGGTCGAGAGCGTGATGGACGAGCTCATCGGTCTGGGCCCGCTGGAGTCGGTTCTGCGCGACCCCACGGTCTCGGACGTGCTGGTCAACGGCTGCGAGCGCGTGTACGTCGAGCGGGGCGGCAAGCTCATGCCGGTGGACGTGCGGTTCCGCGACAACCGCCACCTGACCCACACCATCCAGCGCATCGTGGCGCGCATCGGGCGGCGCATCGACGAGTCCTCGCCCATGGTGGATGCCCGACTGCCCGACGGCTCACGCGTCAATGCGGTCATTCCGCCGCTCGCCATCGACGGACCCGCGCTCTCGATCCGGCGCTTCGGCGCCCGCCCACTCAGCGTCCAGGACCTCCTGCGCGCGGGCGCGCTGTCGGCCGAGATGCTCGACTACCTGTACCACGCGGTGCGCGCGCGCCGGACCATCCTCATCACGGGCGGCACCGGCGCCGGCAAGACCACCATGCTCAACGCGCTGTCGTCGTTCATCCCGGCCGACGAGCGCATCATCACGGTCGAGGACGCGGCCGAGCTCCGGCTGGCGCAGCCGCACGTGGTGCGCCTGGAGTCGCGTCCGCAGAATCTGGAGGGCAAGGGCGAGGTCTCCATCCGCGATCTGGTCCGCAACGCGTTGCGCATGCGGCCCGATCGCATCGTCGTGGGCGAGGTGCGGGGCGCCGAGGTGCTCGACATGCTGCAGGCCATGAACACGGGCCACGAGGGCTCGCTGTCGACCATCCACGCCAACAACACCCGCGACGCGATCAGCCGCCTGACCACGATGCTCGGCATGGCCGGCACCGCGTTTACCGAAGAAACCATGAAAACTCTCATCGCGCGTGCCATCCACATCGTGGTTCACATATCGCGGCTGCAGGACGGCAAGCGGCGCGTGACCGGCATCTCGGAAATCACCGGTCAGATGGGCGCCACCATCCAGATGCACGACGTGTTCAGCTTCGAGCGCACCGGCGTCGCGCCCAACGGAGCCGTGCTCGGGCAGCACAAGGTGCAGGCGCGCTCGACGCTGACGCAGGTGTTCAAGCAGCAGGAGGTGCAGTCGTGACCATTCTTTTCATCCTGCTCGCGATCGCGGCCTCGGTGTTCGGCCTCTTGATGGCGGTCTATCTCGCACGCGTGGGAGCGCGGCTGCGCAAGGCGGCGCTGCGCTTCCGGCTGCGAGGACGGGCCGATGCCGCTTCGCTGCTCCGGTTCGAGGATCCGGACGCGCGCTCGTATCTCTTACGCCTGCTGGCCGAGAGCGGCCTGCCCTGGCGGCCTGCGCAGCTGGCCAACTTTTCGCTGACCGCGGGCGCCATCGGTGGCCTCGCGGGCGCCGTGCTGGGCGGAACCGTGCCCGCTGTGATGTTGACTCTGGTCGGGCTCGCTGTGTTCCCGATCCGGGTGGTGCTGGCGCGCCAGAAGCGGCTCATCAAGTGCGACCAGCAGATGCCGCAGGCGCTCCAGCTCATGGTGCTGGCGTTGCGCGCCGGCCACGCGCTGCCGGGCGCGCTCGCGCTGGCCGCGCGCGAGTCGCCGCCGCCCCTGCGCGACGAGCTGCGGCAGGCGGTCGAGGAGCACTCGCTGGGCAGCGCGATCGGGACCGTGATCGAGCGGCTGGCGGGCCGGCTGCGCGAGTGCGAAGCGGCGCAGACCTTCGCGGTCGCCATCCTGGTGCTCGAGCAGACCGGCGGCAACCTGATCTCGGTCATCGAGCGCATCATCGAGAATGCGCGCATGCGCACCCAATACAAGGCACGCCTGCGCGCGCTCACAGCCGAGGGCCGCTGGAGCGCGATGATCCTGGGGCTGATGCCGCTCGCGTTCTTCCTGGTCGCGGGCCTGCTTGACCCCAATTATTGGACGACGCTGTTTGGCGATCCGGCTGGTCACGTAACGCTCGGCATCGCGCTCACGTTGTGGGCCTGCGGCGGCCTGTGGACCTATCGGCTGATCAAGAGCGGGAACGCCACATGAGCGCCCAGGCCATCCTCTGGCTGGCGCTGGGCAGCTCGCTTCTCGGGCTCGCCCTGGCCGCGGCCGGTTTCCGGCGCGCATGGGCGGCCGGCAGCGCCACGTCTGGCCCCGCCCCGGCGCTGTGGCGCCTGCTTCTGGCGCCGGTTGCGCGCCGCATGCGACCGCACGGCAAGGATCTCGACCGGCTGCTGTCGGCGCTGCTGCAGGCCGGGCGGCAGGGCGACGCCGAGGTCGAGCGCTTCCTGCAGGAGAAGGTGCTGGGCCTCATCTTGGGCGCGACGCTGGGGGTGGGCCTGTGCGCGCTGGCGGGCGGCGAGCTGGGCCTGCTCGTGCTCTCGATCGGGGTCGTGGGCGGTCTGCTTACGCCGCGCAAGCTGCTGGAGCGGGCCGCGCAGGCGCGCCGAAACGCGGTCGCGCGCAACCTGCCGGCGGCGATCGATCTGCTCATGACCTCGGTCGATGCCGGCCTGTCGGTCGAGCAGGCGCTGAGCCGCGTGGCGCGCGAGATCGTGCGCTCGTCGCCGGTCTTGTCCGAGGAGCTCGGCATCGCGGCCAGCGAGTGCGAGGCCGGGGTGCCTCTGACCGAGTCGCTGCGCCGGCTGGCCCGGCGCGTGGAGCTGGACGATCTGTCCGGGCTGTGCGGCGTGATCGCGCAGGCCCACGAGCTGGGCGCGCCCATCGTGGAGACGCTGGCCGAGTACGCCGACTCGTCGCGCAAGCTGCGCATGGCCATGCTCGAAGAGCGCGCGGGCAAGCTGGTGACCAAGCTGACGCTGCCGCTGGCGCTGTTCCTGCTGCCGGCCGCGCTGGTTGCCATCCTGGGACCGGCCGCCATTCAACTGATCCGGACGCTCAACTGAGAGGACCATGCGCAAAGCCGCCCTGGTGATCGCACTGATTTCGGGTTGCGCGACCGCGCACCCGCCGGCTGCCGGCGAGCCGGGCGAGGAGCTTCGGCTCGAGCTGGCGCGCGCGTATATGCGAACCGGCGCCTACGTGGCCGCGCTGCCGCTCATCCAGCGCAGCCTGGCCGAGCGCCCCTCGGATCCCGAGGTGCGCACTCTTTACGCGACCGTGTTGCGCGAGCGAAAGCTGTACGAGCAGGCCGAGACCGAGTTCCTGACCGTCGTGCACGCGGCGCCCCGGCACGCGCCGGCCTGGGCCGGGCTCGGCATCGTCTACGACCTCTTGCATCGCCCGGGCGAGGCCGAGCGGGCGCACACACGCTCGGTCAAGCTCGAGCCCAAGAACGCGGCTTATTGGAACAACCTGGGCTTCTCGCGCCTGATTGCGGGCCGCGAGGAGGCCGCGATCCAGGCGCTCGAACACGCGCTGGCGCTCGATCCCTCGCTGGTGGTGGCGTACAACAACCTGGGCTTTGCGTACGGGCGCCGTGGCGACGACGAGCGCGCGCAGCGCTGCTTCCGGGCCGCCGGCAGCGAGGAGGGGGCGGCCACGAACCTTTTGCTGGTGCACTCGCTGCGCGAGGCCGCCGAGCCGACGCGCGCAGACGAAAAAGGAGGCAGGCCATGAGATCTGATCGACCCGCGGAGCGGCACCGTTATGGGACCCCCTGGGGGGTGAGATCTGATCGACCCGCGGAGCGGCACCGTTATGGGACCCCCTGGGGGTTGAGATTGTCCATCGCGACCGTGGCTTTGATCCTGGCGGCCGCAGGCTGCCGCAGTGCGCATCTGAGCGACGACTTCGGGGTCCTGACCCGGCGCGCGTTCGACGCCCAGGCAACCCGGCGCACCTCCGAGGCCCCCGGCCCGCTCGATGCCAAGGACGTCAAGCAGATCATGGAGCGCCACCACTCCGCCGACGTCGCGGGCGCGCCGCCGCCTCAGGGTCCGGGCCTGCCCCCGCAGCTCCCGCTGGAGGCACGCTGATGCGGCCGGCCGGGCGGCGCCAGCGGGGCGCAACCGCGCCCATCGTGGCGGGCGCAGCGCTGGTCCTGGCCTTGTTCGCGGTCGGCGGGGCCACCCTGGGCCGGCTGGCCGCCGCGCACATGGATCTGCAGCGCGCGGCCGATGCCACGGCCCTCGGCACCGCCGATCTGATGCGCGAGCAGGGCCGGCAGGCCAACCAGACGTCCGCGCTGGCTCTGGGCCAACGCAACGTGCGCTGGGCGGTGACCCTGTCCACCGATGTCACCGAGACCACGACCGCCGTGGTCACGCGCAGCGCGGGCAGCGCCAACGTGGCGGCGCCTCGTCTCGTGTTCACGAGCGGCACCGCGACCGTGCACGCGCGCGCAACCGGTCAGGTCGCGCAGGTGACCTTGTCCAGCGTAACCATGCCGCACGCCAAGGTGGTGCTGGTGCTCGACTATTCGGGCTCGATGTCGACCCCGCTCGGCGGCGGCAGCACGCGCCTGCAAACCTTGAAGGACTCCATCCACCGCCTGCTCGGCGAGCCCATGCGCATCGATTATGCGGCCGTCATCTTTTCGGACGACGTGGTCGGCTGCGCGGGCGCCGCGAACAACGACTGCTGGGTGCCGTTCGAGCCCGACGCGCTCGACAAGATCCTGCAGATGGTCGACGCCAACAACGTCAAGGGCGGCACCGCCACCGAGAAAGGCCTGGCCAAGGCGCGCGACCTGCTGAGCGCCCCCGACCTGGTTGGCCAATCCAACAAATTCGTGCTGCTGGTGTCCGACGGGCTGCCCAATCGGGTCCCGCAGGCGACTGCGGCCGCACGCCCGATCTGGGACCTGCCCGCCACCATCATCACGCTCCACATCGACGACGAGGGCGACGTGCAGGCGCGCGACTACATGGTCAGCGTGAGCGGCCCCCACGGCGGCGATGCGTCCTGGTACTACCCGGTCCGCAACGCGGCCGACCTGGAGTCGCGGTTCCAGGAAATCCTGGCCCGCATCGGGTGTCCGCTGCCGCCCCTGACCGGGGTGGAGACGCCGCCGCTGCTGGGCGCTTTCTTGCGCACCGGGCCCGGCGCCAGCGAGCGCAAGCTGGTGCAGGTGCCGCCGGGCGGCGATCTGGCGGCGTACCGCAACCAGGAGGCGTTCCGCTTCGACCCGGCGGGCAGCGTCATCGTGCTCACCATCCCCGCCTGCACCGCCGTCGCCGAGCGCCACGAGCAGCTGGTGGTGCGTTACAACCGCGGCCGCCTGGTCGAGTGACCAGGGCCCGTCAGCGCCAGCGGAAGATCTTGAGAGCGGTCGCGAACGAAAGCAGGCCCCAGGCCGCCATGATCGCGATCTGAGAGGCCACCTTTGCCAGCCCGGCGCCGTCGATCATGACTGCGCGCAGCGAGTCGTTGAGCGCGGTCAGCGGCAACGCGCGGATGAAGGGCTGCATGACGTTCGGAAAGTGCGAGGCCGCGAAGAACACGCCCGAGCAGATGAACATGGGCAGCATGACCAGGTTCATGAGGCCGCCCACGGTCTGATTGTTCTGTGCGCGCGAGGCCACCAGAAGCCCCAGCCCGGCGAAGGCCAGCGAGCCCAGCACCGCCAGCGCGCAGAACAGCACCAGCGAGCCGTGGACGCCCATCGAAAACGCGAGCCACGCGAACAGCAGCAGCGCGGGCAGCTCGACCAGCAGCACCAGCGCGCGTAGAAACAGGAAAGAGAGCAGGAAATCGGTGCGGCGCATCGGAGTCGCCATCATCCGCTTCATCAGCTTGCGCGTGCGCATTTCGACCAGCACGTAGCCGACCCCCCACATGCCGCCCGACATCAGGTTCATCCCGATCAGGCCCGGCAGCAGGAAATCGATGTAGCGCGACCCGGCTTGGGTCACCCGGGCTTCCTGGACCGGCGTCGCATCGGTGCGCCCGTCCGCACGCTGCAAGAGATCATCGACCAGAAGGCGTGCCAGCCGACTCTCGGGTCGCGTGGGGTCGAAGCGGTAGGTGCGGGGCCGGCCCGGCGCCACCACGATGGCGACCTTGCCCGATCGCAGGGCCTCGTGGGCGGCGCCCTGGTCGAGCACCAGCAGGCGGACCTCGCTGCTGTGCGAAAGCGCCTCTTGCAATCGCGCCACCGCCGCCGGCTCGCCCGTCTGTTCGACCGCCACGAACACCGGCTCGGGCGGTCGGTTGCGGAACGCGATGCCAAGCGCGATCGACAAAAGGATCGGGAAGCCAAAGGTCCAGAACAGCGCGCTGGGCTCGCGGTAGAAGCCGCGCCAGCGCGCCAGCGAGAGCTGCACGAGCGCGCTATTCACGGAGCTGCCGCCCGGTCAGTTGCACGAACACATCCTCGAGCGTGGCCCGGTGCGTCGACAGCCGGGTGAGCGGGCGGCGGGTGCTCTCGAGATGCTCGAGCAGCGCCGGGATCGCGACGTGGACCTGATCGACCGTGAGCGCCCAGCCGTCGGCGTGCCGGTGCACGCCCTGCACGCCCGGCAGCCGCGCCAGCGTGTCCGCGTCGACGCCGTCGCCGGGCTGCGCAAACTCGATCACCTCGTGGCCGCCCAGCGACGCCACCAGCTGGCCCGGCGTGCCCTGGGCAATCACCTGCCCGTGATCGACGATGGCGACGCGGTCGCACAGCCGCTCGGCCTCGTCCATGTAATGTGTGGTCAGAAGCAGCGTGCGCCCTTCGGCCTTGAAGGTCAGCACCAGATCCCAGAGCTGGCGCCGCGACTGCGGATCGAGGCCGGTCGTGGGCTCGTCGAGAAACAGGAGCTCGGGGTCGCCCACCAGCGCGCACGCGACCGCCAGGCGCTGCTTCTGGCCCCCCGAGAGCTTTTCGTACCAGGCGCTCTGCTTGTCCTCAAGCGAGACCAGGCGGAGCAGCGACTCGACATCGCGGCCGCGCCGGTAGAACGAGCGGAACAAGCGCAGCGTCTCGATCACCGACAGCTTGTCCTGAAGGTGCGTCTCCTGCAGCGAGATGCCAATGCGCTGACGCAGCTCGCGGCCCGCTTTCGCCCAGCGCTGGCCCAAAACCTCGACCTCGCCGGAGGTGGGCTCCAAAAGCCCCTCCAGGATCTCGATGGTGGTGGTCTTGCCGGCGCCGTTGGGCCCCAGCAGCCCGAAGCACTCTCCGGCCTGGATCTCGAGATCGAGGCCGTTCACCGCCAGCACGCCGCCTTCATAGCGCTTGACCAGTCCCTGGCAGCGGACGGCGAATGAGGAGGCCGGCATGAAGGTGGTGATTTTACCGTATGCCGCGCAGCTTCTTGCAGCGGTCGAGCTGCCGGTAGCCCCACAACGAAGACACGATGTAGACCGGTGTGGCAGCGTCGAGCAGAACCGCAGCCACGATGGTCGGCCCGTCGCGATTCGAAATCGCGATGGCGTCGAACAGGATGGCGAGCACGCCGGCGCCCACCGCCACCACCGCATCCACCGTCGGCATGTCGCTGTCGTCGGTACAGTGCACGGGCTGTCCGGGCGGCGCGCGGTCGGGCACCGCGTCCAGTGTTAGCCAGGAGCAGCCGGCCAGCAGCACACACGCGAGAAGCAGGTTGCGCACCCGCGTATTAGACCATGATTCGGGCCCTCTGTGCGCTTGCGCACGCAAGCGAGGGCGGCAACCGGGCCGGATTCGCGTACCATTAGATCGATCATGCAGCGTCGGACGGTCCAGGTCCTGGGCGCCACGTTGGCGCTCATCTGCGCGAGCGCGGTCGCGGGCCTGGCCCAGCGCCTGGCACGCGAGCGGCAGCGCGAGCGCACCGAGTACGACCTGGAGCTGGTGCGGCTGCGCCAGGAGGCCACGCGGCCGCCGGTCGGGGAGCGTCCGCCCGCCGAGCCGCCGAGCGCGCGCACACGCACGGTCTGCGTAGGAGGCGTCGACACGTTCGTGCTGGCCGCGTACCGCGCCACCCCGGCCCCGCTTGTGCGCGCGGGGCTCCTCGATGGAGCGCGCCTGAAGCTGCTGTCCGATCAAGCCGTGCGCGCCGAGCGTTTTACCGAGCAGGCGCACGAGCCGCCCGCGCTGGCGCGCCGCATGGGCTGTGCCCGCACCGAGCCGGGCCCCGACGGTCGCGAACGGTGCGTGGCGGCGCTGGATCCGCCGCGCGTGGCCTGCGGCGGCCAGGCCTTCGCGGCCTTCGAGCTTCCGGTCGCGCCGACGCCGCTCGCGCACCCTCCAGCCCGGCGGCTCACCGTGCCCGCGCCAGCGAAGGCCCCGGCGGTGCGGCGAAGTAGTCGCGGATGGCCTCGATGAACGCGCGCGCGACCACGGTCGCGTAACCCTGGCCCACGCCCTGGAGGCGCAGCCCCAGCGTGAGCGGCACCACGCGCCCGCTCGCACGAACGCCGAACGCAACCACCATCAGGCTGTCGTTGATGTCCTTGCGGCTGCCGGCTTCGCACGGCAGGTGGTAGGGCTGCTGCGCCGCCCCCGGCACCGTGTGGGCGCGCGCGAACGATTCGCACGCGCTGCGCCGCTCGGCCAGATCGCGCAGAGCGTCGATGGTGCCGGTCTTGGCGCCGTAGATCACAAGGTGCTCGTCGTGCAGCAGCGGCTCCAAGCTGCGCGCAGTGCCGTAGGGCGCCGTGATCGAGTCGCACAGCCCGCGTGCGACCCCATCCAGATCGGCGGCCTGCGCGCAGCTCCACGGTGGCGGTGACCCGAGCGCGGGCACCGGGAACCACGACGCGGCCAGCCGATACGCACCTCCCGCCGTCGGTGCGCGCTCGTAGAACAGTCGGTTGAACGCATCCGCAAGCTGGGCGAGCGAGCCCAGCTCGTGCACGCCCGAGCCGCGCAGGAACTGAAAATACTCGATGACCGAGACCTGGCCGGCAGCCGTGCGCTCGGGCACGAAATTGAAGTCGGAGGGCCCGGTCGCGACCAGGTGGCGCAGGTCGCGCGAGGGGCTCTTGATGGGCAGCGCGCGGGCCGCGCACAGATCGCCGCGCTCGCTGGCGCGCTCGCACGCGCGCTTGCCCGGGCCCGTGCAGAGCGGCCGCCCGACCACGGCCTCGAGCTCCCGCCAGAACTGGCTCTCGCGCAGCGCCTCCAGGTCGAGCGTGCTGTCGGCCGACACCACCGTGCGACCGGCCGCGCTGCGGGTCCACAGCGCCTGGCTTTTCGGTGGGCCGTCCAGCCGCATCCACTCCAGCTCCGCCAGCGAGTGCGCCTCCCCGTCGCTGCCAAAGCCAAAGCTCCCATTGGGCGCCGCGGTGCCGATGAGGCCCACGGCGGCCTGGAACCAGTTGAGCGACTCGGCCAGATACTGGGTCAGGTCTGCGCCCACGTGGCCCTCGTCCCAGATCGATCGGGTGGGCGGGCAGTGGCCGAGCAGGGGCGGCCAGCCGCCCCGGCACTCGCCGCCCGTCGGGGCCAGCGGCGCATCCAGGCGCAGCCGGTGTGCCAGCGCCGGATCGGCGCGCTCGAAGGCATGCGCGAACAGCGGCTTCATGGTGGAGCCGACGGCTACCCGCTGGCTCCAGTCGGCCTTGAGCGCGCCCTCCTCGATCGTGCGCGCGAGCTTGCGACCGGTCGCTGGATCGCGGCCCTCGCGCAGTCGGACCAGGTGCTGCTCGATCTCGAGCGTGCGGGGCCCGTAGGCGGTCGATTCCCGGCCCGGCACGAAGTCGGCGCGCGCGAGCAGCTCGCCCGAGTCGCCCGCGAGGAGAACCACGTCGGCACGCTGCGCGGGTCGGGCCGGGCGGCCGCTGGCGGGCCGAGGGAACGCATCGGGCGCCAGGCTGGCCAGCTCGAGCAGGTGCCGCAGCCGGACCTCGAGCTCGGGCTGCAGCGACACCCGGCACTCGAGCACACCGTCGAGCGGGCTGCGTGCGCACACGGAGGAGTAGGGGTCGGGGGCGGGGTCGGGCCACGGGCGCAGGGTTCCGCAGCTGGCGGCCGCAAACTCGTGCACGGCCGCGGCCGGCCCGCGCGCCCCGCCGGTCGCGCTCTCGGCGCCACCGCCGCCGCCGGCCGGAAGCGGTGCCAGCGCAGCCTGGCGCTCGTGCTCGGCCACTGCAAAATGCACCCATCCGTCGAGCCCGAGCGAAAGCCGGCTCTGATAGGGATTCACCCACCCAAGTTCGGGCAAAAGGCCCCCGTACACGTAGTGGCGCCAGTGGCGGCCGCCCGCGGTTGCGACGTCGTCGGCCAGGAGCGGGTGGGCGGCAGCGGTCGCGTCGCCGGGGCTGCGCACCGCCGGCCGGAACAGCCAGACCGTGCGCCCGCGCGCGCGGCCGGTCACCACCAGCGCCAGCCCCGACAATGGAATCACGCCCGCGCTCTCGTTGAGGGCGTGCACCGACCATCCACCCTCGTCGGTTTCGGCCACCCGCTCGGTCGGAACCTGCCGCACCATGAGCCAGGCCGGCTCGCGGGCGCGCGGTGCGGTGCCGCGGCGCTCGAGGCGCACCGGGCTCTCGCGGGCGCTGAGCGCGAGATCGTCGGACAGCACCACCTCCGACGCGAAGTACAGACCCGGCGCTGCAGTGGCCGCGAGCAGCGGCGCCGGCGGCCGGCGCGCACCCGCCGGTGGGGGCCGCAGTCGCACCACCACACCGCCCGCGATCAGCTCGCCCAGATCGCTGGCCGCCGCACCTTGCGCGCGGCTGACCAGGCGAATGCGCTCGCCGTCGGCCAGGCGCGCGGGCGGGCGCAGCGCGCGCAGCGGCTCGGGCCGGGTGTCGATCTCGCACTGGGCGGCAAACCCATCGCCGCGCCGGGCCACCGTCAAGCGCACCTCGGGCCAGCCGAACTTCCAGCCCAGGCGGCACTCGTCGCCCTCGGGCGCTGGCTCGGCGCTCCAGCGGCCGCTGCCGGGCCCGCAGCGCCCACTCTGGACGTAGGTCCGCACGAGCTCGAGCGCCCGCGCGCGCTCGTCGCGCCACGTGCTGGCGAAGGCGGCGTGGAACCTGCGCAAGCCCTCGGTCGTGGCCGGGTCGCCGCGGATCTCGCGTGGCACCAGATCGGCGCCCGCCGGGTCGCACTGCAGCCGGCTCACGTAGTCGACCGCATCCGAAAGCGCTTCGAACGGTGCCACCAACCGCTCGTGTCCGTCGGCGACGGTGTGCAAGGGTGGTGGCCGGCGCAGCGCGAACGCGCCCGCACGCAGGCACAGGAGCGCGCACGCGGCCAGAAGCACGAGCGAGGCCGCACCGGCCAGCCGCCGAGTGCGCCGATAGAGGCCCAGCGTGCGCAGCTGGCGGTCGAAGGTTTCGAGCCGATTGTCTTCCGCCGTCGCGGCTGCGACCGCGGGCTCGCCGCCCCCGCCCCAGCACACGAGCGCGAGCACGAGCGCGACGAAGAGCCAGAAGTCGGTCGGGCTGTTCAGCCCCAGCCCCGGCCACGCGATACCGGTCAGCGGCAGCACGCCCACCGAGGCCAGGGGCTGGTAGACGCACAGCGCCCCCAGGACCAGCGCGATGAGCAGGCGCGCGCGCTGGGCGTGGCTGCCGTCGCGGAAGCGCTCGCTGGCCAGACGGCTCGCCAGCGCCAGCAGGGTCAGATAGGCCAGGACGAGCAGGCCCAGGCCGCGCAGACCCACCTCGCGCAGCATCAAGACCGGTAGATAGTCGTTGTCGAGCGCGCGTCGCACGCCCGAATCGGCGATGTGGGCCCCGAAGTAGCCCTGGCCGTCGAGCAGGTTGGCGTCGGGGGTGGGCAGGCGGGTCTCGTTCCAGGCGGCCAGACCGCGCTGGAAGTCGCGCTCGCTCGCAAGCAGCGCGTACGCCGGATCGAGCACCAGCGCGAACCGGCGGGCGGCCCGCGTGTGCGTGGCCAGCGCCTGGCCGATCAGCAGGCCGCGTCCGGCCCACACGCACGAAAGCAGGAGCGCGAGCGCGAGCCAGCGGCCCGCGCGCGCCCGCTCGCGGCGTTGCCACGCGCACAGAGCGACCGCCAGAAAGAGCGCGGCCGCCAGCAGCGGTAGATGCAGCGCGCCTTCGGTGAAGCTGCGCGCGGGCGCGCCGTCGGGCTCGCCGGCCCGCAGGCTGACCCAGAGCGTCGCCGCCGCCCACCCGGCCGAAAGCAGCCCCGCGCACAGCAGGAGCGCGGCATGCAGCCGCGGCAGCCGGGCGTGCCGCTGGTAGCCGTCGAGCGTACGGGCCCCGGTTTCCTGATAGCTGGCGTCGTGCGAGGCCAGGATCAGCGCGCCCAGCGCGCCCGGGGCGGCGATGGCCAGCGCCACCCCGGTGTCGCCGTAGAGGAGCCCCAGGCCCGCGAGCGCGGCCGCGCCCGCCACCAGGGCACGCGCACGCGCCGATCGGATCGATGCCCGCAAACCGGCGTACAGCAGCATCACAAAGGCCCACGCGCAGAAGAGCTTGGGCAGCACGCCCAGCTGGTGGCGCAGGAGCGCGCCCAGCGCGCCGATCGCGATCAAGAGCGCGGCGGTGGCGGCAGGGGTGCGGCCGCGGGCGAGCCGTTCGCGCAGCGCGCCCCACCACGCGGGCACGGTCGCCAGCGCCAGCGAGAGCAGGGCCTCGAGCGCCAGCTTGGCCACATCCTGGGCCCGCATGAGCTCGCGCGCATCGGGCCACAGTGCCCACGAGCCGACCAGGGCGAAAGCCGCCCAGGCGGCGGCCGCGTGGCCGAGCGCGCGCCGCGAGCGCGGGTCGTCTTGCCACACAAGCACGGCCGTGCCCGCCAGCGTGGCGGCGGCGAGCGCGACGAAGACCTGATTCTGCAGGGTCAGCGGCCCCACGGCCTCGAAGCGCCGCAGCACGTCGAGCCGATGAGCCCACAAGAGCCGCCACACCGCCAGCGCGCCCAGAAAAGCGCCTGTCCACGCCAGCCCGAGCAGCCGCGCGAAGCGCCGGGGGCGCAACTGGCTACGCGCGCGCGTGGCGGCGAAAGCGAGCGCGAGCAGGCCCGGTGCCGCCAGAAGCCCGGCCGCCCACAGCGAGCGCGCCGAGATCGCGGCCTGCGCGGGGACGAGCCGCCGCACCTCGAGCCCAAACGGCGGCGTGAAGGGCAGCACGCAGGCCGAAGACTCGTCGCCGTCCGCGTGCGCGGCCTGCGCCTGCGTCGGCTCGGCGCCCAGAAGCGCGCCGCCGGCGCCGCGCATCCATTCATGGCACGGCGCCAGCAGGTCACGGGGCGGGAAGAACAGCTCGGTGCGGCCTGCCGGTGCCGGCAGCTCCCACAAGGTCAGGCCCGGCACGCCATCGGCAACCGCGCCCATCTGCACCAGGGTCCCGGCCGCGATCGGAAGGCTGTGGGCCCGAAACGCGCCGTCCTGCCACAAAAAGGGCGCCACCCGCACCGGCACGCGGGTGGGCGCGCCCTCCTTCCACGACAGATCGCGCTCGATGAGCAGAGCCGCGCGCGGCTCGTCGGCGGTGCATAGGATGACCGCCATTGCGCTGGCTGCGTCGACGGCGGGTGGGGGCGCAGTGCGGCAGCGCCCGGCGCG
>DATFWX010000217.1:0-20737 GCA_035258845.1 Polyangia bacterium | reverse complement strand
CGCGGGCGCGCCCTGGTCGCCCCCGGCGACGCTCAGCTGCTGCGCGAGCTCGCCCTGGCCGCGCGGCGGTTGGGCCAGCGTATTGGAGATGATGTTGGCCAGGAAATCAGGCGGCACGGTGTCGGGCCGGTATCCCGACGGGAGCGACCAACCGATCCAGATCTCGGGCGTCTGGACGTCGGCTTGGCAATGCTTGAGACCGGCTTGCGCGGGCGGCGGAGCGGGCGGTGCCAGCGGAAGCGGGCTGTGCGGCGGCGGCTCCGGATGGGTGGGGTCGCCCAAAAGCTCGGCGTGAAGGCTGGTGGCGACGATGCCGCCCAGAAGGTCCATGTCGACGTCGCCCAGTATCAGGAGCGTCATGCGGTCGGCGCGGTAGTTTTGTCGCGTGAAGGCCTGCACGTCCGCCAGCGAGATGCGAGCCAGGCTCTCGGCGGTGCCCAGAGTGGGACGCGCGTACGGATGTTGGGGCGGGAACAGCGCCGCCTGCATCACCGGCAGGAGATCCATCGGATCGCCGGCCTCGTGGCGCGTGCGCAGCTCGCTCGCGATCACGTCGCGCTCGATCGCGACCTGCGCGGGGTCGAGGCCGGCCACGGGATAGAGCAGCCGGGTCGATTCGAGACGCAAGAGGTCGGCCAGCGCGCCCTTGGGCGCGAAAGCCGAGAACACGGCCGCGTCGAGATCCGCGAACGCGCCCAGGCGGCCTGCGCCCGCGCGCTCGAGCTCGGCGCGCAAGGTGGCGAGCGCGCTGGGTCGCGCGCGCAGGGTCAGACGCGCGGCCAGATTGGCCAGGCCCTCTCGGCCGGTCGGGTCGGCGGCCGCGCCCGCGCCCACCACGGCCACCACGCCCACGATGGGCGAGCGGTGATCTTCCTCGATAAGCACGCGCAGCCCGCTCGGCATGCGCAGGTAGCGCATGCGCACATCGAACGAGCGCACGCCAATGTCACCCAGGGGTGCGTAGCGGCCGGTCGAGCCCCTGGGGCTGGCAGCGCATGAAACCAGGATGGCCAGGCTGAAAAGATGGAGCGCCAGGCGCGCGACCATCACGACTCCTCCTGCTCCCCGATTCTGAGTATGGACCACATTCGGAGCGTGCGGCAGTGGGGGGCCGCACAGCGCGGGTCAGCGGCTCAGATCAATCGTTGGGCCGCCGGGACCATTGGAGCCGCCCGAAGCGACGGCAATCGCGGTGACCGTGCCAGCCAGAACCGCACCCCCGACGATCGTCCAGAACCACCACTTCTTGTACACCGGCGGCTCCTCACCGTCGGTCTGGTCGAGCGGCAGCAGGAAGGCGGTCTGCCGGAGCGTCTCGTCGGGATGCAGCTCGACCTGGGCGGTCCAGGTCGCATAGCCGCGCCGCTCCACCCGCAGCCGGTGCACACCGGCCGCCGCCTCCATCTCGATCGGGGCCGGCCCCAGGGTCCCGTCGTCGAGCCAGACCTCGGCGTTGGGGACATTGGCGTGCACGACCAGGCGGCCCGGGCCCAGGCTGCGCGGCACCGGCGTGGGCACGCTTTCGAGGAGCGCGGGCGGGGCGCGGCCGCGCGCTTCGGCCTCCGCCAGCGTGGCCTTGAGCTCGGCCAGGATCTTTTCGACCGTCTCGCGCTGGGGCGTGCGCGGATCGTCGCGCAGATAGGCGCGGAACACCTCGATGGCGCGCCGCAGATCGGGCACCTGGCCGCCCACCGTGTAGCGCTTGCGGTAGGACTGCGCGATGTTGAACAGCAGCGCCGGCACCGGCTTGGCGTCGTAGGCCTGCTGGTACTCTGCAATCGCGACGTCGTAATTGCCGGTGCGATAGGCGCGCTCGGCTTTGTCGAAGTGAACCCGGGCCGCCGCCTCGGCATCAGGGGCCTGTGCCAAGAGGAGTGTGGCCAGCAGCAGCGTCATCATCGCTTCTTGTCCTGGAACGGGTTGAGCGTGCCGCTGTCGTCGTCGGGGCCGGCTCCTCCGTGGCCGCCCGCCCGCGCGCGCCCGGCCGGCTTGAGCTCGAGCGAGATTTCGCGCGCTGCGCCCGGCTCGACCGCCACCTGGGCCGAGGCGGGCTTGTAGCCGGCGCGACGCGCCTCGATCAGATGCGTGCCGACCGCGAGGCCTTCCTTGCGCACCTCGGCCCCCGAGCCGGCGGGCTGGTCGTCGACCAGCACCTGGGCGGGCGGCTTGACGTGCACGATCAGGCGGCCGGAGCGGTCGGCGGCCGGGATGGCGCCGGGAGCGGGGCCGGCGGGAGCGGCGCCGGCCGCGGGAGGCACGCGCGCGGGTGCGGCCTGCGCGATACCGGGCGCGGGAGCGCTGCCAGCGCCCGGCAGATCCTCGTCCTGGCGCGGCAGCGTGCTCTCCTCGACTGCGCGCGCACCGCCGTCCGAGCGCGAGCGCGCGGCGCTGATGGCAAACACGCCCCCGCCCAGCATGATGGCGGCCAGCAGCGCCCACGGCCACTGCCGCACTGCGCTCGGGCGCGAGCGCAGCAGCCTCTCGTCGGTCATGGGCTCGCCGCGCGCAATCGCGTGCAGCTCCTCGAGCACGCTCTCGGCGCTCTGCGGCCGCTCGGCCGGGGCTTTCGACAAGAGGCGCATGATCAGCCGCTCGAGCCGGGGCGGGATCTTGTCGAACGCGGGCGATCGAGGGGGCGGGGCCTGCAGGTGCAGGTTGACCAGGTCGATGTACGAGTCGGCGGCAAACGGCACCCGGCCCGCAAACATCTCGTACAGAATCACGCCGACCGCGTACAGATCCGCGCGCGCGTCCACCTGCGCGCTGCGGAACTGCTCGGGCGCCATATAATAAGGTGTGCCCAGCACGGCCCCGGTGTGCGTGTGCGCACTCGGAAGCTCGGGCGCCGCCAGCAGCTTGGCGATCCCGAAGTCGAGCAGCACCGCGGTCGCGCGCACGCCCGCCTCCTCGATTACGAAGATGTTGTCGGGCTTGAGATCGCGGTGGACGATCTTGGCCGCGTGCGCGGCCGCCAGACCCTGGAGCACGTCCTCGAGCAGTGGCATCAGAGCGGAAAGGCTGCGCTGCTTGAGCGCGCGTAGATAGGCGGTGAGCGGCCGGCCCTGCAGGCGGTCCATGACATAGTAGTGGCGCCCGTCGGGCAGCTGGCCGAACGAGAAGATGTTGACGATGTGGCGCGAGCCGATGGCGTTGACCGCGCGTGCCTCGGCCACGAAGCGCGCCACCACGTCCGAGCGCGACGCGAACTCCGGGCGCAGCACCTTGATCGCGACCTTCTTGCCGATGATCGGATGCACCCCGCCGTAGACCACACCCATGCCGCCCTGACCGATCTGATCGGTGACCCGATACTCGCCCACCGCGATGCCCATCTCGATGGGCGGCGCCGGTTGCTGCGGGACCAGACGGCCGGCTTCGGTCGTGGGCGCGTAGGCGTCGGTGCCGGTAGGGGAGGCGAGCGGTGCGCCGTCCTTGAGGCAGAACGGGGTTCCGGGCGGATACTCCGCTCCGCAGGTGCGGCAGAACGGCACGGACAAAAGGCTACTCGCAGGCCCTGTCAGTTGCAATAACCCCCACGGAGCGCAGCTCGGCAGCCGAACCGCCTCAAGGGCGGCCTGCTCGAGGGGAGGTAGGCGTGCGCGAATAGCTTGGCTAGGGAACCCATACCCCGAAGAGGCTACCGCTCGTGATGAAAGCTGGCTGCGACCAAGCGCTGCCGTCGAAGTGGAGGACGGTTCCCTGTTCACCGACCGCCCAGATGTCGCGTGGGCCACTGCCATAGATGCCATGAAGGGTGGTCGTGGTCGGGCTGACGTTGCCGGACCAGGCTGCGCCGTCCCAGTGTAAGATGGTGCCGATGTGGTTCGCTCCACTCTGCCCCAGCAGCCAGACGTCGTTTGTACCGCTGACAAAAATGCTCGTGTAGCTGGACTGGCTTTCCGCCGGCTGTGGCACAACGGTGCTCCATACTCTGCCGTCGTAATGGAGCGCTCTGCCGAGCAGGTCCAGGGGCAGACCGCGGCTGTCCGTCGTAAGCGTCTTGTTCGCCAGCACCCATACGTCATTGGACCCAGTGCCGGCTGCCCTCCCACAGGCGAGATCGGTTGGCAAACCCGACAGCGCCGACCATGCGCTACCGTTATAGTGCACGACTGTACCCATCTGCCCGCCCGGAGAGGCATAGGCACCGACGTAGACGTTGCTCGCTGATGCGCCCCAGATGCCGCCGAGATGCATAGTGGTCGGCGCGGGCGTCACGAGCGTCGGCATTGTCGCGCCGTCGTAGTGCAGGATGGTCCCCCGTGAGCCAACTACCCAGATATCCGCTGGGCTCGATGCCCACAATGCTGCAAACCCGTCTTGCGTCTGCTCGGCTGGATTGGCGACGCGTGACCAGTTACCGGACGAGTATTGAAGCAACGTGCCCAGCTGCCCAGCCGCCCAAGCGCGCCCACCGGTACCCCACACATAGAACAGCGAAAACGTCGTGGGCGACGAGGCCTGATTCCACGAACCGGTCCAGTGCATGATCGTGCCGCTCTCCCCCACGACCCACACATCCGACTTTGCGCAGCGTTGTCCGAGGCAGGCTGCGCCTGTGTTGCAAGCGAGTCCGCAGCAGCGCTGCCCAACATCTCCGCACGGAGTGCACGTGTTGCCATCGCAGATGCCGGTGGCGCATAGGTCGCCAGTACAGCATTGCTGACCGAGAGCGCCACACTCGCCACAGGTGCCCCCTTTGCATGTGAGCCCGCCCTCGCAGGCCATGCTGGATGTGCAGCAGGGCTCGCCTCGGCTACCGCAATGGCCCCCATCCGCATCGGAGCACCGAGGGTCTGACGTCGGCCTTCGGCCAGTACAGTCTACGAACCTGTCGAGGTCGCTGGTAGTGCATCCGGCGAAAAAGACGACGAGGAATCTGAACCTAGTTGCAGTAATCAGGTTCATTGCGCGGCTCGCACACGCCCGGGGTGGGTGCGCCGCCATCGGGCAACGGGCTCGACCGGCAGCAGTTGTAGCCGCTGCGGCCGCAGTCGCTGCCACGGTAGCAATTTCGTTCGCACCAGCAATCTGTCCCGGACGCGTCGCTCCACTGCGCCCACGTTCCGTTGGGCCCGCAATCCAGGGATGGCGGACACGTCGTCGAGCAATAGCCACCTGGATAGGTCCAACCGCACCGCATCTCGAACTTGAGGCACATCGGGAAGTTTGAATTGCAATCGGCCGCGGAGTTGCACGGGGCACCAAGGTCGCCGGCGCCCGAGCCGCCAGTGCCGCCCGAGCCGCCCGAGCCGCCGCTGCCACCGGCGCCGCCACCGCCCGAGCCGCCCGAGCCGCCGCTACCACCGGCGCCGCCACCGCCGGTGCCACCCGCGCCGCCGCCGCCGGAGCCGCCGGCGCCGCCCGACCCCGTGCTGCACATCGGCACCATGGTGCCGCCGCCCAGTCCCAGCAGCACGCTCTTGACCTCGCCCCGATCGATGTGAATCGTGGTCCCGGCCCCGGCCAGGTTGCCGCCGGCCGCATCCCGGGCCACCACCTGCAGCCCGATGTCCGTGGGCGCGCGGTCGCCCACCAGCACGTGCACGACATTTCCCAGACAATCGTCGAAGAAGTGGCCGATCGGCTTGACCGTGATCGCGCCCATCACGCCGCCCGCGCGGGTGGCGGTCACCTCGACCCGATCGATGGCGCCAAGCGCGTCGCTGTGCTGCAGGTGCAGGTCGACGCGCGCTTGCGTGCCGCCGCAGGCCGCGGCCAGCGTTGCAACCGGAAGCGCAAAGATGAGCCGCCCCACCACCTGCGGCAAGCCTAGCGCCCCCAGCCCGGCAGCGTCAATTCGGCCCAAGTGTGGTAAGACTTTCTGTCGTGGCTTCCGTGCTCGACCGGATCCTCGCACACAAGCGCAACGAGATCGAGGCCTTGCGCACGAGCGTGCCGCTTTCGGACGTGCGTGCGCAGGCCCGCGACGCACCGCCGCCGCAGGATCTTCTGGCCGCCCTGCGCGAGGGAGCTTTGCCCCGGCCGCGCGTCATTGCCGAGATCAAGCGTCGCTCGCCCTCGGGTGGCGAGCTCCGCAAGCACACAAACGCGGTCGAGATCGCGCAGCAGTACATGCTGGCGGGCGCGGCCGCGCTGTCGGTGGTGACCGATATCGAGTTTTTCGGGGGCTCGCTGCTCGACCTGGCCGCGGTCCGCACCGGCACCCGGCTGCCGGTCTTGCGCAAGGACTTCATCCTCGATCCCTATCAGGTCTGGCGCTCGCGCGCGGTGGGTGCGGACGCGATCCTGCTCATCGTGGCGGCGCACGAGGACAGCGAGCGCCTGGTCGAGCTGCACGGGCTCATCCTGGAGCTGGGCATGACGCCGCTCGTGGAAGTGCACACGGCCCCCGAGCTGGAAATCGCGCTCGCGGCCGGCGCGCGCCTGATCGGGGTCAACCACCGCGATCTGCGCACGCTGGACATCGACATGACCCTCACCGCGCGCCTGCGCCCGCAGGTGCCGCGGGAGGTTACGCTGGTGGCCGAGAGCGGTATCAAGACCGCCGATGATGTGCGCCGCCTGGGCGCATCCGGCGCCGATGCGGTGCTGGTCGGCGAGACGCTGATGCGCGCACCCGATCCGGGGGCGGCGCTCAAGGAGCTCATGGCCGGATGTTCGTGAAGATCTGCGGCCTCACGCGACCCGAGGATGCCGAGTCGGCCGCCGCCGCAGGCGCGGATGCGATCGGCATCAATTTCTGGCCGGGCTCCAAGCGCTACGTGGCCTCGCTGGCGCAGGCGCGTGAGATTGCGAGCGCGGCAGGGGGGCTGACCACGGTGGGCGTGTTCGTCAACGCGAGCGCGGACGAGATCGAGCGTGCGCTCGAGGTGGTTGCGCTGGCCCAGCTTCATGGCGACGAGTCGCCCGCGTTCGCGGAGCCCTTTCGCGGCCGTTTCGTGCGCGCGGTGCGCGTACATGGGCCGTCCTCGCTGGCCGAGCTGGCCGCTTTCTCGTGCCCGTTCTATCTGCTCGACTCGTTCGCAGAAGGCTACGGCGGGCAGGGCCGGCCGTTCGACTGGGAGCTGGCCCGTCAGGCCGCGTCGGCCTGCAAGATCGTGCTGGCGGGAGGGCTGACGCCCGACAACGTGGCCGAGGCGGTCGCCCAGGTGCGGCCGTACGGTGTCGACTGCGCCTCGGGCGTCGAGTCGGCGCCCGGGATCAAGGACGCGCTCAAGATCCGCCGGTTCGTGGCCGAAGCGCGCGGGGCCTGAGATGACGACCCCGGCGCCGGGACGTTTCGGGCCCTACGGCGGTCGCTATGTCGCCGAGACGCTGATGCCCGCGCTCGAGGAGCTGGAGGCGGCCTGGCGCCGCTTCGGGGCCGACGCGGGATTTGCCGACGACCTCGATCAGATCCTGCGCACCTATGTCGGCCGACCGACCCCGCTCACCTACGCGGCCAACCTTTCGCGCCAGCTGGGCGGCGCCCGGATCTATCTCAAGCGCGAGGATCTCGCGCATACGGGTGCACACAAGATCAACAACTGCATCGGCCAGGCTCTGTTGGCCCGGCGCATGGGCAAGCAGCGCATCATCGCCGAAACCGGGGCCGGCCAGCATGGCGTGGCCACAGCCACGGCATGCGCGCTGTTCGGGCAGTCGTGCGAGATCTACATGGGCACCGAGGACGTCGGGCGCCAGTCGCTGAACGTGTTCCGCATGAAGCTCCTGGGCGCGACCGTGCACCCGGTGGCGCAGGGCTCGCGCACCCTCAAGGACGCCATGAACGAGGCGCTGCGCGACTGGGTGACCAATGTGCGCACGACCTACTATCTGATCGGATCGGTGGCTGGACCGCACCCGTACCCGACGCTGGTGCGCGACCTGCAGGCCGTGATTGGCCGCGAGGCGCGCGAGCAGATCCTGGAGGCCGAGGGCCGGCTGCCCGACGCCTGCGTGGCCTGCGTGGGCGGCGGATCGAATGCCATGGGGCTGTTTCACGCGTTTGTCGCCGAGCCGGAGGTGGCGCTCTTCGGCGTGGAGGCGGCCGGCGAAGGGGTTGCAAGCGGCCGCCACGCGGCCACGCTGGGCGCGGGCCGGGTGGGGGTCTTGCATGGCGCCAAGTCGTATGTGCTGTGCGACCAGGGCGGACAGATCAAAGCGGCGCACTCGATTAGCGCGGGCCTCGACTATCCGGGCGTGGGGCCCGAGCACGCCTGGCTCAAAGACTCGGGGCGCGCGACCTATCTTGCCAAAACCGACGCCGACGCGCTGGGCGGCCTGGAGCTTTTGGCCCAGAGCGAGGGCATCATCCCGGCGCTGGAGACCGCGCACGCGGTGGCCGCGCTCCGGGACCTCGCGCCCCGCCTGGGGCCCGGCAAGCTCATCATCGTCAACCTGTCGGGGCGCGGCGACAAGGATATGGCCACGGTGGCCCAGGCGCGCGGCGTGACCCTGGACTGAACGCGCATGAGCCGGATTGCCGAGACCTTCGAGAAGCTGCGCGGCCGCGGCGAGCGGGCGCTGGTGGCCTATGTGACCGCCGGCGACCCGGACCTAGCGCGCTCGCGCGAGCTGGCGTGCGCCCTCGCGGACGCGGGCGTGGACGTCCTCGAGCTGGGCGTACCGTTTTCGGATCCCAACGCCGACGGCCCGGCCATCCAGGCCGCCATGGGGCGGGCGCTTGCGGCTGGAGCCACGCTTGCGGGCGTGCTCGAGCTGTGCGCCGACCTGCGCCGGCAGATCGCGACGCCGGTGGTCCTGTTCGGTTACTACAACCCCGTGTTCGTGCATGGCTGCGCGCGCTTTGCAGCTGAGGCGGCGGCTGCGGGTGCCGACGGGGCTCTGGTGGTGGACCTGCCGCCCGAGGAGGCCGACGAGCTTCTGGCGCCGCTGCGGGCGCACGGGCTCGATTTCGTGCCGCTGGTCGCGCCCACCTCGACCGAGGAGCGCATCCTGCGCGCGGCCCGCGCGGCCTCGGGCTTCGTTTACTACGTGTCGCTGACCGGCGTGACCGGAGCGGCGCTTTCCGATCTCTCGGACGTGGAGGCGCACGTACGCGCGCTGCGCAGCCGCATCCAGCTCCCCATCGCGGTCGGCTTCGGCGTGTCGACGCCTGCGGACGCGCGCCGCATCGGTGGTTTCGCCGACGCGGTCGTGGTCGGAAGCGCGATCGTGCGCGCCGCCGAGCGGGGCGGCGCGGCAGCGGCCGCCGAGCTGGCGCGCTCGCTCAAGCAGGCGCTTCGGTAGATCCGGGGCCGGAAAGGACCAGACACGAGTCACCGAACTCGTGGCCCAGATAGCCGGCCGCGCGGGAGTGCGTGCTGGCGGCCGCCAGCAGATCGCCCGGAGCAAACGCATGGAGCAGCCTAAAGTGGCTGCTCCCGGGCTCGTGGATCCCGGTCAGGATGCCGTGGACCACCTGCGGCCGGAAGCCGGGGCGAATCACGAGGTCGGTCTCGCCGGGTCCGGGCACAAGCTCGCCCCGGTGCTGGACCGCGCTGCCCTCGAGCGCCCGCACGACCGTAGTTCCCACCGCGACCACGCGCCCGCCGGCGGCGCGCGTGGCCCAGATGGCCCGCACGGTCGGCTCCGGGACATCGAACTGTTCGGGCAGCGGCAACGCCGCATCGAGCACCGGATCGCCGGTCGAGGACAGGCCGGCTGCGTGCGTGAGCGCGGCCATCCGCACGCCGCGCTCGCCGAGCGCGCGCAAGATGTGCCAGCGCAGCGGCCGTCCGGCCGACGGCATCTCGGCCGCCCATGGCCGGGCGCCGAAATGAGTCTGCACCGACCACAGCTCGAGCGGGGCCGCGACATAGGAATACTGGACCGGCCGGCCGTAGCGGTACAGCGCCGACCACAGGGGGGCACCGTCGCGGTCGAATGTCAGCTCGACCAGGCGCGGGGACAGATCGGCCACGGCCTCGACGCGCGCAGACAGATCGGGCGCGAAAGAAATGCGGTCTCCGGGCGCGAGCCGAGCCGGCTCCGGCCGGTCCTCGGTGCGCAGACGCCAGTCGCCGGGCCCGAACAGAACCGCGCGGAAGCGGGGGCCGGGCCCGGCCCGCTGGCCGTACAGGCGCACCTCCAGCGAGCTGCCGGCAGCCGTGCGACCGGACAGCGAGGCCGGCAGCGTGGCCGCATCGTTGACCACCAAGAGGTCGCCCGGGCGCAGGAGCGCGGGCATGTCGTCGAGATGCGCGTCACGCAGCCGGCGCCGCTCGGGATCGATCCAGAGCAGTCGCTCGGCGGCTGCATCGTCGCGCGGCCAGGCGGCGGCGGCGGCGCTCATGCTGCGACCTCCACCTCCAGCCGGTCGCCGCTTTCACGCAGGTCGCAGGCACGCAGAAGCGCGAGCACGCGGGCGGCCACTCGCGCCGGATCGCGCAGCGCGCTCGGATCGGCGTCCGGCATCGCGTCCCGATGCATCTGCGTGTTCATCTCGCCCGGATCGACGGTCAGAAAGCAGACCCCGGTGCCGGATAGCTCGGCCGCCCAGATGCGCGCCAGGTGATCCAGCGCCGCCTTGGACACCCCGTAGGCGCCCCAGCGCGGGTAGGCCGCCACCGCGGCGTCCGAGCTCACGTGCACGACCAGCCCGCCGCCCCGCAGCACCATCGCGCCTACGAGCGCCTTGGTGATGCGAAACGGGCCCAGCAGATTGGTCGCCAGCACGTTTTCAAAATCCTCGCACTCGGTGTCGCCCAAAAGCGGCATCGGGAGCCGGCCCAGGTTGCTCGCGTTGTGGATCAGGATGTCGATCGGGCCCACCAGCGCCGCCGCCGCACCGGCAATTGCGTACGCGGCCCGCTTATCGGATACGTCGCCCGGGAGGGCGTGCGCTTCGCCGCCGGCCGCGCGGATCTGGGCCGCCACCTCCTCGAGGGGCGCCGGCTCGCGCGCCACCAGCACCACCCGAGCGCCCGCCGCCGCCAGCACGCGCGCCAGCGCCGCGCCCAGCCCCCGACTCGCGCCCGTCACCAGAGCTGCCTGGCCTCGGATGTCCATCGTCTACCTCCTACGCCAACTCTTACGCCTCTCCTCTGAACAATTGGAAAAAATGTCAGTCCTTTGGCAAAATGCCATCGCATGAGCATGACCACGAGCACGAGCACCACCGGGACCACACAAGAGGGCGACCTGGCCCTGCGCCTGTCTCGCAACATCAAACAGTTGCGCGACGCGCGCGGGCTCACCCAACAGCAGATGGCGCGTTTGTCGGGCCTGCCCCGCGCGACCTGGGCCAACCTGGAATCGGGCGCCGCCAACCCGACCCTTCTGGTGCTGCACCGGGTGGCGCTGGCGCTCCAGCTTTCGATCGAGGAGCTGATCTCGATGCCCAAGGCGGGCGCCAAGCTCTATCGCCGTGACAGCCTGCCCACGCGCACGCGCGGCCAGGTTGCCATCCGCTCTCTCTTGCCCGATCCCATCCCGGGCATGCTGATCGAGCGCATGGAGCTGCCGCCGCGGGCCAACATGACCGGCATTCCGCACACGGCCGGCACGCGCGAGTATCTGACCTGCGAGACCGGCACCATCGTGCTGCACGCGAGCGGCGAAAGGTGGCAGCTCGGCCCCGGCGACGTGGTGGTGTTCCGCGGCGATCAGCGGCACGGCTACGCCAACCCGGGCGGCGCGGTCGCGGTCGGCTACAGCGTGGTCGTGCTGGCCCCCGCCTTGTGATCGGCCGCCTGGAGGCGTTCGCGCGCCCGCCGGGCGTAGGTGCTGTGCGGGGCCTCTGCAACAGCGCGCTCGTAGGCCGCCTGGGCCTCGGCCGATCTGCCCAGCGCCCGCAGCGCTTCGCCCAGATAATAGGCGCGGATGGCTTGCGGGCGCGGCTGCCCGGCGCCCTTGCCGAGCGCCTTCTGCAGGACCTCGACCGCTTCGGCAGGTTGGCCGGCCAGAACCTGCGCCACCCCCAACGTGCCCAGGAGGTACGCGATGTGGCCGGGCGGCCGCCCCTCGGCGCGGGCGAGCGCGGTGCGTGCCAGCTCGATTGCGCGGTCGGCCTCGCCCAGGTGTGCCATGCACCAGGCCAGATTGTTCATCACGGTCGGAAGCTGCGCCTCGCCCAGCGCGCTCTGATCGAGTGATTCCAGGATCGCACGGGCTTCCGCGAATTTTTCCTCGAGCGCCAGGATCACGGCCTCGGACAGCCGCAGCGCCTCGCGCACGCGCGGCTGATCGCGGAAGAAGTCGATGAGCGACGCCACCTCGCGCCGCAGCCCCGGGATGTCCTCGCTCAGAAACGCACGTTCCATCCGCTGCCGGGCCCGCCGCACGAGCACGATCTGGACCGCGACCAGCCCCAAGAGGAGCGGGATGGCCAGGATGAGCGCCACCTTGACCGGATCCCAACCGGCGGCCCGTGCGACCGCGTACGAGCCGAACGTCATGGCGCCGGTAATGGCGATCCAGATGACCCGGATGCGGGCGCGCAGGCTCATGGGCGAACCACCCGCAGGCCGAGCGCACGCAGCGCCCGGGCCAGCTCGGGATCGGGGATGGCGGCGCTGGCGGCCTCGATCGTGGCCACCGCCGCGGGCGTGGGCGCAGGCGCGGCCGGGGGCACGGGCGCGGGCGGGTTCGGTGCGCTCGCCGCCGTCTCCACGTCGCCGACCACGAACCGAATATCCTTGAGCGAAAACCGCGCGCGCGCGCGCAGCCGCTCGGTCAGCTGGGCCCGGAAGAAGGTGAGCTCGTGGGCCCAGGCCGGGCTGGGCACGCGCACCCACAGCACGCCGGCTACCACCCGCTCGGCCACCGTACGCGCGCCGATGACGGGGCCCGCCACCTCGCTCCAGGCCGAGACCACGCGCCATTCGGGGCCCACGCCGAGGCCGGCCAGCGCCGCATCGATGACGGCTGCCGCTGGCGTGACCTCGCGCTTTCCGCCGCGGCGCTTGGGCATCCGGGCGCTTCCCCGCGGCCGCTCAGCCGAGCCGGATGCGCCGGATCAGCTCGCGCAGCCTGCGCGATCCCCCGCCGTCGCGGTACAGGAACTTGATGCCAGCGTCGGTGCCGGCGTGATAGGCCACCTTGCCCGCGATCGCCATCGGCGACACCCCGCCCGGCGGCGTGACCTCCACGATCACTTCCGTGCCCAGGGGCAGCGGCCGATCGGTGCGCAGAAGGGCCCCGCCTACCGAGATCTCGCGCAGCCCGCTGGTGACGAACTCGGCCGAGCCCTCGGTCCGATACCGTACCGGCACCTCGATCGGGATGCGCGTGTGCTTGCGTTTGCGCAGCTGCCCCGGGCTCTCGCCGCCGCCGAGCACGCGCACCACGAAGTCGCGTTTGTCCTTCTCGTCGGGCTCGAACTCGACCAGGGCACCCGCGCGCACGCGCAGGCGCGGCAGCGCGGGCCGCCACCACTTGACGTGCCCGCGCAGGAGCACTTTGTTGGGCAGCTCGTCCGCGTTGACCTCGACGATCACCTCGTTGCCGGGGGCCAGCTCGGTGGTGGTGGGGCAGAACAGTCCGCCCGTCGGCAAGTCGCGCGCATACGCTTCCTGAAATTCCTTGCCCGAGCGGAATCGAACCTTAAGAATGTGCATGTCGCTGGGCCCCGACCCGAAAGTGCGGCGAACGATAACACATCTGGCGCAGTGCGCAACACGCGCTAATATGCCGCGCACGCATGCCGAACCAGCGCACAGGGCGCATTCTGATTTGCGTCCCCACCTACAACGAGCGTGACAATCTGGAGGCGCTCGTGCAGACCGTGCACTCGGTGGTGCCGGAGGCACATCTGCTCGTCGTCGACGACAACTCGCCGGACGGCACGGGCCAGCTGGCCGACCAGCTGGCGGCGCGCGAGCCGCGCATCCAGGTGCTGCACCGCGCGGGCAAGCTGGGTCTGGGCACCGCGTATCTGGAAGGGTTCCGGCGTGGTCTGGCGCAGGGCTATGAGTTTCTGTTCGAAATGGACTGCGATTTCTCGCACGACCCCAGATACCTGCCCGACCTGCTCTTGGCCGCGCAGTCGGGCGCAGACCTGGCCGTCGGATCGCGCTACGTGGCGGGGGGCGGCACGCGCAACTGGGGGCTGGGCCGCAAGCTGGTTTCACGCGGCGGAAGCCTGTACGCGCGCACCATCCTGGGCGTCAAAGTGCGCGACCTGACCTCGGGCTTCAAGTGCTTTCGACGGCGCGTGCTGGAGGCGTTGCCGCTGGATTCCGTGCGCACGCAGGGCTACGGCTTTCAGATCGAGATGACCTATCGCGCGCTGCGGGCGGGCTTTCGAGTGGTCGAGGTCCCGATCGTGTTCGTCGATCGACGGGTCGGACAGTCGAAGATGTCGCGCGCAATCTTTCTGGAAGCGATGACGATGGTGTGGGCGCTGCGGCTGCAGAGATGACCCGCTTGCGCGGGCCGCGCGCGCTCACTCCTCGTCTTCGTCCTCATCCAGCTCGTCCTCGTCTTCGTCCAGCTCGTCCTCGTCCTCGTCGTCGTCGAGGTCGTCCTCGTCGTCCTCGAGGTCGTCGTCGTCGTCCTCGTCGCCCTCGGGTGGAGACAGCTTCCACGTTCTCATAGGAACCTCCACAGGAGGCGCTTATAGCATGCTCGGGCCCGCCTCGCGAGCATCCTTGCCAATCGTGTCCACTGTGGGCATGATGCCCGGGCCGTGGCGACGCAGGTGTACATCGACGGCACGATCCACGAGGGCGAGGACGCCAAAGTCCCGGTGTTCGACCGTGGATTTCTGTACGGCGACAGCGTCTACGAGGTGACGCGAACCTTCGGCGGCAAGCCGTTCGCGCTCGAGGAGCACCTTGCGCGGCTCGAGAAGAGCGCGCACGGCATCGGGATGGAGCCGCCGCCGCGTGACCTCATCCGGCAGGCGGTGCTGGACACCGTGCGCGCGGCCCAGAACGCCGAGTCCTACATTCGCGTCATCGTCACCCGCGGCGCCGGTGAGATTGGGCTCGACCCGGGCCTGGCCGATCGGCCGCGCCTGGTCGTGATCGTTCGGCCCACCACCGGCCCCGACCGCAAGCTGGTCGACGACGGCGTCGAGGTCGCCATCGTCAGCGTACGGCGCAACTTGCCCAGCGCCATCGATCCCAACGTCAAGTCGGGCAACTATCTGAACAGCGTGCTGGCGATGCGGGAGGCCCGCCGGCGCGGCGGCTACGAGGCCGTCATGTGCGACGCCGAGGGACGGCTGGCCGAATGCTCATCGTCCAACCTCTTCGTGCTGCGGGGCGAGAAGGTGTGCACGCCCGGGCTCGCGGTCGGCATTCTGGATGGCATCACCCGGCGCAAGGTGCTCGAGCTGTGCCAGGCTAACGGAATTGCGGCGCTGGAGACCGAGCTGCGCCCGGACGATCTGCGCGGGGCCGAGGAGGCGTTCCTGACCAGCTCGGTGCGCGGCGTGCTCCCGGTCGTGCGCGTGGACGGGCAGCCCCTCTCGGGCGGCCGGCCGGGACCAGTCACCCGCCGCATCATGGCGCTTTACGACCAGCTCACGCGCGGGAGCTGACGGGGCGGCTTTCATGGCGGTTCACGTCCCCTCGTGGTTCTACGTGTTCACCGGCACCATCCTCGTGATTTCGGGAGTCGCCCAGCTCATCCTGCGTCCGCGCGGCGAGCGCATGCGACCGGGCGCTTTGTTCAGCCTGTTCTCGATCGCGGCCGGCCTGCTGGTGGTCTACTTCGGGCTGTTCGTGCACCGCTGAAGGATCATTGCACCAGCCCTAGCGTGCCCCGACGCGACAGCTGCGCCGCCGCAGCCACCTTGTCGTAGACGTCGCGGCCGCCGGGCAGCCCGCGGATGATGATCTCCGGCTCCTCTTTGTCCTGCACGTACAGGTGCAGCCGCGACACCTTGCCCAGCCGGTCGCCGAAGCTCTGGAAGAACTCGACGTGACGGATGCGCCACACGTCGATGCCGTCGATCTTCTTCGAGAAGATCCCGGTCTCCCACTCGATGCGCTTGCTGGTCAGGCGGTACCGGATGGCCGACAGCTTGGCCCACTGCACGAGCAGCAAGATGATGCCGATCACGAGCGGAACCAGCAGGCAGCAAAGAATCGTGTAGCCATAGTGCGAGCGCCAGGTGGGCGAGCCTTCCCAGATCAGCTCGCCCGGACCGGCATCGGCGGGTGCGCTCATCGCCGCCTCCGGAGGCGCACGATCAGCGCTGCGCCTGCCACCGCGAGAAGCGCGACCCCGAGCGGGCTCGGCGTCACGACCTGCCCGAGCGCGCAGGCGCAGCCGCCGCCGCCCCCCCCGTGGCCGCCCGATCCGCCCGATCCACCGCTGCCCCCGGTGCCGGCCATGCACATCGGGAGCGATTGGTTGGGCAGGCCGAACATATTTGCAAACGTGGGCCAGGCCGGGTAGCACATCGTGCATTCCTCGGTTCCGCTGCCGCACTGGAGGGGCCCCACGATGTTCTGGTTGAACTTCAAGAGCGGCGTCCAGTGCGCCCCCTCGTCGGTCGATTTTCCAATCGCAAAGCCGTCGGCGAAGGTGTCGCCGCATCCGTAGAGCGCTCCCTGTGCTCCCATGCCCAGACAGGTCACGACCGTTGCGCCCGCCAGGGCGGGGCTGATCGAGACGCCGTCGGGCGACTTGCGGATGCCCCCGTTGGTGGCCAGGTACAGGGTGCCATTTTGCGCGAAGGTGGCCGCAAAGATGGTCGAGATGTCCGACGCCACCGGCTGGAAAGAGGCGCCGCCATCGGTGGAGCGGTACAGGGTCGACACCGCCGGCTGCCCCACGCGGGCGTGAAAGTACACCTTGCTCGGATCGCGCGGATCGGCGCCGATGAGAAAGGGCGGCGACTGGCCGGTGGTGCTATAGGCGGTCGGGGCAAACGTCGCGCCGCCGTCGTTGGAGACATAGAACTTGGTCACGCTCGAGGAGCCGTCGAAAGACATCGCATAGGCGCGCTGGCCGTCGCTGGAGCCGAAGCGCACGCCCAGAAAGACCGTGTTGACCGGTCCCGGATTGGCGGGTGGGCTGAAGTTGGCGCCGCCGTCGTTGGACACGTGGATGCCGTTCATGGCGCCGGCCGTGTTGGAGGCGGCCAGCACGTGCATCGGGCTATTGGGGCTGACCACGATGTCCTTGACCGCCTGGTTGGTCGCCAGCGAGCCCGCCGACTTGGTGAAGTTGCAACCGCCATCGCGCGAATACAAGACGCCGTTGGGCGAGGCCACCAGCATAGTGCCGGTCGTGGTGACCCGGTAGATGGGATCGATGGCCGCACCCGCCGTGCCGATGGGCCCCTCGCAGATGAGGCGCCAGCTTTGGCCGTCGTCCTCGCTGATCAGGGTGCCGAAGGTGGCGCCCACGACCAGCCGGCTGGCGGCGTTGGGATCGAAGGTGACGGTCGCGACCGCGGCCGGCCGGCCGTTTCCATGGGCCCTGTGGGCGGGGACCGCGAGCGCAGCTGCGAAGACAGAAAGGGTTAAGGGAAGGCCAGGGAACCGCATGGGCGAAGGATATCACCGCTCGTGCACATTGACACCAGAGGCGGCCCTGGAGTAAAAAGCGATGGAACCGGATCAGGTTAGAAGCGAATGGGTACGCGACTGTATGTAGGGAACTTGCCATACTCCACCGACGACAAGCAGCTGCGCGCACTGTTTGAGGAGATTGGCCAACCACCGCGCGAAGTCCGCATTATCACCGACCGCATGACCGGGCAATCGCGCGGCTTTGCGTTTGTGGAGGTGCAGGACCAGAACGCCGTGCAGGCCGCCATCACCGCGCTCAATGGGCGAGCCTACGGCGGACGGACACTGACCGTGAACGAGGCGCGCGAGCGTGAGAGCCGGCCGCCCGGCACCTCCGCCCCCCGCCCCAACGGCGGGGGTGGGTATCCGCCGCGAGAGGGTGGGCCCCCGCGCCGCGAGTTCGGCGGGCCGCCGCGCAGCGGGTTCGGCGGGCCGCCGCGCAGCGGGTTCGGTGGGCCGCCGCGCAGCGGGTTCGGCGGTGGGCCCCGCCCGGGCTTTGGCGGGGGGGGCGCGGATCGCAGCAGCCCCGAGCGCGATCGCGACCGCGACCGGTTCGAGCGCAAGAAGCAGAAGCGGCGCCGCGACGACTACGGCGACGACGACGGGTACTGAACCGGGGACTGCGGTTGCTGTCTGTCTGTCAGCTCTCAGCTGTCAGCTCTCAGCGCCGGAATAAGCTGATAGCTGATAGCTGACAGCTTCTCAGCTGACCCGCGGCTGACCGCGCAGAAGGCCCACGAGCGCGCGGATCTCTTCGACCCCGAACGGCTTCGCGATACAAGGGTTCTCGATCTGCTCCAGGAACTCGCGCGCGCGCGTGGTGAAGGCCCCGCCGGTCATGAACACGAAGCGCTCGGCCAACTGGGGCCGCTGCAGCTTGATCTGCTCGTAAATGTCCATCCCGGTCACCTCGGGCATCACGAGGTCGCAGAACACCAGGTCGTAGACCTCTCCGCGCGCAAGCCGCTCGAGCCCATCGCGGCCCGCGGTTGCGGTCGTCACCTGGCAGTCCGGCTGCAGCATGGCCGCCAGCGCCCGCGCCAAGGCCGGCTCGTCGTCGATGATGAGCACGCGCATTTTGGCGCCGGCTCGGGGCGGCACCGTCCGCGAGCTGGTGCGCGGCCGCGGCTCCGGCAGCGCGGTGGCGGGTAGCGTGACCCGAAACGTGGTGCCGACGCCGACTGTGCTCTCGACCGTGATGTCGCCGCGCAGCGCGGTCACGATGCCGTGACAGATGGCGAGCCCCAATCCGGTGCCCACACCGATCGGCTTGGTGGTGAAGAAGGGATCGAAGATGCGCGGCAGGATCTCGGGCGGGATGCCGGTCCCGGTGTCGCTGATCTCGACCAGAACGTGACCGGGCAGCCCTTGCGTCGTCACCCGGATGCGGTTGCGCGTGGGATCGCCTTCCGCGATTGCCTGCACCGCGTTGACGATCAGGTTGAGAAACACCTGGCCCAGTCGGCCCGCGCTGGCCATCACCAGCGGGACCTCGCGGTACTCCCGCTCCAGCTGCGCTCGCTGGCGGATCTCGTTCATCACGATATTGATCGATGAGTCCAAGAGCTTGCGCACGTCGGTCGGGGTCAGCGTCTCATCCTGCGAGCGCGAGAAGGTGGCCAGATCGCGCACCACACCGCGGATCCGCTCGGCGCCTTCGCGGGCGTCCTTGAGCGTGGCCACTGCCTCGTCGAGCCGGCTCACGATGCGTGTCAGCGGCTCCTGCGCAGGCCCGCCGGAAGGGCGGTCCAGAAGCCGCCTGCAGTCGGCCGCCATGAGCGGGCACTGCTCGCTCAGCACGCTCAGGTTTGCGATGACGAACGTCAGCGGGTTATTGATCTCGTGCGCGACTCCGGCCGCGAGCGTGCCCAGCGCTGCCATCCGGTCGGTCTGCGCCATCCGCGCCTGCATCTGCTCGCGCTCGCGCTGCAAGAGCACCCGCTCGATGGTGGCCAGCAGCGCGCGGGCGTCGACCGGTTTGGCCAAAAACGCGTATGCGTCGATGGTGGCCGCCTTGGCGCTGGAGTCGGCCGACAACGCGACCACCGGGATCCCGGCCAGCGCCGAATCGCGTTTCTGGGCCAGACGGAACTGCCAGCCGTCCATGCCCGGCATCATGAGGTCGAGGAGGATAACGTCGGGCAGCGCACCCGCGGCCTCGCGCAGCCCGGTCAGCGCCTCCTGGCCGTTCGCGCAGGTGACCACGGTGTGACCCTCTTCCCTGAGCAACTCGGCGAGCGCGTGCCGGATCTCCTGGTCGTCCTCCACCACCATCACCCGGCCGCCGATCACCGCCCCCGCCCCAGCAAGCATGTTCATTTGACCTATTTTACCTCCGAATGGGCCGCTTTCGTGGGCGGCATGAAAGCACGCTCTTGCCGAGGCGCGCCCAGGCGAGGCACCATATGAAAATGAACCAAGCCCGCCCCCGCATCGATCTGGACGGGGTTGCGCTTTTCGATCCCGACAATCCACACATGGTGGTCGCGATTTTCCGCTACCGCACCACCGAAGGCCTCTTGCTGCTCATCCCCGAGAGCGCCGATCTGCTGGTGCCGTGGACCGAGATCGAAAAAACCGTGCTCGACCTGCGCTCGGGTCTCGTGCACGTGCGCTTTCGAGAGGGCTACGTGGCTGCCCAGAACTGGCTGCGCGGTGCGCGCGAGCTCTCGGGCACCTGGACCGACCGCGTCACGCTGGCGCGAACGGAGGCCAAACCATGACCGAGATCGGTGAGACCATCGGTGAGGCGATCGAGAAGGGGGTCGAGTCGCGCCTGAACGCCATCATCGCGGCCCTGGTCGCGGTGACCGCCACCTTCATGGCGGTGTGCAACGTCAAAGGCGGCAATGTGGTACAGGCGATGACGCGCGCGCAGGCCAACGCCGTCGACACCTGGGCCTACTACCAGGCCAAGAGCACCAAGCAGAACCTGGCCGAGGCCATGAGCGACGAGATGGCCACTCAGCGCGACATGCTGCCGTCGGCCGCCACGGCCAGCCAGCGCAGCACGCTCGACAAGCGGATTGCCGACTACCAGGCCAACGTCAAGCGCTACGAGAGCGAGAAGGAAGAGATCAAGAAGCAGGCGCTGGCGTTCGAGAAGCAATACGACCTGCTCAACATCCGCGACGACCAGTTCGACATGGCGGAGGCCGGGATGTCGCTGGGCATTGCGCTTTTGGGCCTGACCGCGCTCACGCGCAAGAAGTGGCTGCTCGCGGTGGCGCTCGTGTTCGCGGGCTTCGGCGTCCTGCTCGGGCTGGCCGGATTCGCGGGCTGGAACCTGCATCCGGAGTGGCTGGCCAAGCTCCTGGGTT
>DATFWX010000216.1:0-7628 GCA_035258845.1 Polyangia bacterium | reverse complement strand
CGCGTCGAGCATCACGAACGTGCCGCGCAGCCTGGCCGCCGCGATCCCGCCGCTGTTCACGGGCCTCATGCTCGCGCACACCAGCATCGGGTGGCCCCTCGTGTGCGCCGGCATCCTCAAGGCGAGCTACGACGTTCTGCTGCTCCTGCAGTTCCGCCGGGTCGAGGCCCAGGCGTCGTGAGCCGGGCACCCGCGCCCCACTTGGGGCTCCAGGCCCCCAGAGCGGCATGCGGCGAGCGCTGCCGAAGTCGTGTCGAATCGCGAGGCTTGACGAGTTGGCGCCCGGGTTGCACCCTCGATCAAGGTGGGTCCATGCCGTCCATAAGCCGATCCCGGCTGCGCTGGGTGATGGTCGTGCTGCTGGCGTCCCCGTTCCTGGGGCGACTCGCGAGGGCCCAGGAGTGCGCCAACCCGCCGGCGGGCACGATCTTTTGCGACGACTTCGAGGCGAGCGCCGATCAGAATGGGCAGCTCGGGCTGTGGGACGACCAGGGCAGCGCGCCCGGGAACCTGGTGCTGACCACCACGGCCGGCCACGTTTTCGCGGGCCAGCGCGCGCTCGAGATGACGGCGCACAAGGGGCTCGACACCGGAGGCGGCCCCTTGAAGTGGTTTCTGCCCGGCTACGACCAGGTCTACGCGCGCTTCTACGTTCAGTTCGACACCAACTACCATTACCTGCATCACTTCGTGACCCTGCTCGCAAACCAGGCCAGCGACAGGTGGTCGGCGTTCGGCATGGCGGGCTGCCGGCCCAGCGGAACCAACTTCTTCACCTCGGGTCTGGAGCCCTGGTTCGACTGGGGCAACAACGCGCCACCGGGCGCTTGGAACTTTTACACCTACTACCCGGACATGAGCTGCGATCCGGGCGCGCGCTGCTCGACCTATGCCGATCCGCAGTCGATCTGCACCCAGTGCGGCACGCGCGGCTCGCCCTGCGCCAGCGGCCTCGAGTGCTGCTGGGGCAACTCGTTCCTCCCGAGCCCGCTGCGGATCCCGACCCTGAGCGCCTGGTACTGCATGGAGATGATGGTGCAGGCGAACACGGGCGGACAGGCCAACGGCTCACAATCGATGTGGGTCGATGGGACGCAGGTGGGCCAGTGGGGCGGCATCCGCTGGCGGACCGATGACAGCTTGAAGATCAACGCGCTCGCTCTCTGGCACTACGTCACCGACGACAATTACGCAGCCGGGCAGACGTCGGAGACAGTCCGCTTCGACAATGTGGTGGTGTCGACGTCTCGCATTGGCTGCGTACAGGTCGCAGGCCCCGACGGGGGCGCCGGGTCGGGCGGAGGGCCCGGCGGCAGCGCGGGCGGCGGCGCGGGCGGCGCGGGCGGCGCAGGAGGCAGCGCAGGAGGAGGCGGGGCTGGGGGCGGCGGGGGCCCCAACCCTGCTGGAGGGAGCGCCTCGTCGGGCTGCGGGTGCGCGCTGGGGGAAGCCGCGGGCGCCGCGGGGGCCGGGACGGTCGTTCTGTTGCTGATGGGGCTGCTCGGCGCCGCTGGGAGACGATGGCGATCCCGCACCTTCTCCGCGCGCCGCAACGGCTCCCGTCCCACCTAGCAGCCGGCCTGCCCCCGGGTCCCAAGTGGGCAACCGCCCTGACGTCGTGAGCGCCCGCACGCAGGAGGCTTTGGATGGCGAGGCGCAAGCCGCGATCGCGGCGTTCCTGAAGCTGGCCGATCAGGTTACTCGATCGAAACATCTCGCTCAGTCTTTGCAGCAGCGCCAGCTCGCGCCTTCGCTGGACGACGCGGGCGGCAAGTCCGAACCCGAGCAGCAGCGCGAACACGGCGAGCGGCCACCACCACCAGAGAGGGTCGCGCCCGTGCCGAATCCACCCGGCAAAGCCGAGGATGAGCACGGGCAGCAGAAAGAGCGGCGCCAGCAGCAACGTGCGCAATCGCGCCTCGGCGCCCGGTCTGAACCACAGCGAGACCGTAGTTCGTCCATTGCCTTTCGCACGGTCGGTGATGCGCCCGCTCAGAAAGCTCGACGATCGGTCAAGTCGCCGCCCCAACGATCGACGACCACTCGCCGGCGCAGCGGTCGCGAAACTCGGAACTCCTCTGCCGGCCCGACCAGCTGAAAACCCTGCTCTTCCACCAGGCGTGACAAGCGCGCCAGGGCATCCTGGCTGTCGATCGATAGCTCCCAGGCGAAATCGGCGGACTGCATCCGAAAGACGAGCGTAGCAGGCTCGCAAGCCTGACGGCAGGTACCGGCGCGGCCCCGAGTGCGACGCGAGCCAATTTAGCTGCGCGTCGGTGGGGTGTCGATCTCGCTGCGCGCGCGCAGCGCGCTGACCACGCTCGAATCGCTCCAGCCCAGATTCTCGGCGCCCTGGAAGCGCCCGGTCTTCTTGTTGATCTGCTCGGACAGCGCCTCCACCCACCGGGGGCCGCGGGCGGCGCGTTCGACGGCCTCGGTCTGCCGGATGATGTTGAGATAGTCGTCGCCCTTGTCGGTCAGCCGGCTGCGCAGCTCCGCGAGCAGCGCGTCGCCCGGCCGCAGCCGCATGCCCTCGCGCAGCTGGCCGGCGTCGCCGAGCGCGCTTTGCAGAAACCCGCGGTTGCTGCCGGTGACGGCGAGGCCGCCCGCGATCTCGCGGGCGACCCGGTAATGCAGCTCGGCGAACGCCGCGGTCGTCAGCACCCACGGGTTGCCGCCGCCCGGCCGGCTGTCGTAGCCCGTATAGGCGTCGCCGGGGTAGCGCCCGATCGCGACCGCCCCCCTGCGGCCCCGGTTGACCGGATACTCGCGGCGGAAGGCTTCCTCGAGCGCGTGCGCGGTCGACAGGATGCGCGGGTCCGTGATCTCGAACGGCGCGCCCTCACCGTAGGTCTGGATGGCCGCCAGGATGACCGCACTGTCCAGCGTCCGCCCCTCGGTCGGCCGACCGTGGTCGTTGCCCGGCAGAGTCGCCTTCAGCACGCCGCGTTGAGGGTCCCAGTGGTCCTGGAGCGCCTTGTGGAGTTGGTGCGCGGCCTCGGTGTAGCGGGCTACGCCGGCGCTGTCGCCCAGACGGCTGGCCAGCTTGGCACCCAGCACGAGCGCCTTGTGCTGGACCGCGCGCGTGTAGAGGTGGTAGCTCTTCTTCTCCTCCCACAGATCGAAGCTTGCCTCCCACCAGCGCGGTGCCACGTAATCGAGGTCGCGGGTGATGGGAGAGCCGGTCCGTCGCTCCCGCGTGTAGAGGATATCTTTGACGTACGACTCTTCCCCGTGCCCGAGCAGCCAGTCTGCGAACTCGAGGTGGGTCAGTGCCCGCAGCGCGGGCCCGTCGTTCTGCGGCCGGCCCCAGGGACCGCGGAACGGCCGCCCGCTGAGCTCCGACTTCGGCTCGCCCAGCCCGGCCGGGCCCGACCGGATGACCTTGCGCCACGAGAAGAGCGTGTAGGCCTTGAGCCGCGCAACGTTCTGGAGGCGCTGGACCGGATCGCGGTTGGCGCGCAGCTCGGCGACCACCTGGCGCATCGTGAGCGCCCCGTCCCGGGTCCAGTCGAACCGGTAGTTGGGCTGGCGGCTCGGCGACGCGGTCACCGCCCCGCGGCGCCCGTACGCGGGCGAAACGTCGTCGAGCATGCGGCGAAACAAGCCCATGCGCTCGCTTTCGAGCGCGCGCGGCGCTGTACGGGCATTCCGGAGGGCGCTCGGCGACGCCGCGGCGTGGGCGGGCGGCCCGGCCGAAACGATTCTGGAGGTGGCGAGGGCGACGGCCAGCGCGGCCGCGTCCCGGAGCAAAGGTCGCACGGGCGCGCGTGATGCAACATTCGGACGAAGCCGGCCGCAACCGCAATCGCGCGAAATGACTCGATTGATGAGGCCAGCCAGCGAGCGAAGTGGCGGCGCCGATGGCCACCCCCCGGCCATCGGGGTTGCCGACTTCCCTAGCGACTTTCATCACAGTCTGGAGGAGCCTACTGATGGCGTCGCGGCGTCTCGGAATCAACCAGCTGCCGGACCGGCGGGCCCGAAGCCGCATGCCGCCCCGAAGCGCGCGCGCCGCTTCGGGTGGCCAATGCAGGCTCGATCGCGCGCGTTGGCGGGGTGCACGCACCGAGCAGCGCCAGCGCGAAGGCGCTCTCGCAGAAAGTTGGATCGTGGGACGGAGTCGCGGCCGGGCCCCGTGCTCCCGGTCTCGATGCCGCGCGCTCGGACGCGGGCGGCCGGGCCAGCAGGCGGTCCCCAGCTGCGCCGAGCAAGACGCCGGCAGCGAGCGCAATCGCGGCCACCACCCGTCGCGAGGGAGCGGGCGCTACGCTCGGCCGCTCGATCGCCGACGGCAGCGATGACGTCTCGATCACCATCGACACGGGCGGCGCGGGCGTGCCGGCTGCGAGCTCGCCAGGCGGCTGCGGGGCCTGTCCCAGCACCAACAGATCCGCCAGCAGCTCCTCGGCGCTCCGGTAGCGCTCAGCGGGCCATCGACGCAGCAGGCGTACGACGACGTCCTCGAGGCCACCCGCCATCAGGCCCGCGCCGGCATCGAGCCGCGGCGCGTCCCGCATCAGCTTGGTGCGCGCGAGCTCGAGGCCCTGGAGCTCGCCAAACACGTGACGCGAGGTGACCGCGCGATACAGGATCGCTCCGAGCGCATACAAATCGACGGTCTCGGTGGCTTCGCGTGAACCGGCCAGCTGCTCGGGTGCCATGTACGTGATGGTTCCGAGCGCGCGTCCGACACGCGTGATCTCGGGCATGCGGTGGTCGTCCTCGTCCTCGGCGCGGGTGTTTTTGCGGCTGACGCCGAAGTCGATCAGAACGGCACGGTAGCCATCGGCGACCGGCTTGAGGATGACGTTGGAAGGCTTGAGATCCCGGTGCACGACGCCGGCTCGGTGCAGCTCGATCAGCGCGCGTGCCAGCGCGACGCCGAGATCGCGCGTTTCGGCGACCGAGAAGCGCCGCTGGTCGAGCATTTCGGCGAGCAGCTGCCCGTCGACGAACTCCTCGACCAGAATGCGACCGCCCCACTGATCGAGCAGGAAGTCATAGAGTCGCGGCACGTGTGCGCTGTCAATGCGGGCCAGGAGCTCGGCCTCGCGCCGGAAGCGGGCTGCGATCTCGGAGTTGCGGACGGCCTCGCGCGTCAGCATTTTGAGCGCCACCTTGACCTGCCGCTGTACGTCGGTGGCGGCCCAGACCTCACCCATCCCGCCCTCACCGACCTTGCGCTCGAGCCGGTACCCCGCGACGACCACACCAACCTTTAGCACCGCCGGGCGGTCCGCCGGTTTCATGCGGCGGAAGAGAGCACGATCGATGCCAGCGGCGCTCCCCTCGTAGATACGTCTATTTGGTCAGCAAATACGTAAGCGCCTATACGACAGCGGGCTACCTGCCATGGCAAAAACTGTACGACCCCCCGGGGGGGTTGCGCACAGATTTCGCGCCAGCGTCTTCTTTGCGAATGCATCTGCCGGGTGGGCGGAGGGCCGCCCGCAGGCGCGCCATCCCCAATGCAATCCGTGACTTGACCGTTCCCAGCGGGGTCCCGGTGCAGGTCGCAATCTCGATGTGAGACAGCCCGCCCCAATAGGCCAAGTCCAGGACTTCCCGTTGCGGGGCGGGAAGCCGCTCCAGGACCCGCTGAATCTGGTGCGTCCGCTCGAGCGACTCGAGCTCGCCCTCGGGCGTCGTGGGCGCGCGTGGGCGGAGAGGCTCGGACTGGCGGCAGGTGCGGCGCAGGCTGGCGCGGGCGCGGACCAGATCGAGCGCGCGGTTGCGCGTCACGCTGAGCACCCACGCGGCGACGCTGCCGCGCGCGGGGTCGAACCGAGAGGCCAGCTGCCACACGCGCCAGAACACCTCCTGGGTCACTTCCTCCGCTTCGGCGCGGTTTCGGGTGATCCCCAGCGCGAGCGCACACACTGGACCCGAGAACCGACGGTAAAGCGTGGCAAAGGCGGCCAGGTCGTGCTTGGCGGCACGAGCGACCAGCGCCGCGTCCTCCTTCTGCCTGCGTGCCGCGCCCTCGCTCGGGTGCCGGGAGCGCCGCGCCGCTTCTGCCATGGCGTCCTCCTGTCCTGCCGGAACGTGGTGTCCGGTTGCAGAAGCAAGCTGCGGACCGAGGCTTGGGCGGTGTCAGATCCAGCACCTGCGGGCGGCGCAGCAGCGCTGTCCCAGAGGGCGGGCACTGGGGTGAACCATGGTACAGAGCGGCCGTCTAGGGCACGATGAAGCGCTCGGACGCCGGGCGCCCGGGGCGGACGGCGCGGACGAGGCGCACCTCCACGGTCTGCGCGCGGTCGGGGATGATGCGGCGTCGCACCGCGCGCCGCCCGTCGAGCCGAAACACCACTTCGACCGGTGCCGATCCGCGCGGCACCTGCACTCGGGCGGGAGTGCGGCCGGCCGCGACCCCCGCCAACGTCACGGATGCGCCCGCCGGCGACGAGAGCAGCACGACCTCGACGTCGGCCGGCGCCGGCTTGGCAGCTTCGGGAGCCGCCACGGCCGCAGCCGGGGGCGGCGCTGGTGCGGGCGCTTCATGCCTCTCGGGGGCCGCGCGGGCTGCCGGCGAGGGACCTGTTCCAGCGGCCCGCTTCCACGCGAGCGTCGCGCCAGCCCCGATCAGGACCGCTGCGATTGCGAGCACGGCCCACCGGCGCACGCGGGAGGCCGGCTCGATCACCGCCGCCGCCAGCTCGGCACCGCGCGTGGCTCCGACGGTGGACGCGGGCAGCGGCAAGCCGAGCCCCGGGCTCGCGGCGAGCAGCGCCTCCCGCACTTGCGCGGCGCTGGAGTAGCGCCGGGCCGGATCGCGCTCCAGCAGCCGAAAAATCACGTTCTGCATGACCGGCGCAACGTCGAGCGGGGCCGGGGAATGCTCCGAGGGAAGGCGCGCTTTTGCGGTCCCACCCTTGTCGAAGGGGCCGCGACCGGCCAGAAGCTCGTACAGGATGACGCCGAGCGCATAGAGATCGCCGCGCGCGTCGGCGACCGCGCCCTGGTACAGCTCGGGCGGGATATAGCCCGGCGTGCCCGGCATCGCGTTGGAATCGGTCACCGAGCTGTCGGTGCGATCGAGCAACTTGGCCAGCCCGAAATCGAGCACCTTGAGGTGATCCCGTCCCGCCGGCTCATTGAGCACCATCACGTTGGTCGGCTTGAGATCCCGGTGAATGATGGACAGGCGGTGGGCTGCTTCCAGCGCATCACATAGCTGCGTGCCCACCCGAACCATGCGCGCGACCGAGAAGGGTCCCTCGTCCTGCAGCACCTGTCCGAGCGTGCGCCCGTCCACGAGCTCCATGACCAGGTAGAGCAGACCGTCGGTCGTCTGGCCAAAGTCCAGCACCGTCACCGTGTGCGGGTGGGTCAGGCGGCTCGCGAGCTTGGCCTCGCGCAGGAACCGTTTGGCGCCGGCGATGTTGTGGGCAAAGCGGGCGCTCATGACCTTGACCGCAACCTCCCGTCCCACCGAGTGCTGCCAGGCCCGGTAGACCGTGCCCATCCCACCCACTCCGAGGCGCGCCTTCAGGGTGAAGCGGCCGTCGAGCTCGCGTCCGATCAGCGCATCGGGCGGCGTAGCCAGAACCACCAACACCGTCTGATCTTCCGGGCAGCGATCGATGCCCGGGCCGTACGAGCGGTCGCACATGGGACAGTAGCGCTCC
>DATFWX010000215.1:0-3412 GCA_035258845.1 Polyangia bacterium | reverse complement strand
TCCGACAGCGAGGCGCCGATCTCGATCGAGCTCGAGCCGCTCGACCAGGCGGCCCGCCTGCGCCCGCTCGTCAGCGCGCTGCGGCAGGCGGGTGCGCAGGGACGCCGGGCGGCCGCGCTGGCGCTGGCCGCTGCGCTCGGCGTCGACTCAGTTGCGATGCTGGATGGCGACGCACGCGCCCCCACCATCTACGGCCGGCAGATCATGGCGACGCCGGCCCCGGAGCCGGCTCCGTCGCAACTGGTGCGGGCGGGGGAGCCGGCGGCGCCCCCGCCGGTCGCGCGGGCGCCCCTCTACAGGCGCGCGTGGTTCTGGGCCGTGGTCGGCGGCTTGGCGGCGGCGTCGGCAAGCGCGGTCGCCATCTACTACTTTTCGCAACCCGACACCCTGAGCTACACATGCTGCCGCTGAGGCTCATGCTCGCCTGTGCGCTCCTGTGCGGCTGCACCCGCGGTCGCCGGGTGCCGCTGCGCGTGCAGGTGTGCGGATATCTGTGCAGCGATCACTCCGACAGCTCGCGCGCATCCAACGACTTTACCGGCATCGGCTGCGCCGAATCGGTGCGCATTCGTGCGGTCGAAAGCTATGATCCGACGCAGGTCGCGGCCCAGGAATGCATCGATCTGCGCAACGCGGGCACGCAGTTTCAAGATCTGTTCAATGACGTTCTGCGCCCGGCCCCGGGCCGGCCGGCGCCGCTCGCCGACCTGCCAACCATCGGACGGGTTGCCTTCGAAGTCGCCCTCTACCCACCGCTGGGCCCGTCGCCCTGCACGATGGGATCGCCTTTTGTGGCCCTGGGACGGAGTGCGATCGTCGATCTCGCGCAGCCGCCCGACGCCATCGTCGTGCCGCTCGGCTGCCACGAGATCTGCGACATCCAGCAAAGCATGGTGGTATCGGTATGGAATCTGGAGGACGGTCAGGCCGCTGGATCCGCACTGCCCACCGGCTCGACGCTGGTCGACATCTTCCCCTACGAGGCCCTGACCTCGACCGCCGGCTCGTGCACGATGCCGCACCTGACCATGCCACGCAGCGAGACCCGGACGTTCCCCGCCACCTACATCGGTGGCAACCGCTTCATGGGAGCGTTCGGAAACGATCAGGGGGTCTACGCGGGCTGTCTCGCTGTCGCGATTCCGGGCGGCGTCTACACCTGCGTCGAGCCCAGCTCGCGGCAGGGATTCAACGTCTGGGTGCCCAGCCCGACCCATATCGGCGAGCTCCAGCAGCTGGCGGCGGCCAATAGCGCGGGCGTCAACGGGCTGCTCGTGGTTCGAGTCTTCGACAACATGGGCGGAACGCCAGCCGACGCTCACGTCTTCTTCGATTCGGGGAGCGGCAATCCCGCCGAAGCGGATTATGTCAGCGGCCCGGTCTGGTCGATGCTGGCCGGCTTTGCCACCGGGGTCGGGAGCCAGGGCATCGCCATCTTCGTGGACGCTCCGGGCGGGCCCTACTACGTGCAACGCGGAGGTGGCGACCGAGTGTATTTCCACGCCGCCGGCGCCGACGACCCGTCGTCGATCGCGACCTACACGTTGTCCCTGCCCTGATCCCGGCTGGCAATTTCGGTAAAATGGAAGCGCCGATGGGTATCGACCAAGGTATCCGGCTGGCTGAGCGCGCATGAAGCTGCAGCGAGCCCGGCCCGCGCAGTTCGTCACAAACCCGATGGGGCGGTTCGTGATCGGCCCGGGCTACCTCTTGTGGTGCGCGACCCCGCACCTCGGCGGCTCGGCGCTGTGGTCGGGTCCGCTCCGCGAGGAACAGATCCAGGAGACGCTCCGGCTGTTCGACCGCCGCCACGACGCGATGAGCGCGCCCATCGATCTCATCACCGATGGGCGCTCGATCACCGAGATCGATCCGGCCTGGTACGGTTTGATCAGCAACTACTTCGTCACGAGGTGGGCGACGCAGGCCGGGCGGATTCGCCGCCACGCCGTGATAACGCCCAGCGGGCTCGTCGGCGCGGTGATGGCCGGGACGTACCTGCGTGAGGACAGCGAGCACAAGATCCGCGTCTTCGATCGAGCGGAGCCGGCGTATGAGTGGGTGGGCGCGCACGAGCTGTTCGGCCAGCTCGACCCGCTCCTCATCGAGGCGACCCGGATCTCGCCGCTGATGCGCGATCTGCGCGGCCACCTCGACCGGCAGCTCTGTGACGCCACGCTCGAAAGCGCCGCCCGCGCGACCGGGGTCTCGGTGCGCTCGCTGCAGCGGCAGCTGGGCCGGCTCGGCACGACGTTTCGCGGGGAGCTCGATCACGCCCGCGTGCGCGCTGCCAAGGCCCTTTTGCGTGACACCGACGCCAAGCTGGACGCGATCGCGGCGCGCGTCGGCTGCGCGTCGGGCTCGCACCTCAACACCGTATTTCGCCGCGTCACCGGGCAGCCGCCCGGTCGTCATCGCTCGTAATCGGCGCGATCGTGTAGTCGTTTGGCGCCAATGTGAACTCCGCTCCCCCTATAGGTTGAGCATGGAGAAGCGAGCGATGTGCCTGATTCTGGTGGCCGCCGCGACCGCAACGACCGCGTGCAACGGCGAGATCGGATCAGTCTCCCCGACTGAAGTCGATCCGGCGGCGCCCTTGGCGTTCGTCAACCCTTCGATCTTACGAGTCTGCCAGAGCAACAACTGGTCGAGCTACACGCCCACGCCGACCTCGATCGTGTACGATTGCGCGGACGCGCCGTGCCCGGCCCAGGACGGCAGCCAATGCTCGTACCTGTCTGAGGACGTCCACGACACGAACGACGGGAGCCCGACCCACTGGCTGCCCACGCTCGCCTTTGTCGCGAACGGGATGGCGGGCGAGCTGCGCTGGAACCAGCCGCCGACGATCGCGGCCGCGCTGTTCAACGCAATGGGCGGCACCGGAACCTACTTCGAGTCGGAGAAAGCGGACATCGTGGCCAACACAAGGGGCATGCCCGGCATCGGCACGCGGAAAATGTGGGAGGACGACATCGAGGCGGCGGGCATCTTGCTGGTCGAGGTGCGCTGGCAGCCCGGGGCGGCCGCCTTCCCCGGCTTCCCCCCAACCCAGGGTTGGTTCTCGCGCATCGACGATTCCCCGCGCCCGCTGCCATGGGCCGTGAAGCGACCCGCCGCGGTGCTGCAGTTCATCCGCGCTCACCTGCCGCCCAGCGTCAGCCTTGGCACGTCGGGGTGCAGCGGGGGCAGTATCCAGACGTTCGCGCCCATCCTCTGGTATGGCCTCGACTGGGCGGTCAGCTATCAATACCTGTCCGGGCCCGTGCCGGGAGCTTGGGACGTGCCGGCGACGTGCGCGAGCTTCCAGCAGTACTGGGGGATCTGCGAGAACGACCCGGCCACCTCCTGCCACGACGACAGTCCGTGCAACGGCTTTCAGTGCGCGTTCCCGCAGCCCACCGGCTCGGAC
>DATFWX010000214.1:0-6230 GCA_035258845.1 Polyangia bacterium | reverse complement strand
CCGCCGATTCCGCCCGTGCCGCCGGTTCCCCCGCTGCCGCCTGCGGCGTCAGCGGGACTAAATCCCCCGCTGCAGCCGAGCGCGATGAGAAGGCTGCTCCCCGCCAGGCGGAGAGATCGCACGCTCATTGATCCTAGGATGTCAGAAAAACCAGCCGAAATCGAGCTGCGGCAGCGGGATGAGCCAATAATCGTCGTTGCCACACAGGTAGGTGCTGCCCCCCGAGCTGTAGCTGCGCTGACCGCGGTTGTTGACCATGAAGCCGGCCCCCAGGTTGAGCGTCAGGCCGCTGCGCGTCATGAGCTGCGCACCCAGGTCGATGTGCACGGTGTCGTTGAGCGAGCAGGTATCGTCGGCGTGGAGGTCGACCCGATGCCAGAAGCCGGCGCCCACGTAGGGCGACCAGCGACCCGAAAGTGGAATGAATTTGGCTCCAAAGTCGAGCGCCTTGAGATAGCTGCCGAACGTGAAGGTGGGGCTCACGCGGCCCATGAGCAGCACCCCGACCTGCAGCCCGAGCGGGCCACCCGCCCAGCCATTGGCGATGAGGATCCCGAAGCTGTGCTCGTCGCGCGGGTTTGCGTTGTCGGCCTCCAGCGCGCCGCCGGCATAGGGGTAGGGCCCCTGCCGCAACGCCGCCGATCGGTAGCGCTCGCGGAAGGCAGGGTCGTCGACCAGCGTCGGGTCGGCGTCGAGCGCCCGCCGGTAGTGCTCCTGCTGCTGCGCCGGGTCGCCGAGCTGGGCGAACTGGTCGCCCAGCAAAACCTCGCTGCGCGCCAGGTATGCGCGCGCCGGCGCGTGGTTGGGATCGTTCGTCAGCACGCGCGTGAAGGCTTCGATGGCCGCGCCAAACCGGCGCGCGTTGTAGTGGGTCACGCCGGCCGCAAACCAGGCTTGCGGATTGGCCGGCTGCGCCGCTTGCGCGGGCGGCGGGGGTGGCGGGGGCGGGGGCGGCGGCGGCTCCGGCTGCGCGCCGGCGCGGGCCGGGCCCAGCGCGAGCGTTGCGACCAGCGCGAACAGGAAGCAAGCTGTCTTCACAGGGGCAGGATGCCACAGAGCGGCCGAATCAGCCGTGCAATGGCGCACTATCATCCGTACCCGCGCCGGGTCGGCGATCGAAGGCGCCCGCTGAAGCAACTACGGCGGTAGGCAGGTATTGCTCATGCCGACTGCGTGCGGACAGTGAATGACTTTGTAGTCGTTGGTACCGCCATTCATGGGCACGTTGTTGCAGTGGGTGGTTCGGCAGGCCAGATCCCACTCCGCGTGCTGCAGACAGGTCGACACGCAGGCCGACATGGTGCCGCCGGGCGTGAAATTCACCGTGCCGCCGTCGGGCTCCACCACCGAGTTGCAATACATAACCATGCACGTGCAGTAGGCCGTGCAGGCTGCCATGGTAGGGCCCCCGTCCGGGTTGGCAGGCTTGTTGTCGCTGCCGCAGCCGGCGACCCAGAGCCCGGCCAGTAAAGTCATGATCAAACGAGCTGGTTTCATGGATACCTCTTTGAGTTAGTTGCAGACGGCCTGCCCGGCCGCGTGCGGGCAGTGTACAGTCGGGTCCATCCCCATCGCGACGTAGTCGCAATGCATGCTGCGGCAGGTCAGGTCCCAGGTGCTCTGCATCTCGCACATCATCCGGCAAGCGTCCGGATTGCCACCGGGAACATAGTTGGTCCCGTTGACCGAGCGGCAATTGGCCTGCATGCACGCGCAGTAGGTTACGCATTCGACGGTCGACGCATCCGGATTCTCCATCGCGTCGCCGGCGGCGTCGGCTCCTCCCATTCCGCCCATGCCACCCATTCCGCCCATTCCGCCCATTCCGCCCATTCCGCCCATTCCGCCCATGCCACCCATTCCGGCCATGCCACCCATCCCGCCCGTGCCACCCGTTCCGCCCCTGCCACCCGTTCCGCCCGTTCCGCCCGCTCCGCCGCTGCCGCCCGAGCCGCCCCTACCACCGGTGCCCGAGTCGTCTCCGCAACCGATTCCGACCGCAGCTATGGTGAGGAAGATAGAAAGGAAGCGCCTCATGACCTAGTCTCCTTAGTCCCGGCAGAAAAGCTTTCAACTTCTATCTTACGATGAATGGCGGCCGTGCGCGAAAAAAAAGCAGCCGCCGCGTGCGCAGGCTCACGTCACGAGGCGAGCCGCTGAAACACCTGCTTGCCGTGACGCTGGATCGCGGGCACCAGGCCGCCCTCGCGTTGCAATGCTTGCACAATGGGGCTGGCGGCGCGCGCGTGGAAGGCGCGCCCGCCCACGCGCACCTCGCCTTTCGCCAGGTCGATTTCGATTTCGGCGCCCTCGTCGGCCAGCTCGTAAAACGCCGGGTCGGACACCACCAGGTAGGGCAGCGCTTCATTGACCAGATTGCGCTTGTGAATGAACGCGAAGCTTTTCGCCAGCACAACGCGCACACCCGCGCCCTGCAGCGCCCACACCGCCTGCTCGCGCGAGCTGCCTGAGCCCCAGCCCTCGCCCGCCACCACGACGTTCTGGCCTGCGCGCGCGCGCTTCACGAAATCGGGCCGCACGAAATGGAAGCACCGTGCGCCCAGCTCCTCGAGCTTGGTCAGGTGGCAGAACTGGCCCGGGATGATGGCGTCGGTGTCGATGTGATCACCGAAACGCTGCACAAAGCCGCGCACGGTTGTCCCGGCGCGCTCGGTGCCGGCGTCGCCGCCTGGGGGAGCGGCCTGCGCCAGCCGGATCGCGGGCTCTTCGGTGCGCACCTCGGGCAGCGGGCGCGCGGGCGCGCGCCCGAGCAGCGTCTCGAACCGCTCGCGCGCGATGCGGGCCAGGAGCGGTCGCGGATCGGTGATGCGCAAGTCGAGCGCCGAAGCGGCCACCGTGGCGGCCGAGGCCAGGTAGGCCAGTGAGCCCTCGCCCATGCGGTTGCGATAGTTGCGATTCTGCGACGACAACCACTTTTCGCCCGGGCCCGCCTTCTCGCTGGCGATGCCGAGGCACATCGAGCAGCCGGGCACGCCAACCCGGAAGCCGGCCGCCTCGTACGGTCGCCACAGCCCGGCCGCTTGCAAATTCTTGTGGATGGAGAGGTCACCCGGCACCACCAGCCGCTTGCCGGGCGCGGGCGTCGGCTTGCGCCCGCCCGCAAGGGCCTGCTCGAGCACCAGCGCGCCCAGCACCAGCTCCTCTTCGGTGGTGGTGCAGGCGCCGATGAAAACGCCCTCCAGCTGCATGCCCGCCAGCTCACCCACGGGCACCGTGTTGTCGGGCGAAAACGGCTTGGCCACCAGCGGCACCAGCTGTGTCAGATCGATGCGGTATTGTGCTACGTAGGGGGCGTTTGCGTCCGCGCGAAAGTAGTGTGCGCCCGGGCCGCCATAAGCGGAATCAGCGCGTCGGGCCAGCCAGGCCGCCACCACGCCGTCGGGCTCGAAAATCCCGTTCAGGCCGCCGAACTCGGCCGTCATGTTGGCGATCGTGAAGCGGACGTCGGTCGAGAATTGCGCGGATGCCTCGGGCGCCCGGTACTCCACGGTGCGCTCCATGGCCACCGTGTTGCGGCCCAGCGCGCCCAGCGTGGCCAGGATGATGTCCTTGCCCGTGAAGCCGAACGGAATCCGGCCGGTGTACTCGACGCAAATCGCCTCCGGCACCTCGATCCAGGACTGGCCCAGCACCATGGCGGCGGTCACGTCGGCTCCGCCCAGGCCAATCGAAAACGCGCCCAGGCCGCCGTGCGACGAGGTGTGCGAGTCGGCGCCCAGCACCACCTCGCCCGGCTGCACCAAGTCGCGATAGAACTTGGTGTGCAGGATGGTCTGGTTGGCGTCGTAGAAGTGGCGCAGCCCGCTTTCCCGGGCGAACGAGCGCGAAAGCTGGACCAGCCGCTGCGTGCGCGCATCGGAGGCCAGCGTCACCGGATCCACCGTGTGATCGACGGCCAGGAAAAAGCGAGAGGGGTCGTGCAGCTTGGGCCGGCCCAGGGCGGCGTAGGTGCGCTCCATGCCGTTCCAGGCCAGCTCGCTCGCAATGGTCCAGTCGACGCGGATCTGCACGATGTCGCCGGCTTCCACCCACGGCCGCTCGAGCGCCAGCGCGTGCTGCGCCAGGATCTTCTGGGTCAGCGTCATCGGCTTGCCGCTTTGGCTAGGCATCGCAGGCAATATAAGCAAATTCGTAGCGGCGGTCACGCCTTGGGCAACATGCTAGAAACAAACGGCATTTCGCGCTCGCGCGGGCGCTCGATTGCGCTATAGTGCGCCCCTGGCCATGGCGCGCACGCTGCTCGACAAGATCTGGGACGCTCACCTGGTCGCCCAGTCGGCGGGCGCGCCCGCCATCCTGTACGTCGACCTTCACCTAGTGCACGAGGTCACGTCGCCGCAGGCGTTTGCCGGCCTGCGCGCGCGCGGCTTGCGGGTGCGGCGCCCCGAGCGCACGGTGGCCACCGTCGACCATTCGATCCCGACGCACGATCGGTCGCTGCCCATCGCCGACCCGCAGGCGCGTCGGCAAATCAGCCAGCTCGAGGAGAACTGCCGCGAGTTCGGCATCACCCTGTACGGCTTGCGCAGCGAGCACCAGGGCATCGTGCACGTGATCGGGCCCGAGCTGGGCCTGACCCAGCCCGGCATGACCATCGTGTGCGGCGACAGCCACACCGCCACCCATGGCGCGTTCGGCGCGCTCGCATTCGGGATCGGCACCAGCGAGGTCGAGCATGTGCTGGCCACGCAATGTCTTTTGCAGCGCAAGCCGCGCACGCTGGAGGTGCGCGTGGACGGCCGCCTGAGCACGGGCGTCACCGCCAAGGACATGATCCTTGCTCTGTTGGCGCAGATCGGCACCGGGGGCGGCACCGGCTGCGTGATCGAGTACACCGGCCCGGCGGTGCGCGCGCTGTCGATGGAAGAGCGCATGACGGTCTGCAACATGAGCATCGAGGGTGGTGCGCGCGCAGGCATGATCGCGCCCGACGACACCGCGTTCGAGTACCTGCGCGGGCGTGCCCACGCGCCCCGCGGGACGGCTTGGGAGAGCGCACTCGCATCCTGGCGCGGCCTCAGGAGCGATCCGGGCGCGCGCTACGATCGAGCGGTGAGCCTGGCCGCCGATGGGCTCGAGCCCATGATCACCTACGGCACCAACCCGGCCATGGGCGCGCCCATCAGCGGCACCGTGCCCGCGCCGGCGGGCGACCCGGCGCTCGAGCGCGCACTGGGCTACATGGGGCTCGAGGCGGGTCGGCCGCTGCGCGGCTTGCCGGTCGACGTGGTGTTCGTGGGCTCGTGCACCAACTCGCGCTTGAGCGACCTGCGCCAGGCGGCGTCGCTCCTGCGCGGGCGCAAGGTGGCCCCACGCGTGCGCATGCTGGTGGTGCCGGGCTCGGTCGCGGTCAAGCGGGCAGCCGAGAGCGAGGGGCTGGCCGACCTGTTCCGCGCGGCCGGAGCCGAGTGGCGCGAGCCCGGCTGCTCGATGTGCATCGCCATGAACGGCGACGAGCTCGCACCCGGCCAGTACGCGGTTTCGACCTCCAACCGGAACTTCGAGGGGCGGCAGGGGCGGGGCGGTCGCACGTTTCTGGCCAGCCCGCTGACCGCGGCCGCTTCCGCCGTGCGCGGGCAGATCACGGATCCCAGGGAGCTTCTCTCGTGATCTTTTCGAGCCAGCTGGTCCCGCTCGTTCGCGACAACATCGACACCGATCAGATCATTCCGGCGCGCTTTCTCAAGGCCGTGGGGCGCGACGGGCTGGGTCAGCACCTGTTTGCCGACTGGCGCGCCGCCGAGGCCGATTTCCCGCTTGCGCGGCCCGAGATGGCAGGCCGACAGGTGCTGCTGGCCGGGGACAACTTCGGCTGCGGCAGCTCGCGCGAGCACGCGCCCTGGGCGCTTCGGGGATGGGGCTTCCGCGCCATCGTCGCCACCTCGTTCGCCGACATTTTCCGCGCCAACGCGCTCAAGAACGGGCTCCTGCCCATCGCGGTGGGGGCCGATGTGCATGCGCGGCTGCGCGCGGCGACCACGCGCGACCCCGACGTAACCGTGAAGGTCGACCTCGGGCGGGCCGTGCTCACGCTCCCGGACGGCAGCGAGGTCGAGTTCCCGATCGATCCGTTCGCGCAGCAGATGCTGCTGGCGGGCACCGACGAGCTGGGTTACCTGCTCGCGCACGCGGACCAGATCGCCGCCTACGAGCGCGCGCGATGACCCGCTTCTGGCTGCTCGCGGGCGCGGTCAACGCGTTTGCGGCGG
>DATFWX010000213.1:0-25386 GCA_035258845.1 Polyangia bacterium | reverse complement strand
GGTTGCGCTCGCGATCGGCCTTCTAGCGGTCAACCTGTTCCGGCCCGGGGTCGGGGTCGCGCTGGCGGCCGAGGCGAGCGGGCTGCCGCCGCTTGCACAGCGCTCGGTCGCCGACGTGATCGTGCACGTGTTCCCGGACAGCCTGGCCGACGCCTGGGCGCGCAACGATGTCCTGCAGGTGGTGGTGTTTGCGCTCCTGTTCGGCCTGGGCGCGGCTGCCGCCGGTGCACGCGCGCGGCCTGTGCTCGATCTGTGCGACGCCGGCGCGCAGATCCTGTTCAAGGTGACCGGCCTGGTCATGAAGCTGGCGCCCTTTGGCGTGGCGGCCGCGCTGGCGGCCGCTCTCGGCAAGCAGGGCATCGCGATGCTGGTGCCGCTGGCCAAGCTGACCGCCGTCTTTTACCTGGCGCTGGCCTGCTTCGTCACCCTGCTCCTGGGCTTCGTCCGGGCGGTCTTGCGCATTCCGCTGCGACCGTTCTGGCGGGCGGCCAAGGAGCCGGTGCTGATTGCATTTTCGACCTCGACCTCGGAGGCGGCGCTTCCGATTGCGCTCGAGCGCATGGAAGAATACGGCGTGCCGGGCCGGATCGTGGGCTTCGTGCTGCCGGCCGGCTACAGCTTCAATCTCGACGGATCGACCCTCTATCTGGCGCTGGCGTCGGTGTTCGTGGCCCAGGCCGCGGGCGCCGGTCTGGGCCTGCGCGGCCAGCTCGTGATGATGCTGACCCTGATGCTGAGCTCGAAGGGGATCGCGGCCATTCCGCGCGGCAGCCTGGTTCTATTGGCCGGCACTCTGGCCAGCTTCCATCTGCCGATGGAGGGGGCGGCGCTGCTGCTCGGCATCGACGCCATCCTCGACATGGGGCGCACCGGCTGCAACATGCTCGGCAACTGCGTGGCGTCGGCGGTGGTGGCCAAGTGGGAGGGCGAGCTGGGTCAGCCCGTGCCCAGCGAGTCGGCCACGAACCCGGCCGAGCGGCGCGCGAACGTGTAGATCGAGATCTGGGGCGGCACCCCGATCGAGGTCGGGAACAGCGAGCCGTCGCACACCCACAGGCCGCGCACCTGGTGGTGCTGGCCGCGCGCGTCCACCACGCTCGCGGCCGGGTCGTGCCCCATGGGCAGAGTGGACATGGGGTGAACCGCCGTCATCGGGATGTCGTGCGGATGGGCGCCCCGCTCATCGATCTGGTCGAGCTTGGCCTCGCTCGTGATCTCGAGCGGACGAAGGTACGGCACCAGCACGCGCCGCGCGCCCGCCGCCAGCAAGATGCGCGCGCCCTCGCGCAGGCCGACCGCGAGCTGGGCGGCATCGGGCTCGCCCAGGCGGTATTCGAGCCGCATGCGGCCGGCGTCGTCGAGGCTTACCCGCCCCGCGGTCTCATCGTGCACCATGGCGGCCACCACCGCGATGCGCCGGTACAGGCGCATCGAGCGCATGTGATCGGCGCCGAAGCCAGGCAGCGCGCTGGCCAGGCCAATCGGGTGGGCGAATGCGGGCAGGATCCACACGCGCCGTCCGCTGCCGGGCGAAAAATCTAAAAACTCGGTGCACTCGTAGCTTTGCGGGATGCCTTTCCACCCGGTGATCTCGTCGTCGAACACGCCGGCCAGCGCAACCCCGGGGTGAAGATGGAGATTCCTGCCGGCGCGCTGGTGTGGATCCGGCAGCCCCGAGCGCAAGACCAGCGCCGCGCTGCCGGTTGCGCTCGCCCCCAGCACCACCGCGCGTGCGGTCACCTGGAGCCGACCGGCCGGCCGGCCGTCCGGGCTCAGCACGGTCGCCTCGACGCCGCTGGCCCGCCCGGCGGCGGTCGTGATGCGCTCGGCGCGCACATCCGAGAAGATGCGCGCGCCCGCCGCCGCCGCCTGCGGCACCAGAAGCTTGAGCGCATTCTGCTTGGCGTTGAAGGAGCAGCCCAGCTCGCAGAAGCCGCTGCCCACGCAGTTTCTGCGATTGTGCGCCAGAAAGCCGCCTCGATAGCCCAGCTTGCTCACGCCCACCCGGAAGCGGTCGTTGTTGGGATTGAGCGCCTGCCAGTCCATCGGCGCAACGTCTAGATCGCGCTCGGTGGCCTGGTAGAGCGGCGCCAGCTCGCGCGGCGATCCGCCCTCGAGCGCCCACTGCTCCAAGATGGCATCGGGCATGCGCTTGCAGAGATTGGTGTTGTGAACGGTCGAGCCGCCCACACCGCGCCCCTGCAGAACATGAATGGCCAGGTCGGCAGTCGCGCGCGCGCCCCGCTCGGCAAAAAGGAGAGCCAGCATCTCGTCCTCGCGCTGGTTGAAGTCACGCGGGGTGCGGTAGCCGCCCTCCTCGAGCGCGATCACGTCGAGCCCGCGGCGCGCCAGCTCGCGCGCGGCCATGGCTCCACCCGCGCCCGTGCCCACGACCACCACGTCGGCGCGCAGCCCGGCCTGGGCCGGCAGGATGCGGCCCGATTGCACGGGCGCCGGCGGCGCGGCGCTCACGGTGCGCTCTCTCCGCCCGCCCAGCCCCGCGGCACCGTCGGGCCCTCGTAGCCGCACACGGCCCAGGTGCGCGGGTCGCGATAATAGCCCAGCATGCACAGCGACTTGAGCGCCGCAAAGCCTTCGCGCAGCGCGCTGAGGCGACTGTGCGAGAAGTCGCGCAGGTAGGCGTCCTGCGCGGCCGGGTCGAGGTCGGTGAAGCGGCGGCGCCGAAACGCGATGAGTGGGGTGCCGTGCTCGAGCAGGCCCAGCAGGCGCCCGAAATCGCGTCGCGTGGCCGGGTCGGCGTCGGCCAGCCAGCCGTCGACATAGTCGGCGACCCCGACCTCGTCGGCAGAGGGCGCACCCGGCTGGTCGGCCGCCAGAATGCGCCGTGCCGCCGCCCGCAGCACCACATACTCCTTGACCCCGAGCGCGCGCAGTCGCCGCCGCGTGGCCGGATCGAGCGCATAGCCGCCCAGCTGCCCCGACACGAGCGCCACGCCCGTGGCCAGCCCGGCCCCCAAAAGCGCCACCAGAAACCGCCGCCGACTCCACACGCGTGCGATTATAGGCGGACGGGGTATACTTCGCCCCCATGTCGACCGAATCCACCGGATCCCCCGAGTCGCCGAACGCCGCGTCCGCTGGGGACGCTGCCCCGCCCAAGCACCTCACCAAGATTGGCCATTTCATCGAAAAATACTCGACCTTCCTGTCGAGCTTCGTGCTCGGACTGGCGGGCCTGATCGTAACCGGCATCTACCAGCGCGGGCAGACCAAGATCTCGATGCAGCAGGCGCAGGCGCAGATGGCGGTCTCGCAGAACCAGGCGGAGACCCAGTGGAAGATCGCGCGCGCCGAGATCCTTTCGAAGAACATGCAGGTGCTGATCGACAAGACGCCCGGTACCATCGACCAGCGCTACGGCGTGCTGCTGTCTTTGACGCGCGAGGACGTGCTCGATCCGGAGCTCGCGATGTCGTATGCGTTCGATCTCAAGAACGCCGAATACATCAAGGACGTGATTCTCAACATCAATCGCAAAAGCTGGGCCCAGATTTTTCACAATTTCCAGCTCACCTGCGACCTCCGCTTCGGGGTCTGGCGCGACGCGCCCGTGTGCAAGGCACTCGACAACCTCGAGGCGCGCGCGCAGGCCATGTCCGACGTGGTGGCCGAGGAGCTCAACCGCGGCAGCAAGGAGCCATTCAAGCTGCTCGCCGACACCCGCCAGGCGCGCGGGCACCTGATGCGCATGGTCTATCTATTCGAGCCCTACCTGCGCCAAACCTACGAGCGCCAGCGGTTGTCGGAGATCGAGGCGTTCGAGGCGCACGGGCCGGCCGCGCAGATGGTGGCGGCGTTCGTGCTGGCGGCCGATCCGTCGGGCGAGCTTTTGACCGCCGACCAGGCCACCAAGCGGGCTGCCTTCCACGCCACGCGCCAGAAGAGGCTCGAACAGGAGGTGCTCGATCCGAGCTGTGACGCCGACTGCCGGGGCCTGGCGGCCGAGCTGCTGCTCAACGGTCTGCCCGAGTACGGCGCCGCCTACGCGAGCGTGCTCCGGCTGCTCCTCGAGCAGCACGGGCCCGAGTCGGCGCAGGTCCTGTCGCGGCTGCACAGGCGCCTGCTTCTGTGCCAGATCGAGCCGAAGGCGGGCGAGCACCTGGTGCGCGACGTACTGGTGCCCGCCTACGCAGAGCTGACGCGCGCGTCAGCGGTGACGCCGGCCGCCCAAAAGCCCAGCAAGGAAAAATCGAAGGACAAGGGCAAGGAAAAAGACGGTCGAGATCGCGAGCACGTGCAGCGCGAGAAAGCGAGCGAGGACGTGGTGGACCTATTGGCCCTGCTCGAGATCCCGGCCGACGTCAAGCTGCCCGAGGCCGCGCAGCGCGCCATCGAGGGCCGCCACCCCCGGGTCAAGAAGGAACGCGAGAATCCGCCGGCCACCTTCCGGAAGCAGAACTTCTGCTCGGCCCATGCCGAGGAGACGACGACCTCGCTGACCGAGGAGTAGGCGCGCCTATAAAACTCTCTGCGCCCGTCCGTTCTCTGCGGTTAAGATCACCGCCATGCGTGTCGCCTCGCTGCTCGCTCCCGACGTAGAAGAGATCCTGCGCACCGATCCTGCACTGGTCGCCGAGCTGGTCGAGGAGCTGCACCCGGCCGACCTGGCGGACCTTTTGGCCGCCCTCGACGACGAGCTGGCCGTGCGCATGCTGGCTGCGCTGCCGCTGGAGGCCGCGGCCGCCACGCTGGATTCGGCGGACCGCGCCCGCCGGGTCGAGATCTTCCGCGCGCTCGATCCCGCCCTGGCCGCGCGCGTCGCCAACAAGATGTCGCCCGACGAGCGCGCCGACTTGTTCGCGGAGCTGCCCGAGGAGCTGCGCGCCGACGTGCTGGCGCGCATGGAGCGCGAGGAGGTCAAGGACGTCCGCCAGCTGCTCAAGTACCCGGAGACCTCGGCCGGCGGTCTGATGACCACCGAGTTCGTCGCGCTGGCCTCGGATGTGCCGGTCGAGCGCGCCATCGAGGAGGTGCGCAAGAAGGCGCCCGAAATGGAGACCATCTACGACGCCTACGCCGTCGACCCCAACGGAACCCTTCTGGGCTCGGTCTCCCTGCGCAACCTGGTGCTGGCGCGACCCGGCCAGCCGCTGCACGCGATCATGGATCCGACCGTGATCTCGGTGCCGCCCGAGACCGACCGCGAGGAGGTGGCGCGCCTGTTTGCCAAGTACGACCTTCTGGCCATGCCGGTCGTGGACGCCACCACGCGCCGCATTCTGGGCATCGTCACCGTCGACGACGTGGTCGACGTGATCGAGGCCGAGCGGACCGAGGACATCCAGCGCCTGGCGGCCGTGCAGCCGATCGAGGAAGCCTACTTCGCGACCGGCTTCTGGACGTTCGTGCGCAAGCGCGCCAGCTGGCTGGTGCTCCTGTTCGTCGAGGAGATGTTCACCTCGAACGCGATCAATCACTACGAGTGGGTCGAGAAGGCGGTGCTCGCGCTGTCGCTGTATGTGCCGCTCATCATCAGCTCGGGCGGCAACTCGGGCTCGCAGTCGTCGGCGCTCATCGTGCGCGCGCTCGCGGTCGGCGACGTCAAGGTCCGCGATTGGGGCCGCATCGTGAGCCGCGAGATCCTTTTGGGCGCGGTGCTCGGCTGCATCCTGGCCGGCATTGGGCTGTTCCGCGTCACCTTGCCGTTTCCGTTCGGGCTCGGCAACCCGCTCGGCGTGGCCATCGTGGTGGCGGGGGCGCTGGTAGGCGTGGTGATGCTGGGCAGCGTGGTGGGGGCCGTGCTGCCCATCATTTTTCGGAGGCTCGGCTTCGACCCGGCAGTCTCATCCGCGCCCTTCATCGCCTCCATGGTCGACGTGCTCGGCCTGGTGATCTATTTCAACGTCGCCATTGCGGTCCTGAAGATCCACCATCCGTAAGCCTCAAGCCTCAAGCCTACTTGGCTTCCTCGCCCTTGATCATGACGACTACTGCGGTGGCATTGTCCTCGCCGCCGCGCGCGACCGCTTCCACGACCAGCTTCTCGGCAGCCGTGCAGCCATGCTCCGCGATCGCCTTCACGATTTCGGTCGGGTCCGGGAAGTAGCGCCACAGGCCGTCGCTGCACAATAGAAACGCGTCGCCGGGCTTGGTCTCGACCCGGATCACGTCGACCGCCAGGTCGCTGCCGATGCCAAGCGCCCGCACCAGCACGCCTTCGAGCGGGGCCGCCTCCTCAGCGGTCAGGCGCCCACTCTCGACCAGCACCGCGGCCAGCGAGTGGTCTCGCGTGACCGCCGTCGCGGTTCCATCTCGGATCCAGTACACGCGGCTGTCTCCGACATGCGCAACATAGGCACTGCGCTCGAGCACCAGGACGGCATCGATCGTGGTTCCCATGCCGCGCTTGTCGGCCTCGTCGGCCGAGCGGCGCAGGATGGCGGCATTGACCGACGAGATGATCTGCCCGATTTTCTGGGCCGCGGTCTCGTAGCCGGCCGGATCCAGCCCTGCGATGTCGCCGCGTGCAGCCGCCAGCTCACGCCCCACCGCCTGCGCCGCCATCCCGCTGGCGATCTCGCCGGCCGCGTGCCCGCCCATTCCATCGGCCACCACCGCCACCCCCGCCGCCTGGTCGCAGCTGTGGCTGTCTTCGTTGGACTCGCGGACCCGGCCCCGGTCGGTATGCGCGCCCATCGTGAGCACGAGCGCTGACTCTACCAGAGACTTGGGCCGCGCGCTGCCCGGATCTGTCTTGGCGGTCGCGAGCTTGCGGCGAGTCGTCGTATCTTCAGCGGAGCTCGGCGGCTTTGAGCGCCGTCCGCGTCGGCTGCTCTTCATCCCCGGTCACGCTACCGCCCGCAGGCGGCCGCGTCAACGCCGCATTCGCGCGGGCGGGCTCGGACGTGTAATCGTAAAAACCCTTTTGTTTCTTCTTGCCCACCATGCCAGCCAGGACCAGCCGGCGCAGCAGCGGTGGAGGCGCAAACCGGGGCTCTTTGAACTCCTGGTACAGGTTCTCGGCCATCGCGAACACGATGTCGAGGCCGATATAGTCGGCCAGCGCAAACGGCCCCATCGGGTATCCGCACCCGAGCTGCATCGACTGGTCGATCGCCTCGAGCGGCGCCAGGCCGCTTTCGAGCGCCCGCACCGCGTCAAGCAGGTAAGGCACCAGCAGCCGATTGACCACGAACCCGGTGGCATCGCGCACCACGACCGGAGTCTTGCCGAGGCTGCGCACGAGCTCGCTCGCGGCCGCGACCACCTCGGCGCGCGTGGCCAGGGTCGGCACCACCTCGACCAGCTTCATCAGGTGCACGGGGTTGAAGAAGTGGAGGCCCAGGAAGCGCTCGCTGCGCCGGGTGGCGGCGGCCAGCTGAGCAATGCACAGGGTCGAGGTGTTGGATGCGAAAATTGTCGATTCTTTTGCGATTTCGTCCAGGGTCTCGAGGTATTCCTGCTTCTTGAGCAGGTCCTCGACAATCGACTCGATGATAAGATCGCACGCGGCCAGATCCTCGATCGCGGTCGACCAGGTGAGGTTTCCGAGGATGCGCTGCCGATCTTCCTCGCGCAGCTTGCTTTTCGCGATTTCGCGGGCGAGCGCCTGGTCGAGCTTTGCAAGCGCGACCTCGCAGGTGCCGGGCGTAACCTTGACGATGGTGGTCTTGCACCCGGCGGCGGCGCAGGCGCGCGCGATGGCCGTGCCCATCATGCCGGTTCCCAGGATCCCCACAGTGCGCACCGTCATTGCGACCTCCTTGCCTGTTCGGCCAGCTGCCTGCACTGATCGACGATGGATTGAATCGAGTCGTCCTGCCCGAAGATGGCCGCGATGCCATGCCCGCGCAGGGCCGCGTGATCGCGCCGCGGGATGACGCCGCCCATGACCACGGGCAGCCCGGCTGCGCCCCGCTCGGCCAGCCGCTGCGCCAGCTTCTCGGCAATGGACAGGTGAGCGCCCGACAGGACCGAGAGACCGATCAGGTCGACGTCTTCCTGCAGCGCCGCCGCCACCAGCGCATCCACGCTCGAGCGCAGGCCGGTATACACGACCTCGAATCCGGCGTCACGCAGCGCGGCGGCGATCACCTTGGCGCCCCGGTCGTGCCCATCGAGCCCCGGCTTTCCCACCAAAACCCTCAACCTTCGCACGACGACCCCCTCATGCTAGAAGTCGGTGGGCGGGTGGTATTCGCCGAAGACCCGGCGCAGCCGGCCTGCAATCTCACCCGTGGTCGCATAGGCCCGCACTGCCGCCAGGATGGAGGGCATCAGGTTCCCGCCCTCGCGTGCGGTCCGCTCCAGGTCCGCAAGTGCTCGCTCCACCGCCGCACCGTCCCGCCGTCCACGCAGGCCGGCCAGCCGCTCGCGCTGGGCCTTTTCGAGGGCCGGATCGGCATCGTGGATCTCGACGTCCTGATCTTTCTCGGTGCGAAACCGGTTGACCCCGATCACCGGTTGCTCGCCCGCTGCCACCTTCTGCTCCCACTCGTAGGCCCGGCGCCCGATCAGCCGCTGCACATAGCCCGATTGCAGGCACGCGACCATGCCGCCGCGCGCCTCGATGTCCTGCATCACCGATTCGATCTTCTGCTCCATCTCGTCGGTCAGCTTTTCCACGAACCAGCTCCCGCCCAGCGGGTCGCAGGTCGTGGCCAGATCGGTCTCGTAGGCCACGATCTGCTGCACGCGCAGCGCCGTGCGCGCGCTCAGCTCGGTCGGGATCGCGAACGCCTCGTCGTAGGCGGCCGTGAACACGCTCTGCAGCCCGGCCGCCGCCACCGCCATGGTCTCGATGGTGGTGCGCGCGATGTTGTTCAGCGGCTCCGCCTTGGTCAGCGAGTGGCCGCCGCACACGCAGGCTGCGCGCAGCCGCCAACTTTCGGGCGACTTCGCGCCAAACTCGTCGCGCAGAAGGCGCGCCCAGATGCGCCGGCCCGCCCGGTACTTGGCCACCTCCTCGAAAAAGTTGGTGTAGGTGTAGAAGAAGAAGCTGAGGCGCGGCGCGAACGCGTCCACCTCCAGCCCGCGCGCAAGACACGCGTGCACATAGGCGCGCCCGTCGGACAGCGTGTAGGCCATTTCCTCGGCCGGCGTGGCGCCGGCATCGCGGAAGTGCGAGGCGATCGAGATTGGATTCCAGCGCGGCAGCTCGCGCGTGCAGTGCTCGATCGCGTCCACCACCAGGCGCAGCGAGGGCTCGATCGGGAAGATCCAGGCCCCGCGTGCGCCGAATTCTTTCAAAAGATCATTTTGGATGGTGCCGGCGACGCGGTCGCGCGGCACGCCCTGCTTCTCGGCCACCACCTGGTACATGGCCAGCAGAATCGTGGCGGTGGCATTGATGGTGAACGAAGTGGTCACCTCGCCGAGCGGGATGCCCTCGAACACGGTCTCCATGTCCTCGAGCGAGCAGATCGAGACGCCGACCCGGCCCACCTCGCCTTCGGCCTCGGGCGCGTCGGCGTCGTAGCCGAGCTGGGTCGGCAGATCGAGCGCCACCGACAGACCGGTCTGCCCCTCTTTGAGCAGATAGCGGAAGCGCTGGTTGGTCTCGCGCGCGGTGCCGAAGCCTGCGTACTGGCGCATGGTCCACAGCTTGCCGCGATACATGTTGGGATAGATGCCGCGCGTGAACGGATACTGGCCCGGATCGCCCAGCTTAGCCTCGTAACGCCAGCTCCCGAGATCGGCCGGGCGGTAAAGCTCCCGGATCTTGATCCCCGAGCGCGTTTCGATATCGTCCTTCATGAAGCCGCCGCGTTCGCTCCTTGCAGAAGCCCCGCCTTTTCGGCGATGAGAAGCTTCTTCCACTCGACGCGCAGCGTGGCCGCGTCCACCATCTCGTCCTTGTACACCACCGCGCCCAGCCCCGAGTCCAGGTCGGCCTTCTTGTACAGCTCCATGATCTCCTGCGCGCGCTTGATCTCCTCGGGCGAAGGCGTGAAGACCTGGTTGATGATCTTGATCTGGTCGGGGTGGATGGCCCATTTACCGTCGAAACCCATCTTGCTGGCCCAGATCGCATCGAGCCGGCATTGCTCGAGGTCGCGGAACTGCAGGGTCACGTTGTCGACCACGTCGATGCCGGCCGCGCGCGCGGCCACGATGGTCTGCATCTTCGGGTAGTGATAGACCTGGAACTGATCCTTGGTCAGCTCCTTGGCGCCGATGTCGCCCGCGAAGTCGGCGATCCCGAAGATGAGGCCGGCCATGCGTTGACAGCTCGACGCGATGTCGTAGGCCTTCAGCACCGCGGCCGCGCTCTCGATCAAAACCTCGAGCTTGATGCGGCCCAATTCGAAGCCAATGTTCTGCTCGATCTGGGTGAGCAATCGGTCGACGAACTGCACGTCCTCGGGGCCGTAGACCTTGGGCACCACCACCACGTCGATGTTCTGGCCGGCCGCCTCCACCACCTCGATGAGGTCGCGGTAGAAGAACTTGGTGCGGATGTTGTTGGGCCGGAAGGCGCGGATCTTGCCCTTGAAGTCGAGCGTACGCAGGGCCTCACTCAGGGTCTGGCGCGCGGCCACCTTCTGCGACACCGCACACGAGTCCTCGAGGTCGAGGATGACCTCGTCGGCCTCGCTGGCGGCGGCCTTGGTCATCATCTTCATCGAGTGCGCGGGGCAGGTCAGCTCGGTGCGCCGGACCCGGAACTCCTTCTTGATGACGAGCTGTTCCATCAGGAAACACTCCTCCGCTTGACCAGCACCTCGCGCTCGATTTCCAGCACCTGCTCGCCATGCTGGTTCTTGCCGACCAGCTTGAACTTGACGATGCCGGCGTCGGGGCGGTCGCTGGGCCGGGTCTCGAGCACGGTCGATTCGGCATACAGGGTGTCGCCCGCAAACACGGGTGCGGTGTGCCTGCCGTTGTCGTAGGCCAGATCGCAAATTGCGTTCTCGCTGGTCTCCTCGGAGGCCAGGCCCACGCAGAACGCCAGCACGATGCCGCCGTAGACCACGCGCTTGCCGCCGAAGTAGACGTCGGGCTGTTTCTGCACCAGGGCCTGATTGAAATGCAGCTCGGCGGTGTTGAGCACGAAGTTGGTCAGCATCATGTGCTCGCTTTCGCCAAGCGTCCGCCCGCGTGGGTGCACAAGCACGTCGCCAACCCGAAAGTCCTCGAAGTAGTTGTCGTCGCGCGTCACGCTTCTCATCAGTCGCCCTGCAAAAGTCGCTTTGCAATCACCTCGTACTGGATCTCGCTCGTACCCTCGAAGATGCGGAACACGCGCGCGTCGCGCCAGAACCTTTGCGCCGGATACTCGCGCGAGTAGCCGTAGCCGCCGAACACCTGCAGCGCCTCGCTGGTCACGCGCTCGGCCATCTCGGCCGCAAACACCTTGGCCATGCCGGCCTCGAGGTCGCAGCGCTTGCCGGTGTCCTTCATGGCCGAGGCGTAGTAGGTGAGCTGGCGCGCCGCCTCGATGTCGGTCGCCATGTGGGCCAGCTTGTGGCGGATGACCTGGAACTCTGCGATCGGCCTTCCGAATTGGATGCGCTCCTGGGCGTAGCGAAGCGCGGCCTCGAAGGCGGCCTGGGCGGTGCCGACCGCGCGCGCGGCGGTCTGGATGCGCGCGTACTCGTAGGTCGCCATGAGCTGATAGAACCCGCGCCCCTCGACCCCGCCCAGCAGATTCTCGGCCGGACACTCGTAACCGTCGAAACCGAGCGAGTACGATTTCATGCCCTTGTAGCCAATGGTCGGGATGGCGCCGCCGGTCAGCGCGGGCGGGTGGAAGCCGTCGCCGGGCTCCTTCTCGACCAGGAGAATGGACAGACCCTTGTGCTTGGGCTGCAGATCCGGGTTGGTGCGTGCGAGCACGGTCAGGACATGCGCGCGGTTGGCGAACGTGCACCAGGTTTTTTCGCCGCGCAGCTGGTAGCGCCTGCCGTCGCCGGTTCGGATTGCGCGCAGCTTGACCGCGGCCGTGTCCGAGCCCACGTCGGGCTCGGTGAAGGCAGCGGCGGTCAGCATCTCACCCGAACAGATCTTGGGCAGGAAGCGCTGCTTCTGCTCCTCGGTGCCGCTCGACTGAATGAGCGTGCCGGTGATGAGCATGCGCGTCATCACGCTGCCCACCGACAGCCACCCGCGCGACAGCTCCTCGGTCACCAGGGCCATCGACACCGTGTCCAGGCCCATGCCGCCGTACTGTTCCGGAAAAATCAGCCCGAAATAGCCCAGCTCGGCCATCTTGCCGATGATGGGCAGCGGGATCTCTTTTTCGGCGTTGTCGAGCTGATCCGCGATGGGCACGATCTCGCGCTCGACGAAGTCACGCACGCTGCGGCGGATTTCGTGATGCTGCTCATGGAGCAGCATGGGAGGCTCGCTTCTTGACCAGGATCCGGCGCTCGTACTCGATCACCAGCTCCTCGCGTTGGTTGTAACCGCGCGTACGCACATGCACGATGCCGCGGTCGTCCTTGGATTCGCTGGGCCGCTTGCCCAACACCTCGCTCTCCGAGAACAGCGTGTCACCCGGGAACACCGGCTTCCCAAACCGCATCTTCCAGTAGCCCAGGTGCGCGATTGCCTTTTCGGACAGATCCTCGACCGAAAGGCCGAATACCACGTTCATCACGAGCATCTGGTTGACCGGCGTGGTCTCGTAGCCCAGCGCGCGCGCGTGCTCGCGATTGAAGTGAATCGGATTCACGTTCATGGTCCAGGTCGAGAACAGGGCGTTCTCGCCCTCCGTGATCGTGCGGCCCCAGTGGTGCCGATAGACCGCGCCGACCTCGAAATCCTCAAAATAGCGACCGCGCGAGAAGTGCTTCGTCGCCATCGATGACGCACCGTATAACGCGCCGCGGCATCTTGCAACGGAAAAGGATCCGCCGCGCAACCGCGCAACCAGCAAGAATGATTCGGGGCTTTACCTTACCAGTCGCCGCGCAGATACGATTTCAGGTCCCAGCGCCGGCCGGTCAGATGGTCGGTCACCACGCCGTCCTGGCAGCGGACCGTGCGCCGCTTGTCGCCGCGCATCCCGCTTCCGACCTGCCCGCGCCGCGCAGCCGCCCGCGCCGCTTGCCGGCGCGCCTGCTCGGCCGCCCACAGGCGCGCGCGCAGAAGCGCGAGCGCAACCCCCCGATTGTGCAACTGTGAGCGCGAGCTCTCGCAGCGCACCTGCAGCCCGGTCGGAAGGTGGGTCAAGAGGACCGTCGACTCGGTCTTGTTGCGCTTCTGGCCGCCGCTGCCGGTGCCGCGGCAGGTCGACCAATCGAGATCGGCCTCGCAAATCCGTACTTCGGTGGGCGTGGGCTCGGGCAGCACGGCCACCGTGATGGTGCTGGTGTGGACGCGGCCGCGCTTGTCGGTGGGCGGCACGCGCTGCCAGCGATGCCCGCCCGGCTCGTCGCGGAACTGGGCGATCGCGCCCGGCCCCGAGACACGCAGCATACAAAGGCCCCGCCGCTGCTCGATGATCTCGAGGCTAAAGACCCCCCCGGAGCGCCCGGTGCCCGTAGATGGCAACCTGCTCGAAAACCAGCAGCTTGGCGTCGTCGCCGCCCTCGGCGGCTCGGATCTCGACAATGACGGACGTAGACAGAGGCAGAGACATGACATTTCTCCTTTCAGTTGGGAGTGTGGGGACAGACGAAAGGTGGCTAACCGCGGTGTGCGTGCGTCATGTGAGGAGCTCAGTATAGGTCAATCGTCGCGCTGGGCAAGCTGGCCTCACGTCTTGCCCAGATGCGCCGCCACCCGCGCAGCCACCTGATGGGCCTCCCGCACGCAGTCGTTGTAGCCCACCCCGCGCAGCGCGTTGCCGGTCAAGAAAAGGCCCGGCCAGGCGGCTTCGGCCGCGGCCGCCGCTTGCACGCGCGCCGCGTGGCCGACCGTGTACTGCGGGATCCCGCGCGGGTGGCGGATCAGCCGGGCAAAGCGTGGCTCCGCCCGCACGCCCAGCGCGCGCGCCAGCGTCTCGCGCGCCAGCGCGATCACGGCCGCCGGCTCCAGGCGCGCGGCCTCCGGATCGCGCGCACCGCCGAGCACCACCCGCAGAAGAACCTGCCCGTCGGGCGCGCGCTCGGGAAAGATGCTCGACTCCCACAGCACGCCCAGCGCCCGCACGTCCTCGCCCGGGGCAACCAGAAACCCAAACCCCTCGAGGTCGTGCTCCACGTCGGCGCGCGCATAGCCGAGGTAGGCCACATCGACCGCAACGTACGGGATTTCGGCCAGCGGCGCCGCCAGCCCGCCCAGAAGGGCCGCGCTCGCGTAGGCCGGCGTAGCCAGCACGACCGCGTCCGCGGCCACGGGCCCGCTGTCGTCGGTATGCGTGCGCAGCTGAGCGCCCGTCCGCTCGATCGAGCGCGCGTGTGCGCGCATCACGGCCGGCCCGAGCGCCCGTGCCAGAGCCGTGATGATCGAGCCCATGCCGTCCGCGAACGAGGTCAGCGTGCCCGCAGGCCCCGGTCCCGCCGCGCCCGAGCGCCGCATCCCACGCAGGAGCGAGCCATGCTCTACCTCCAGCTTGCGAAGCCGCGGAAACGCCGAGGCCACCGACAGGCGTGCCGCATCGCCCGCGTACACACCGGCCACCATGGCCGCCACCAGGCGCCGGGCGGGCTCGCGGCCCAGCCGCCGCTCGGCGAACGCGAGCACGGTTTCGTCCTCGCTCGCGGGCGGTCCTTTCGCCCACGGCTCCCAGAGCAGGCGCGCCTTGCCGCGCGGCGACAGGATGCGCGTGCGCAGGAGCGCGCCCGGCCCTTCCGGGATGCGCTCGAGCCGCCCACGGAAATACAGGAACCGTTTTTTTGCACGCGCGTGTGCGCGCAGGGGCGCAAGGCCCAGCTCACTGGCCAGCGCCAGTGACTCGGGCGTGTTGTCGAGAAACCCCTGCGGTCCATGTTCGAGCAGGAAACCGCTCTGGCGCTCGGTCACGATCTTGCCGCCGGGCGCGCCCTGCTCGAGCACCGAGACTCTGAGCCCGCGCCGGGCCAAAAGGTAGGCAGTGCAAAGCCCACTGATGCCACCGCCGACCACGATGACGCGCGGCGTGTCGGGCATCTCAGGCCGCGGCGGCGCCCGGCACGCGCGCCAGCGCCGCTCGCACCAGCCGCGCAAGGGCCTGGATGTAGGCCGGCGCGTCGTTGAGCGCCCGGCAGCGCCGGAACCCGCTCATGCCCAGCTCATCCGCCACTCCCTTGTAGAGGATGTCGATCTCCTGCAGCGTCTCGATGTGATCGGATACGAACGAGATCGGCACCGCCAGGACGTCCTTGTGCCCGGCGGCGGCCAGCTCGCGCAGCTTGGCGGCGGTCGACGGCTCGAGCCACTTGATGCGCCCGACCCGGCTCTGAAACGACAGGTGCCAGCGGCCCGCCAGCTCGAGCCGCGCCACCACGGCCGCAATGGTTTTCTCGATTTCGCCGAGATAGGGATCTCCGCGCTTGACGAACGTGAGCGGCAACGAGTGCGCCGAAAACAGCACCTGAGCTCGGCTGCGCGCCGGGACCGGATACCCGGCCAGTCCCTCGGCGATGGTTTCGGCCAGCGCGGACACGTATCCCGGATCGTCGGCGTAGCGGTCGACGGCCGCGCACAGCTCGATCCCGCTGCCGGCGAGCGCGCGCTCGAGATCGCGCAGGCTGGAGCCGGTGGTGGCGCCCGAGTAATGCGGGTAACAAGTGACCGCGACGATGCGGCGCACGTTTTGCCGCGCGAGGTCGGCCACGGTCTCGTTCGCGCGCGGATGCCAGTAGCGCATGGCGATAAACACCGGCAGGCCGAGCGCGCGTGCGAGCGCGTCACCCTGACGGCGCGTCAGCTCGAGCTGCGGCGAGCGGCCGCCAATGAGGCGATAGTTCTCCTGCACGATCGGCGTCCGCTTGCGCGCGATGCGCCGCGCGACGAAGCGGGGCAGCGGCAGCCCGAAAAAGCCGCGGATGATGTCGCGATCCGAGAACAAGTTGAACAGGAATGGCTCGACCGCATCGAGCGAATCGGGCCCGCCCAGATTGAGCAGCACGACCGCGGTCGCGGGCTCGCTCATGGCAGGCCTCGCACCGCCTCGACCAGCGCCTCGACGCTGGCGAGCGGTGTTTCGGGCAGGACGCCGTGGCCCAGGTTGAAGATGTGTCCGCGTGCGCCCGCGGCGGCCCCGATCGTGCGCGCCTTGCGCGCCACCACCTCCGGCGTCGACAGCAGCACGCACGGGTCGAGGTTGCCCTGCACCGGCCGCTCCGGGCCCAGGCGCGCGCGCGCCTCCGCGATGTCGATGCGCCAATCCAGCCCCACCACGTCGCAGCCGGTGCGCGCGACGCGCTCGAGCAGCGTTCCGCCGCCGTTGACATAGACGATGACCGGCACGGAACGCGCGCGCAACGCGCTCACGATCTGCGCGGTGTAGGGCAGCGCAAATTCGGAATAGTCGTCGGGCGCCAGCATGCCGGCCCAGGTGTCGAACAGCTGCACCGCCTGCGCGCCTGCCTCCACCTGCGCAGCCAGATAGAGCGCCACCGTATCGGCCAGCTTGCCCAGAAGCAGGCGCGCCGCCGCGGGTGCGCCATGGAGCAGTCCCTTGAGCAGCGTGAAGTTCTTGGAGCTCCCGCCTTCGACCATGTACGAAGCCAGCGTCACCGGCGCCCCCGCGAAACCGATGAGAGCGGTCGCTGGCGCGAGCGCGGCTCGGACCCTGCGCAGCGCCTCCAGCACGAATGGCATTTCGGCCGCCGGATCGGGCACACGCAGGCGCTCGATGTCGGCGGGCACGCGCACCGGCTGGGGCAGCATGGGGCCGCCCGGGTCCGGAAACACAACCGGACAGCCCATTGCCTCGACCGGGACCAAGATGTCCGAGAACAGAATGGCAGCGTCGAAACCGAAGCGGCGAATCGGCTGCAGCGTGACCTCGCATGCGAGCTCGGGATGCTTGCACAGATCAAGGAAAGAGATCTGCGCGCGCACCTCGCGATACTCGGGCAGGTAGCGACCGGCCTGGCGCATCAGCCACAGCGGGCGGCGCTCGGTGGGCTCGCCCCTGCAGGCGCGCAAAAACAAGGGCTGCGCGGAGGCCATCGCGGGCAGTATATCAGGTGTTGTCGGACGTTCACGGTGTGCGGAACCACCCGAGGCAAACTGCCTCACCAAGCGGGATGGCCTTAAAATAGCGCTCACCTTATCATTGGTTAGACTATGGCATGCAGGCTGCACCAAAGAGGGAACAGCGGAAGGAGAGATGCCCTATGAAACGAATGGTACTGGCTCTGTCTGGGCTGCTGGCAGCAGCGACCGTAGGCTGGGCTAGCACGGCCTCGGCAGATGTACTCGTGACCGACCTGCGCCCGGTTCGGGTGGGTCATCACGGCGAGGTTTCGATTGGCGTTTTCTATGACACGCTCTCGCCCTACGGCGACTGGGTGTATGTCGGCCGGTACGGCCGCGTGTGGCGGCCCAGCCCTGGCGTCGTGGGAGTGGGCTTCCGGCCCTACTCCAGCGGCGGGCAATGGGTCTACACCGACTACGGGTGGTCGTTCGAAACCGACTGGGACTGGGGCTGGGCGCCCTTTCACTATGGGCGCTGGCTGATGGATCCGGTCTATGGCTGGGTGTGGGTGCCCGACTCGGTGTGGGGTCCGTCCTGGGTCGAGTGGCGGTTTGGTGGCGGCTACGTGGGTTGGGCTCCGCTGGCGCCCTGGGGCGTGACGGTCTCGTATAACGTGTACTCGCCCTACTGGTGCTTCGTCGACGCGCCTTACTTCACGAGCCCGCGCGTGTGGACGTATTCGGTGCCTTACGAGCGCGTGCATTATGCGTTCGCGGCCACGACGCCGGTGCGCAGTCAGGTCACCTACGCGGGCGCGCGTTGGAATGCGGGCCCGCCGGCTGCGCACGTGGCGGCTGCGGTCGGCAGGCCGGTCAGCCCGGTGCACGTTGCGCCGCCGCGGCCGGGCGTGATTGCTCCGGTGCGCGCGGCGCCCGCTGCGATGCGTGCGGCTCCGGTGGCGCCTGTGCGTCCCGCTCAGGCAGCGCCTGCGGTGCGCTCGGTTCCGGCGGCGCCGACGCCCATGCGTCCGGCTCCCGCCGCGCCAGCCGCGCGTCCGGCTCCAGTTGCTCCGGCGCCGGTGCGTCCGGCTCCGGTTGCTCCGGCGCCCGTGCGCCCGGCTCCGGCCGCGCCCATCGTGCGTCCGGTTCCGGCAGCTCCCGCTCCGGTGCGTCCGGCTCCGGCTGCGCCGGCTCCGTATCGCCCGGCTCCGGCGCCCGCTCCCGTGCGTCCGGCTCCGGTTGCGCCCGCTCCGGCGCCCTATCGTGCAGCGCCCGCTCCGGCACCCTATCGTGCGGCGCCCGCGCCGGCACCGGCTCCCTATCGCGCAGCGCCCGCTCCGGCACCGGCGCCCTATCGTGCAGCGCCCGCTCCGGCACCGGCTCCCTATCGCGCAGCGCCCGCGCCGGCACCGGCTCCTTATCGCGCAGCGCCCGCGCCGGCACCGGCTCCCTATCGCGCAGCGCCCGCGCCGGCGCACGCGGCTCCCCAGCCGCGTGAAGAGCGCCGTCGTTAAGACTCCGACCTATCCCGCGAAACCAACCGGTCGACCGTGACGGTCATCCGCCGCGCGCCGCCTCGAGCTTACAGCTTCCACACACGGTCGGCTCCACCCAGCGACCCAGCTTGGTCAAGAGCTGATTGTGCTTGGACCAGTGGATGGTCTTGCTGCAGCGGGCGCACGGGATCTCTTTGGGCTGCACGCTCTCGATGAACTTCGCGCACGACTCGCACACGTGATGGGGCGGCTTCTTGGCGCCGCTCATGAGCTGCGCCGCCCGGGTCCAGGTCCACGTGCCCGGGCAGCCCTCGGTCTCGCACGGCACGGCCCGATCCTGCAGCTTGGCCAGATCGGCCTCGCAAGCCTCGCAAAAGCGCGCCGGCGGCCGTTTGCGCTTGCCCCCCAGCTGCGCGCCCCGCTTCCAGATCCAGGTGTGCTTGCAGGCCGGCCGTTTGCACGGCACTTCCTGATCGGTCAGCTTGCCGTAGCGCTCGAGGCAGGAGGCGCACATGCGCCGGGGCGGAGCGGTCTCGCCGGCCAGCTGGGCTTCGAGCTGGGCGCGCGCGGTGAAGCTCCAGGTGTGCTTGCAGCCGCGCACCCGGCACGGCAGCTCTTGATCCTTGAACTCGCTGAGGCTGCTCGCGCAACGCTCACACATGCGGGCCGGCGCATGCTCGAGGTCGACGGTCTTGCCGGCGCGCAGCGCCTCCAGCTGGCCCCAGCGCGTCCACACCCAGCTGCGGTCGCAGCCGCGCACCCGGCACGGCAGATGATGATCGGTCAACGTGTGCAGGTCGGCCTCGCACTGCGCGCACAGCCGCTTGGGCGGCTGCGGATCGGAGTCGTTGGTCTCCTCGACCGCGGCCAGCTGGGCCTGCGCGCTCCAGGTCCAGGTATTTGCGCAGCCCCGCAACCGGCAGGTGACCTCGCGGTCGCTCTTTTCGTGGGCGGTCTGGCGGCAGGTGGCGCACAAACCGCGCGGGGGCGCGGGGCCGTCGCTGGGCCGGTGCGCCTGCACCCAGGACTCGAGCTGAGCCATGCGCGGCCAGGTCCAGGTGCCGGCGCAGTCCTTGCGCGAGCAGGCGACCGCTCGATCGGCCGTGGCCTCGAAACGGTCGTGGCAGGCCGGGCACATGCGTTTGGGCGGATGCGCCTCCCCGCGCGCCTGCGCGGCTGCGATGTCTTCCTTGGACCACAGCCAGGTGCGGTCGCAGCCCCGCACGCGGCACGGTACCTCGCGCCCGACCAGCGCGTCACGCAGGCTGGCGAAGGAACCAAACTTCACGTCCCGGAGTCTACCGCAAATCGAGCCCGATCGAACCCGCGGGGTCGGTGTATATAATTGGGTTGGCCATGGAAACCAGCGTCAAGCTGCCCCAGCTCGGCGAGAGCGTGGTGGAGGCGGTCATCGCGAAGTGGCTGGTCAAGCCGGGCGACCACGTGGCGCGCGACCAGCCGCTGATGGAGATCGAAACCGACAAGGCCAACGCGGAGCTGCCCTCCCCGGTGGCGGGAGTGGTGCAGCGGCTGCTGGCCGCCGAGGGCGCGCGGGTGGGCGTGGGCGCCGACCTGGTCGTGATCGAAAGCGACGGCGCGCAGACGGCGGCCGCAACCGCTGCCGCGGCTGCGCCTACTGCGCCCGCTGCGACGGCTGCGCCCGCTGCGCCCCCCGCCGCCGCTGCGCCCCCCGCCGCCGCTGCGCCCGCAGCCGCGGCCGCACCGACGGCCGAGCCGGCCCCGCCCTCCCCGGCGTCCCCGACCGTGCGCAGGTTGGCGCGCGAGCAGGGCGTGGACCTGGCCCAGCTTGCCGGCAGCGGGGAGCACGGCCGCATCACCAAGGAGGACGTGCTGCGGGCGGCCCAGGCCGCGCGTGGGGACGGCTCGACGCCCGCGGCCGCAGCCGCCAGCTCCGCCGCCGCAAAAGCCGCATCGGCGCCCGCGGCGCCGGTCGCGACCGTGGGCGTGCCCCTGGCCCCGCCGCCGCCGAGCCTGGTGGTGGCGACCGGTGCCTACCGGGTGCCCGAGGTCAAGCCGGGCCCGGCCGACCAGGTGGTGCCGTTCGATCGACGCCGCCGGATCATTGCCGAGCACATGGTGTACTCGAAGCACACCGCGCCCCACGTGACCTGCGTGTGCGACGCTGATCTGTTCAAGGTATCGCGAGCGCGGGCGGCTCTGCCCAAGGACCAGCGGCCCTCGTTCACCGCCTACGTGGCCGTCGCCGCGGTCGAGGCGCTGCGCGCAGTGCCGCGCATGAATGCCGCCGTGGCATCGACGGGCGACGCGCTCATCGTGCGCGCCGAGATCCATCTCGGCATCGCGGTCGACGTGGCCGAAGGCCTGGTGGTCCCCGTGATCCACCATGCCGACAAGCTGTCGCTGCAGGGCATCGCCGACGCGATTCGCGATCTGGCCGAGCGCGCGCGCCGCAAGGCGTTAAGGCCCGACGACCTCGCGGGTGCCACCTTCACGCTGACCAATCCGGGCCCGCGCGGCAACCTGTACGGGACTGCCATCATCAATCAGCCGCAGGTCGGCATCCTGCGCATGGGCGAGATCGAGAAGCGGCCCACCGTGATCGCGACCCCCGAGGGTGAGGACGTGATCGTGGTGCACCCACGCATGTACCTGGCGCTGTCGTACGATCATCGAGTCATCGACGGTGTTCTGGGCAACGACTTTTTGCGGCGGATCAAGGACATCGTCGAGGCGGGGGATATCCGGTAGCCCGACGGTCGCTCAGGCGCGCACCAGCGATACCACCGCCGACAGCGTTGCGACTGCGGCCGCGACGCCGAGCGCCAGCGCATAGCCGGCCAGAAAAGCATGGCCGGCAGCGCTCGGTCCGGCGCGCAGACCATGCAGCGCGCCCGCGACCGCGATGCCGAGCAGCATGCCCAGGTTGCGCGCCGATGCCAGGACGCCGGCCCCGATGCCGAGACGGGCCCGCGGCAGCGTACCCATGACCGCGCTGCTGTTGGGCGACTGGAACAGGCCCATGCCGAGCCCGCACAGGCCCAGCCGCACAACCACCGTCCACAGAGGGTCGCGGGCGCCCAGCTCGGCCAGGCCGCCCAGCCCGACCGCGAGCGCCACCATCCCGCTGACGCAGAGGCCGCGCGAGCCGATCCGATCGGACAGGTAGCCGGCCGCCGGCCCGACGCCCGCCACGCCGACCGGCACCGCGGTCAACACCAGGCCCATCGTGCTGGCCGGAAGGTGACGTACCTGCGCCAGGTAAAACGGGGTCAGAAGCGTCGACGCAAACATGGCCGTGTACGACAGCAGCGTGGCCACGATCCCGGCCGAGAACAGCCGGCTGCGAAACAGGCCGGGGTCGACCAGCGGCTCGGCGGCGCGCTGCTCCCGCTGCGCAAACAGCACGCCCGCCGCCAGCGCGGTGCCCAGGAAAAAAAGGCCAATCGCGCGGGCATGTCCGCGTGCGGCCAGGTCGAGCGCTCCCAGGAGCGCGCTCATTGCGAGCGCCGACCACAACGCGCCCGCGAGGTCGAAGCCGCCCGCGAGCGGTTGGCGGCGCTCGGGCAGGATGCGCAAGGCCCAGATCGCTCCGAAAAGACCCACCGGCACATTGACCAGGAAGATCCAGTGCCAGGACAGATGCTGCAGCAGGAACCCGCCCAGCGGCGGCCCCGCCGTCAGGCCGGCCGCGACCACGCTCGAGATCACACCCAGGGCGCGGCCGCGCATCTCGCGCGGGAACAGATCAGTGATGATGGCGGCGCCGAGCGCCACCATGGCACTGGCGCCCAGCCCTTGCAGCACGCGGGCCGCGACCAGCTCGCCCAGGCTGCTCGATCCGGCGCACAGCGCCGAGCCGATCGCGAACCCGAAAAGGCCGCCCACGAACACGCGCCGGTGGCCCCACAGGTCGCCCAGCCGCCCCAGCGCCAGCAGGCTCGCGCTGACTGCGAGCAGATACGCGGTCACCACCCACTCGACGCTCGTGATGCCCACGTGGAACTGGTCGTGCAGCGCCGGCAGCGCCAGGTTGACGATGCTGCCGTCGAGCGTCGCCATGAAACTGCCCACGCAGACCGCCGACAGGCCAAGCCAGGGCGATCGCGCGGGCGCAAGCTCCGGGCTCACCGTGAAGCGGTGCTCCCGGACACCTTGTCGAGCCAGCGTGCGGCCTGCGCCCTTACCTGCGCGTCGTCCTGATCGAGATCGACCGGGCAGCTCTGGCCCACGATCGCGCTCAGCGCCTCGCGCGCGAAGTAGCGCACCAGCGGATAGTGATTGGTCAGCTCGCGCGCGACCTCGCGCAGGGCGGCCTGCACCTTGTGCTCGCCCAAGAGGCCGATCGCGGTGCCTTGCTCGTGCGCCTTGCCGCGGCTGAGGGTGGCCAGAAGCGGCGACGCCGACAGGTCGCCGTACAGGGCCGAAAGCGCCGCCCGATCGTAGTGCTTCCCCCACAGCCGCTCCATGTCCGAGACCAGCGCGCCGACCGAGCGGTCGAGGTGGCAGAGCGCGCACTCGAGCGGCCGGTCCTGCTCGACGCGCGCGCGCTCGGTGGGCGAACCGATGCGATGGTACCGGGTGAGCGTGTAGCCCAGGCCCATGTTCTTGCGCGGCATGTGGCAGTTGATGCAGACCCCCCCAGCACCCTCGGGATCGTGATGCGCGTGCGCACGCAGCGCGGCCGGGTCGGCGTACTTGCCGTGGCAGCTCGTGCAGACCGCGTTGCCGCGCGTACTTTGCAGCTCGGCCATCCGCTCCGGCTTGTCCTCGGAGTGCGGATCGTGACACGCCGTGCATGCAAGCGCGCCCGCGCATCCACCCAGCAGGAAGTCGCGGGCCTCGCCCGAATTGATCGAGCTTCCGCCGGGGCCGCGCGACCGGAGCCCGCCTTCCCAGGTGAACGGGTAGCGCGAGAACAGCACCTGGTGACAGCGCGCGCAGGTTCGGTTGATGAGCTCGGCGCGCGTGGGCACGTGGCCGGGCTGCGCGGCCGGGCGCGCGTACAGGAAGGGGGCCCGCACCTCGAATACGGGCTTGCTCTCGAAGCGACGCGTGTGCTCGCGGCTGCCGCCGTGACACGACTCGCAGCCAATCCCGACCTCCAGGAGGTGCGCGGCGTCGAAGCGGGTACGCATCGTCTGCAGGGCTTGCGCAAGCAACGCGCGCTCGTCCCCGCTCTGGGGCTTTTCGCCCAGGAAGCGGATCTCGTCGGCCAGTGCGCGCGCGAGCCCGGCCCGATCGTTCACCTCGAAGGCGAAGCGGCGCTCGGGCGGCAAGAGCGCGTCCACCACCTCGCCCTGGTACGCGGGTGCGCCCGGCCCCAGAAGCGCGCCCAGCATGCTGTCCAGGTAGGGATTCGTGTTGTGGCACAGGATGCAGGTCTGGTTCCACACGCCGCCCGCGCGCAGGCCGGGCCGCTCGGCCACCATCACCGAGTAGCCCTTGAGCCGGAAGGCGCGTGAGCCAAACACGAAGCTGGCCGGCAGCACGAGCTCGCGGCGCGGGTCGCCCAGCGTGCGCGCGCCGGGGTCGGCCGCCGCCACCTCGACGCCCGCGAAGTCCTCACGGTAACGCCCGCCGATGATCTTGGTCACGTGGTAGACGTGTTGCCCGAACTTCTGTGACGCGATCTGCATGAATCGCTCGCCGCCCGCCTGCAGGAAGCGCACGCTGTCGTCCTTGAACTGGAAGCTCGCGCCGTCGAACGGTGCGCGCACGCTCGCGCCCGCGGGCAGCCGGGTCATGTTGTGCATCGGCGAGGCCAGGAAGCCTTGATACAGGTCGGCGTGGCAACCGGCGCAGGCCTTGGAGCCGGCATAGTCGGCGCGCAGGATGTTCGAACGCACCGCGAAGGGGTCGGCCGGGGCCGGGGCTGGCGTGGAGGTGGGGGCGGCGGCTGGGGCAGGCGGCCGGGCCACGCTGCAGGCCAGCATCCCGAGCGCTGTCGCCAGCGCGCGCATGGGGCAAGCGTAGCACAGCTATGGTAGATTTCGGCGCCGGGTGATCGAAGTCGATCGGCTGATCAAGCAGTACAAGGTACACCGGCGCGAGGCCGGCCTGGGGGCCACATTGCGCTCGCTGGTCCGGCGCCGGTACGAGACCGTCACCGCAGTCGACGACCTGTCGTTTGCCATCGGGCCCGGCGAACGGGTCGGGTTTCTGGGCCCCAACGGCGCCGGCAAAACCACCACGCTCAAGATCCTGTCGGGCCTTCTGTGGCCGACTGCAGGCGCGGTGCGGGTGGGCGGCCACATCCCGCAGCGGCGCGAGGTCGAGTTCCTGAAATCGATCACGCTCGTGATGGGACAGAAGCAGCAGCTCTTGTGGGATCTGCCCCCCGTCGAGACCTTCGCGCTCAATCGCGCCATCTATGATCTGCCCAAAGCCAGCTTTGAGCAGACGGTGGCCGAGCTGGTCGACCTTCTGGGCCTGGCCGGGCTGGTCAATCGGCCCACGCGCCAGCTCTCGCTCGGCGAGCGCATGAAGTGCGAGCTGGTGGCGGCGCTTTTGCATCGGCCGCGCGTTCTGTTTCTCGACGAGCCCACCATCGGGCTCGACGTGTCCATGCAGGTCACCATCCGCGAGTTCATCCGCACCTACAACGAGCGCTTCGGCGCCACCGTGCTCCTGACCAGCCATTACATGGACGATGTGGTCGCGCTGTGCCCGCGCGTGATTGTGATCGACAAGGGGCGCCTCACCTATGAGGGCAACCTGCGCGAGCTGGTGCATCGCGTGCGGCCGCACAAGCAGGTGGTCATCAAGCTGGCGCGCCCGGTCGCGCGCGAGCAGCTGGCGGCAATTGGTCAGGTGGCCGCCCACGCCGACGGGCAGGCCACCCTGCAGATCCCGCAGCAGACCTTGAACGCAGCGGTCTCGCGCGCGCTGTCCGAGCTGCCGGTGGTCGACCTTTCTGTCGAAGACCCGCCCATCG
>DATFWX010000212.1:0-3366 GCA_035258845.1 Polyangia bacterium | reverse complement strand
CTCGGCGTGGCGGTAGCCGTACCGCTCCATGTGGAGACGCTCGTAGGCGGCGCGCCAGTCGCCATCGGCGGGCTCGTCGACCGCCAGCACCGCGTCCACGCCCTGGTAGCGCAGGTCCAGCTGGCGCCGGGGCGGCTCGGGCTGGACACCTTCGGCCGCCACCTCGGCCGCCGCCGCCTCTGCGAGTGCCCGCCCGAGCGGCTCCAGGCGCGCCAGCGCGGCCGTCGAAAACGGCTCGAGCACGCTTTTCTCGCGCAGGCGCCGCAGATCGGCCCGCCCGATGCCCCATGCCGACAGCACGCCCGCGTGGGGATGGATGAGCACGCGCCGGATCCGCAGCTCGCGCGCCAGCGCGCACGCATGCTGGCCGCCCGCGCCGCCGAAGCAAACCAGAGCATGATCGGCCGGATCGTAGCCGCGTGCGACCGAAACCGCTCGGATCGCGCGCGCCATGGCCGCGTTGGCCACCTCGACGAAGCCCTGGGCCAGCGCGAGCGCGCTCAGCGGGCGGCCCGTGGGTGCGGCCGCGATCTGGCCGGCCAGCGCGGCCAGGCGCGCCAGCGGCGCCGCGCGGTCGAGCGGAAACGGGAAGCGCTCGAAAAGGATCCGCCCCAACACCAGGTTGCAGTCGGTCACCGTGAGCGGGCCGCCGCGACCATAGCAGGCCGGACCCGGATCGGCGCCCGCGCTGGACGGCCCCACCGTGAGCTTCACCCCGTCGAAGCCGCACACCGAGCCGCCGCCCGCGGCCACGGTCTCGATCGCGAGCACCGGCGTCGACACGCGCACGCCCGCTTTCTCGGCCTCGTGCTCGAGCTCGAACCGGCCGTCCCAGCGCGACACATCGGTCGACGTGCCACCCATGTCGAACCCGATCGCGCGCGCAAACCCGGCCGCCCCGGCTGCGCGTGCGACCCCCACCACGCCGCCGGCTGGTCCCGACAGCAGGCTGTCCGGGCCGGTCAGCCGCTCGGCTGCACAAAGGCCCCCGGCCGAGGTCATGATGTGCAGGCGCGAGCCCGCGCCCAGCGCGCGCCGCAGCCCGGCCACGTAGGCGCGCAGAACCGGGTTCAGGTAGGCATCCAGCACCGTGGTCTGGGCGCGTGCCAGCAGCTTCTCGACCGGTGCGCGCTCCCAGCTCGCGCTCACCTCGGCAAAGCCGACCGCGCGCGCCAGCTGGGCCACCAGCACCTCGTGCGCCGGATTTACGCAGGCGTGCAGGAGACACACCGCCAGCGACGCGATGCCAGCTGCCCGCAGCTCCTCGAGCTGCGCGCGCACGCGCGCACGATCGGGCGCTCTTAGCACGGTGCCATCGGCGGCCAGGCGCTCGTCGATCTCGATCACGCGCTCGCAGAGCGGCGGCGGCTTGCGGATGGCCAGCGCAAACAGATGGGGCCGCGCCTGGGTGCCAATCGCGAGCAAATCGCCAAATCCGCGAGTGACCGCCAAAGCGGTGCGCGCGCCCGTGCGCTCGAGCAGGGCATTGGTGCCCCGCGTTGTGCCCAGCCGCACATCGAGAGCGGGCAGGGGCGCACCCAGCCGCAAGCCCAGGACCCGCCGGATGGCCCCGATGGGCGCCTCTTCACCGGAGTCGAGCTCGTAGCGGGTGCCCGGCGCGGGCGCGGCCGAAAAAGGCCGCTCCAGCTCCAGGCGCGCGTGCGCGCGCGCAAACCGGGCCACCCGCTGCACCTCGGCCGTCCGTCCGCCCGCATCCAGGAGCCGCAACGCAAAGCCGGCCCAGAACTCGTCCGGATCCTGGCCCCGCGCCCGATCCACGATCGCCGCGGCCGTGCTGCCGGCGCCGCACGCGCCCTTCCAAATGCCCGTGGACAGGAGCTTGCAGGTTCGCTCGCCGCCCTCGGGCGGCCGGGCCACACAATCGGTGAACGTGCCGCCCACGTCGATCGCAAACGACCAGCGGCTCATGATGTGATAGTGTACGGCGGCCGGGGGACGGCCGCGCCACAGAACCAGGCGGGGGGCTCGCCCGTCTATATGCACCGTCCTGCCCGGATCGGGCCGAGGAGGGTGCATGCGTCTGCGACTGCAACGGCGTCTTCGTGTTCTGGGACCGCTTCTGGTGCTCGGCTGCCCGCTCAGCGCGGCCGCATTCTGCGGCTTCTTCGTGTCGGGCGCCGACGCCAAGCTGGTCAACAACGCGTCGCAGGTCGTGCTCATGCGAAGCGGCAACCGCACGGTCATGACCATGTCCAACAACTACAAGGGGCCGCCCGAAGACTTTGCGATGGTGGTGCCGGTCCCGGTGGTTTTGCAGAAGGAAAACGTCAAGGTGCTGCCGCACGACGTGTTCGACCACATCGACCAGCTCTCGGCGCCGCGTCTGGTCGAGTACTGGGAGCAGGATCCGTGCGCGCCCCGCTACGATGAAGAGAAGATGGCGCGCGGAGGCGCGGTGCCGGTTCCGCGCAAGGCGGCCTCGGCGCCAGCCGAGGAGTACGGGGTCAAGATCCTGGCCAAGTTCGTGGTCGGCGAGTACCAGATCCTGATCCTGTCGGCCGAGGAGTCGTCGGGCCTCGAGAAGTGGCTGCGCGCCCACAAGTACAAGATCCCGAGCGGGGCGGCGGAGGCGCTGGCGCCCTATGTGCGCGACCAGATGAAGTTCTTCGTGGCCAAGGTTGACATCGCCAAGGTGCAGCGGGATGCCCAGGGGCTGCTCGTGCTGTCGCCGCTGCGCTTCCACTTCGAGTCCAACGAGCTGCGGCTGCCGATCCGGCTCGGGCTCTTGAATGCGGAAGCCAAGCAGGACCTCATCGTCTACGTGCTGAGCCCATCGAGCCGGTTCGAGGTCGCCAACTACCGAACGGTTCCCATCCCGACCAACCTGGAAGTGGCCGACGAGGTGCGCGCGAGCTTTCCGGGGTTCTATGCGGAGCTCTTCGACGCCACCATCTCGCATTATGGCGGGCGTGCGGTGGTGACCGAGTATGCCTGGGACACCGGCTCCTGCGATCCGTGCCCGACCCCACCGCTGCGGCCCGACGAGCTCAGCACGCTGGGCGCCGACGTGATGGGCCAGCGTGAGATGGCGCGCTACGGTCGCTTCGTGCTGACCCGGCTGCACACGCGCTACGACCGGCAGGCGCTGTCCGACGACCTCATCTTCCGCGCGGCGCCGGCGCTCGAGGGCGGGCGCGAGGGTGTGGCCGAAACGCGCACGCAGCCGGGCGGGATGAACAACTTCCAGGCCCGCTACATCATCCGGCACTACTGGAGCGGGCCCATCAAGTGCCAGAACCCGCAGTGGGGCATCTGGGGCGGACCGCCCGGCGGTGCCGAGCCGCGGCCCATGGCAGCGCAGGGGCTGGCCAACGCGCCCCGCGGCAAGCTGGCGCTGGGAAAGGT
>DATFWX010000211.1:0-3705 GCA_035258845.1 Polyangia bacterium | reverse complement strand
GAGCGCAGGCGCGGGGTTTCGAGGCTTGCGAGCGGAGTGCGGCGGAGCGAGCCGCCGAGCCGCGCCGGAGCGAGCCGCGAAGGAATACAATGAGCGGCGAGCGCAGGCGCGGGGTTTCGAGGCTTGCGAGCGGAGTGCGGCGGAGCGAGCCGCCGAGCCGCGCCGGAGCGAGACGCGAAGGAATCCTGTGACCGCACATCCGATCGATCTGCGCAGCGACACCGTCACCAAACCATCGCCGGGCATGCGCGAGGCCATGGCGCGGGCCGAGGTGGGCGACGACGTGTACGGCGAGGATCCGACCGTCAACGCGCTGCAAGACCGGGTGGCGGCCCTTCTGGGCCAGCAGGCTGCGCTCTTCGTACCGTCGGGCTCGATGGCCAATCAGATTGCGCTCAAGGGGCACACCCAGCCCGGCGACGACGTGCTGATTGGCGAAGGCTCCCACAACTGGCTCTACGAGGCGGGCGCGGGCGCAATCATCTCGGGCGTCCAGTTCACCTTCTGCGGGCGCGGCGGCCTCTATGAGCCCGCCGATCTCGACGCCGGCTACAAGGCCGACGACCACTCGAGCGCGCCCTCGCGCCTGGTGTGGGTCGAGAACACGTCCAACTTTGCGGGCGGTCGGATCTGGCCGCAGCCGCAGGTGGAAGCGGTGTGCGCGTGGGCGCGCGCTCACGGCTGCGGCACCCATCTCGACGGGGCGCGCCTCTGGAATGCTGCGGTCGCGTCGGGACGGCCGCCGGCCGAGCTGGCCGCCCTGTTCGAATCGGTGAGCGTGTGCCTTTCCAAGGGGCTGGGTGCGCCCGTGGGCTCGCTCGTCGCGGGAACGCGCGTGTTCATTCGCCGCGTCCACCGGTGGCGCAAGGTGATGGGCGGCGGCATGCGGCAGGCCGGCATCCTGGCCGCGGCCGGATTGTATGCGCTCGAGCACAACCTGATCCGGCTGGCGCAGGATCACGAAAGCGCGCGCCGGTTCGCCGAGGTGCTCAGGACCGCGCCCGGCGTGCGGGTCGCCGATCCGGTCGAGACCAACATCGTCCTGTTCGATCTCGTAGACCCGCGGCTGCCCGCCGCGGCCGACTTCGCGGCGCGGGCGCGCGAGCGGGGCGTGCTCGTCAATCCGGTCGGAGCGCGCCGACTCCGTGCGGTCACCCACCTCGACGTCGACGCGGCCGCCGCCTGCCGGGGCGCCGAGATCCTGTGCGAGCTGGCGGCTTCCCGCTCCTGATGGCGGCGTGCGCGCACGCGCAAGCGCCGCTTCCGCCCGACGTCGCGGCCGGCCAGGCCGCCCTCCTGCACGCCGAGGAGCTCGAGCGCGCAGGTCAGTATCGAGAGGCCGCGCTCGAGTACGAGCGGGTGGCGCAGATCGAGCGTTCGACGCTGGGCCGAGATCCGGCGCGCGGGCTGGCGCGCGCAGCCGAGCTGTGGGCCGACAAGCTTTCCGACCCCGCGCGCGCGCAGTCCGACTGCGAGCTTGCCATCAGGCGCTATCCCGATGCCGCCCCCGCCGATGACGCCGTGCGCCTGCTGGTCCGCCTCCGACCCCCGCAGCTTCGTGAGCGGCTGCTCGCGCTGGCGCGCAGCCTGGACCGCCACGAGGTGGTCGACAACCTTCAGTTCGAGGCAGCCGCGCTCATCGAGCAAGCGGCGCCCGCGCAGGCACGGGCCGAATACGAGGCGCTCGCCCACAGCTTTCCGCACAGCGGCCTGCGCGACGACGCGCTGTGGCGGGCTGCTCATATCGCCCGGGCCCAAAGAGATGGCGCGGGCGCGCTGGCCGACCTGTACGCGATCACCGCGCAACGCCGTCAGCCGCTGCTGGTCGGCACCTACAACTCGACCTGGCGCGATCAGGCGCAGCTCGAGATCGGGCGCATCTGGTTCGAGGATCGGCACGATGCCCGGCGCGCGGTAGCGGCGTTCGAGCTCTTGCGCGACGAAATGACCGAGTCGACCCTGCGCGACGACGCCCAGATGTGGATCGCGCGCGCGTGGGCGGCCGCCAGCGAGCGCATCCGCGCGTGCGAGGCGCTGGCCCGCCTGCGGCGCGACTTTCCCGAGTCGCGCTACCTGCGCAAGGAGGCACCCGCGCTCTTCGCCGAGCTCGGCTGCCGCTAGCGAGCGGTCCGAACGACGGCCCATCTTGACTGGCCTCCACTCGGCAGCTTCCATTAAGATTCCGTCGTGATCCGCTGCCAGGGCGTGCGCAAGGCCTTCGGCGACCGCAAGGTGCTCGAGGACATCGACCTGGAGATTGCACAAGGCACCATCTGGGGCCTGGTCGGTCCCGGTGCCTCCGGCAAGAGCCTGCTTTGCAAGCTCTTGACCGGCCTGCAGCCGGCCGACGGGGGCCACATCTTCATCGGCCCCGACGAGGTGAGCGCGCTCGACGAGAATGGCCTCATGCGCGTGCGCGCTCACTTCGGCATGTTGTTCCAGAACGGCGCATTGTTCGACTTCATGACCGTCGAGCGCAACGTGGCGTTCCCGCTCGTGCGCGCCGGCGTGCCGGAAGCGGAGGCCCTCGAGCGCGCGCGCGTCCGCCTGCGCGCGGTCGGCCTCAGCGGCAGCGAGAGCAAGCTGCCCTCCGAGCTCTCGGGCGGCATGAAGAAACGCGCCGCCATCGCGCGCGCCACCATCGCCCGGCCGCCCATCGTCATCTACGATGAGCCCACCGCGGGCCTCGACCCGGTGACCACGTCCAAGATCTACGACCTCCTGCGCGCCGACCACGCGCAGACCGGCTCTACCGTGATCGCGGTCTCCTCCGACGTCGACGGGCTGCGCAGCTTTGCCCGCGAGATGGGCATGCTGCACGGCGGCCGCCTGATCTGGAACGGGCCCGCCGCTGCCATCGGCGACGCCGACCACCCGGTGGTGCGCCAGTTCGTGCGCGGCGAGCTGGAGGGACCCCTGTGAACGGCGGCGCGGCCACGCTGGTGCTGGAGCGCATCGGCGCTGGAGTGCTCGCCATCGCGCGCGAGGCCGGCGGCATCGGCGTCCTCTGCGGCCGCGTCGTGCGCTCGCTGGTGCCGCCCGCGCTCGACGCGCGCGAGCTCAAGCTGCACCTGTACAAAATGGGCGTGCGCTCGGTCCCGATCGTGGTGCTGACTGCCTTCTTCACCGGCGGCATCATGCTCATCCAGTCGGGCATCTTCGTGCGCCGCTTCGGCGCCTACGGCCTTCTGGGTTGGGGCGTCGGCTATGCCGTGTTCCGCGAAATCGGGCCCATCTTGATTGCGCTCATGTTCTCGGGCCGCGTGGGCGCCAACAACACGGCCGAGCTGGGCACCATGACCGTGACCGAGCAGATCGACGGGCTGCGCGCGCTGGCCATCGATCCCATTCGCTACCTTCTGGTCCCGCGCGTGCTGGCCATGATGATCATGCTGTTCTGCCTGACCCTGATCGGAGACCTGGTGGCCATCCTGGGCGGGGCCATCATGGGCAAGCTCCTCCTGGGGGTCGACTTCTGGACCTTCTACAACTCGTTTGCCGACAACCTCAAGACGCAAGACCTCGCGCACGGGCTCTGGAAGTCGATCGCGTTCGGCGGCATCATCGCGCTGTCGTCGTGCCACTTCGGCGTGTCGGTGCGGGGCGGCGCGGTCGGGGTCGGGCGCGCGGTCAACGCGGCCGTGGTGGCCGCCGCGGTCGGTATCATGCTGCTCGACTATTTCTTGACCTATTTGCTTCCATGAG
>DATFWX010000210.1:0-3415 GCA_035258845.1 Polyangia bacterium | reverse complement strand
GATCGGCGACCGCGACGGCGACGGCATCAAGGACGACGTCGACCAGTGCCCCGACGACCCCGAGGACTTTGATGACTTCGAGGACGAGGACGGGTGCCCGGATCCCGACAACGACAAGGACGGCATCCCGGACGTCGACGATCTGTGTCCCAACGAGCCCGAGGACAAGGACGGCTTCGAGGACGCGGACGGGTGCCCGGATCCCGACAACGACAAGGACCGCATCCCGGACGTCGACGATAAGTGTCCCAACGAGCCCGAAACCTACAATGGCTTCGAGGATGCGGACGGTTGCCCCGACAAGGGGCGCGTGATCGTGCGCAAGGGCAAGATCGAGATCCTGGACAAGATCTACTTCGAAACCGACAAGGACATCATCAAGCCTATCTCGTTCCCGATCCTGAACGCGATCGCGGCCACGCTGAAAGGCAATCCGCAGATCCTGGAAGTCGAGGTCCAGGGCCACGCCGACGAGCGTGGCTCCGACGAGCACAACATGGACCTGACCGATCGGCGTGCGCACTCGGTCATGCGCTATCTGACGGAGCATGAAGTCGAGCCCCACCGGCTGACCGCCAAGGGCTACGGCGAGACGCGGCCGGTGTGCCTGCAGCACGGCGAGGACTGCTGGTCCAAGAACCGGCGCGTCGAGTTCGTGATCCTCAAGCGAGCGGACGAGGGTCCGCCGACCGGCACGGCCAGTAAGTGATCTGGGTGCGGCTCGCGCTCGCGCTGCTCGTGGGCGCGACGGGGACCATTCGCGGCACCATCACCATCAAAAAGAAGGATGGGTCCGACAAAAAGGACTACTCCGAGGTGGTGGTCTATGTCGCCGACTGGGAGGCACCCGTGCACGCACGGGCGGAGATCCGGCAGAAAGACCGCCAGTTCGTGCCGCGCGTGCTGGCGGTGGCGGCCGGTACGACGGTGGCGTTTCCCAATGCCGATCCGCTCGAGCACAACGTGTTCTCGCACTCGGCGGTCAGCGAGTTCGACCTGGGACGCTACGGGCCCGGACCGGGCCGCCCGGTCGAGTTCAAGAAGGTCGGGGTGGCCGAGATCTTCTGCAACGTCCACAAGAACATGGTGGCCTACGTGGTGGTCGTGCCCAACCCGGCTTTCGCGGTCACCGGCGCCGACGGGCGCTTCGAGCTCAAGGGCGTGCCGGCGGGCCGACACAAGGTCGTGATCTGGGAGCGCTTCGCCCGGCCCAAGCTGCAGGAGCTGTTCGTGGAGGTGCCGGCCGGTGGCATGGCCGCGCTCGAGCGGGAGCTTACCGAGCAGGTGGACGCCGAGCTGCCGCACAGGAACAAGTTCGGGACGGAGTACAGCAAGAGCTGGTAAGATTCCGCCGCGAGCGGGGGCCGTGTCGTTCCGACAAAAGATCTTCGTGGCCTCGACGCTGGTGGTGGTGCTGCTGGCGGCGATCACTGGCATCGTGGCGGTGGTCTCGGGCCAAAAGCGCCTGACCCGCGGCATCGAGGCCGATTTCCGGCGCGCGCCCACGATCCTGCGCGAGCGCCTGCAGAAAAAATACGGCGCCTTCCGGGCCCAGGTCGATGCCTGGGCCGAGGACAAGCGCTACGCGTCCTGGCTCGCCCGCGCTTCCGCGGCCGATGCACCCGCGGGCCGGCTCGCGTCCGCGGACCTGAAAGCCGCGCACGACGGGCTGGGCGAGGTGCTGTACTCGAGCTGGAACCAGTTTCGGGTCACCAACGACCGCGGCGTGCTGCTCTACGACGTCGCGGATCCCGACGCGCTGGGCCGCGATCTATCGAGCGACGCGGCGGTGCAGCGGGCGCTGTCGGGCGACGAGGTCCTGCGCGTGCGCGCCGACGGAGCCGCGCCGCTGCTCGAGATGGCGCGCGCGGTCACGATCGAGGGCGACGTGCGCGGCGTGCTCATCGCCGGGGATTCGCTCGAGCCCATCCGGGCCGAGCTCGAGAGCGCCCTGCGCGCGCGCGTGGGCATCGAGGCGGGTGGGAGCGGCGACGGCAGCGTGCACACGCTTGAGCGCGACGGGGCGACCTGGCTGAAGGCGCAGGTCTCCATTCCCGGCCTGCGTCCGGGCGAGGTCATCGGCCGCGCCACCCTCGAGCGCTCGCTGTCCGCCGAGCTGCGCCCGCTCGAGCGCGACCTCGTGCGCGCGATGGGCCTGGGCAGCGCGGCCGGGCTCGCGGTGGCGGTCATCCTGTCGCTCCTCCTGGCGCGCGCCCTGGCCGCACCGGTCGGAAAGCTCGCCACCGCCACCACCGAGATCGGCCACGGCAACTTCGATCATCGGGTCGACATCGCCTCGCGCGACGAGCTGGGCCTGCTCGGGCGCGCGTTCAACCAGATGGCGGCCGGGCTCAAGCAGCGCGTCTTCTTCGAGTCGGCGCTGCGGCGCTACCTGGCCGCGCCGGTGGTCGAGCAGCTCATCCGCGACCCGTCCAAGCTCCAGCTGGGGGGCGAGAAGCGCGAGGTCTCGATCCTGTTCTTCGACGTGGCCGGCTTCACCTCGCTGGCCGAAGAGCTGCCCGCCGACGAGCTGGTTGCGCTGGTCAATCGCTACCTCGACGAGCTGGTGGCCGCCATCTTCAAGTACGACGGCACCTTCGACAAGTTCATCGGCGATGCGGTGATGGCGTTCTGGGGCGCTCCGCTCGAGCAGAACGATCACGCCGCGCGCGCCTGCCGCGCCGCCACCGAGATGCAGCATGCCTTCGGCCGCTTCGTCGACCAGCACGCCGATGCGCGCATCCGCGCGCTGCGCGGGCGCGTGGGCCTGCACACCGGGGTGGCCGCGCTCGGCAATCTGGGCTCGACCTACATCATGAACTACACGGCCATGGGCGACACCGTGAACGTGGCGTCGCGCCTGGAGGGCATCAACAAGCTGTACGGAACCTCGATCTGCGCGTCCGAGGAGACGGTAGCGCGCGCAGGCTGGCCCAAGGCGCGCGAGCTCGACCTGGTGCGGGTTCGGGGGCGCCAGAAACCCTTGCGCATCTTCGAGCTGTTCGGCGCCGGCGAAACCCCACCGCCGGACGCCCTGGGCGCTTATGCGGAGGGGCTTTCGCACCTGCGCGCGCGCCGGTTTGCGGATGCGCTGGCGGCATTCGAGCGGGCCTCGGCCTGGGGCGATGGAGCCTGCGCAGGCGTCATGGCCCTGCGTGCGGCCGCCCTGGCCGCCGATCCGCCGCCGCCGGACTGGGACGGCGCCCACAACCTGATCACCAAGTAACCGGAGGAAACATGCGACGAGCCAACCTCTTTCTGGGCCTGCTTCTCCTTCTACCCGCAACGGCTCGCGCGGGCCGGCGCCCGTTCCTGTATGCGCAGGATGCCACCATGGTGCCCGAGGGCGACGTCGAGGTGGAGTTTTGGCTCGACTTCATCGACGTGCAGACCGATCAGCCCGACAAGTGGCGGG
>DATFWX010000209.1:0-50176 GCA_035258845.1 Polyangia bacterium | reverse complement strand
CTGTCCATGGCTTTGCAATCGGGTCCCTTGGAGTCCGGGGAGCTCAGCGAGGCGCTCAAGAAGGTGGTGGGGCCGGCCGCGCCGCCGCAGCTCCGCATGATGGCCGCGCGCGGCATGGCGCCGCTCGGTCCGGCCGACCTGGCGACTGCGATCTACCAGCTCAGCCGCGACACCGACACCGCCATCGCGCAGGCGGCCGACCGGACCGCGGGCGCGCTGCCCGACAAGATCCTGCAGGCCGCGCTGCCCGCGCGTCTCGACGCCCGCGTGCTCGATTTTTTCGCGCACAAAGTGGCGCTCAAGCCGCACCTGGTCGAGCTGGTCATCCTCAACCCGGCGAGCGCGGACGAGAGCTTCGTGTATCTGGCCAGCGTGTGCACCGAGCGCGAGCTGGAGCTTCTGGCCGCCAACGAAGAGCGCATCCTGCGCACGCCCAAGATCATCGAGGCGCTCTACTTTAACCGGTCGGCGCGCATGTCGACCGTCGATCGGCTGATCGAGCTGGCGGTCCGGCACGGCATCCGTTGCGAGGGCATCCCGCAGTTCGAGGCCGCCGCCGAGGCGATCAGGGAGCAGGGGCCGCCCGTGTTCGACGGCAGGGATTTCGAAATCGACCAGCAATTCCGCGCCGCCGCCGACGCCGCCGAAGTGCTCGATGCCGGCGTCAAGCAGCGTGCGGCCGCCACTGCGGGCGGCGATCAGGGCGTCGTGGATGCGATGGGCACGCTGATGACCGATGAAGATCAGCCGGCGCCCGAGGAAGAGCTGGGCAAGAAAAAGCGCATCCAGGAGCTGCCCATGTCGGGCAAGCTGCGCCTGGCCGCCATCGGCAATGCAGCCGTGCGCCTGGTCCTGGTCAAGGATCCCAACAAGGTGGTGGCGATGGCGGCCGTCAACTCGCCCGCCCTGTCGGATCTGGAAGCGGTCGCGATCTCGCAGAACCGTGCGGTCACGCGCGAGGTGCTGGGCGCGCTGGCGCGCAACCGGAATTTTCTCAAGATGTACCAGGTCAAGCTGAGCCTGGCCTTCAACCCCAAGTGCCCGCTCGACGTGGCGCTCAAGGTGATCCAGCATTTACACGAGGCCGACGTGAGAAAGCTGGCCAAGTCGAAGAATGTACCTGCGCAGGTGTCGGCGGTCGCACGGCGCATCGTGGAGACCCGGGAGCGGAAGAGTTGACCGAGCGCGAGGGTCGCGGGCCCGGTTGGATCGGACGCGCTCTCCTGGGCGCGCTTTTGGTCATCGCGGCCGCCAACTTTCTGGTGCTCGCGCGTGCGCCCCGGCATTCCCGGACGCGGCCGGCCCCGGGGCCGGCGGGGCGCGAGGACGGCGCGGCCGCGCCTGCGTTCTCGGGGCCGCTGGTGGGCGGAGGGCGGGCCGCACTGGCCGACTTCCGCGGCAAGGTGGTGCTGCTCGATTTCTGGGCCACCTGGTGTGTGCCCTGCGTGCTCGAAATGCCGACGCTGGAGCGCGTGCACAAACAGTTTGCGGGGGCGGGCCGGCCGTTTTCGGTGCTGGGCATCAACAACGACGGCGACGGCATGCCGCGCGAGAAGATCGCGGCCTTCGTGCGTAAGCACGGCCTCAGCTACCCCAGCATCTTCGACGACGGCGACATCGCCGCCCAGTACGACGTCGAAACCATTCCGCACATGGTGCTCATCGATCGAGCCGGCCGCGTGCAAAAGGCATTCGACGGGGCGGTTTCCGAAAAGCAGCTGGTGGCCGACATCGAGGAGCTGCTGAAGTAGCCTATCTCTGCGCCTGCTCCTCGGTGTAACCGGCGTTGCGGTGACGGGCGGTCGGCAGGTGGGCATCCCAGCACGGGGGCGAGCAGAACACGAGCTTGAGACGGCCGCTGTTGCAGGTCGAAACCGTGCATTTGAGATAGCGCTGTCCGAACGCAATCGGCTTGCGGCACATCGAGCAGACGGCGAACTGGTCGGCCATGCGTACCTCCGAAAGTCTCGGGCGCGCACAGCCTATCGCAGCGCAGTTTGACAGACAAGCGCGCGCTTCCTACGATGCGCCCGGAAAAGGAGCCCAACATGCGCAAGTACATGTGGATCTCGATTGCGTTCGTGATGCTGCTGGCGCGCGGTACGGGCGCTCAGAAAAAGGCCAAAGTGGAGGCGCAGCCGGCGCTGCCCAAGACCCCGCTCGGGCTGACCGACTGGACGACCACCGCACCCAAGGACAACGCGGCCACGCCCGAGAAGTGGGCGCTCGGTCAAATGCTGTTCTGGGATACGCGAGTGTCGCCGGCGGGCACGCATTCTTGCGAGACCTGCCATCATCCCGATAAAGGCTGGACCGATGGCCTGCCCGTGTCGAAAAAACCCGACGGCAAGGACAACACGCGCCACTCGCCCACCCTGTACAACGTGGCTTACAACACCGCTTACTACTGGGACGGCCGCGCGCCCACGCTCGAGAAACAGGTCGCGGCGGCCTGGGATGGCCAGATGGGCGCCAAGGACAAGCACGCCGACGTGGTCAAGAAGCTGGGCGAGATCGCTGGGTACAAGGAGGCCTTCAAGAAGGCATTCGGCAGCGAGACCCCGACCGACGACATGGTGGTCAAGGCCCTCGCCACCTTCGTGCGCTCCATCCTGTCGGGCGACTCCAAGTGGGATCAGTATGACAGCGGCGGCAACAAGAAAGCGCTCTCGGCCTCGGCGCAGAAAGGCTGGGAGCTGTTCCGCTCCAAGGCCAAGTGTGGCTCCTGCCACGCCGGCTTCGGGCTCACCGATTGGCAGTTCCACAACATCGGCATCGGGATGGATCAGCCGACCCCCGATCCGGGGCGCGCCAAGGTGATGACGCCGAGCGATCCCAAGATGACGGGCGCGTTCAAGACCCCGACCCTGCGCAGCGTGAGCAAGCACGCGCCCTACACCCACCTGGGGCACATCAAGACCCTGGAAGCCATGGTCGACTACTTTGCCAAGCCGATCGCAAACCCGCAGCTCGATGCCAACCTGAAGGAAGGCGACAAGATTGGCGTCGAGCTGACCAAGGAGGAGCGCAAGCAGATGCTGGATTTTCTGCACGCGCTCGACGGCAAAGACGATCCGATGGTGACCCGCAAGCCCAAGCTGCCGTAAGCGGACGACCCAAGCTGCCGTAGCGGCCGATCCGCGTGGTAAAATGGCAGCGTGCGGCTCGGTACGTACGTAGCACTCGAGCTGTGCGCGCTCGGCGCGGCCACCTGGGGCGTCGCAGTCGGGCTCAGGCGCGCTGGCAGCTTCCTCTTGACCGAGGCGCGGGGCGCCATTTCGCGGCGGTCGGTGGTGGTTGCGCGCGATAGCGGCCCGCTGGGGCTCTTCAACCCGCCCGCCCCCGAAATCACCGATCAGGCCGAGCGCACCTTTCTCGGCATGTCCGACCAGGTGCTCCTCGACCGGTTGCGCCACCAGCCGGTGGTGCGCATCAAGTTCAACCATGGCGGCACGTCGATCTCGCTGCGACTCGACTTTGCCGACGGCTCGCGCGCCGCTTTCAAGCCCGCGCAGACCAATCCGCAAAGCGTACCGCGCAAGGAGGTGGCGGCGTATCGGCTCGACCGGCTGCTCGGGCTCGGCCACGTGTCCCCGTCGGCGCCGCGGCGGCTGGCCCGGAGCGAGATCATCGAGAAGCTGGCCGACGACAGCCGGTCCATGCTGCCCCGCATCCTGGCCGAGACCATCTTCGACGCCGACGGCCGCACGGTCGGCGAGGCGCAGTACTGGATCCCGCAGATCCGCGACACGCTGCTCGAAGCGCCGGCCGGGGTCGCCGAGTGGAGCCAGTGGCTGGCCGCCCAGGGCCCGCCGCCGCCGCCGGCCAAGCGGGCCCTGGCCGAGGGCCTGTCGGCCATGATCGTGTTCGACCTCTTGCAAAACAACAGCGACCGCTTCTCGGGCGGCAACATCGTGGCCGCGCCCGACTTCCACTTCCTGTACTTTCTCGACAACACGTTCGGCTTCCAGGTCGAGCCGGGCGGGCATGTGCGCTGCCGGGACGCGCTGCGCAAGGTCCAGCGCTTCTCACGCCGCCTGTTCGAGGCGCTGCAGGTCCTCGACGGGGCCGCCATTCGGGCCGAGCTGGCGCGCGAGCCTGACCCGCCCTACGAGATCCTGAAGTCCGACGAGATCGAGGCAGTGGTGGCGCGCCGCAACCTGGCCCTCGAATACATCGACGCGCTGATCGCACAGTTCGGCCGAGACAAGGTGCTGGTGTTTCCGTGAGCGCCCACATCCGGCGCGACCTGCGCATGTTCTATCTGTACCGCCTGCTCTCGGCGGCCTACCTGTTCGTGCCCGCCCAGATCGCGTTTCTCCTGCAGCGCGGGCTGACCTGGACCGAGATCTTCGTGCTCAACTCGGTGTTCAACGCCGTGCTGGTCGCATTCGAGGTGCCGACCGGCGCGCTGGCCGATCGCTTCGGGCGCCGCTTCGCAATGATGCTGGGCTCGCTGTCGATGGCGCTGGCCTTCCTCATCTATTACGTCTCCAGCTCGTTTGCCCTGTTCGCGCTGGCCGAGGGCACCTTCGCGCTCGGCATGACGCTGACCAGCGGCCCCGACTCGGCCTACCTGTACGACCTGCTCAAGAGCGAGGGCCAGGCCCGACGCTACACCGCGCACGAGGGCACCGCGTCCTCGTTCAAGCACATCGGGATGACGGTCGCGTTCGCGGTGGGCGGCTTTCTGGGCCAACGGCAGGTCGCGCTGCCCTATCTGTGCGCGGCCGGCGTGTGCGTGCTGGCGGCCGTGTGCGCGGCTTGCCTGCGCGAGGCGCATCCGGTGCGCCGCCTGCAGGTGCAGCGCTGGGGCGGCTACGTGCCCCACATGTCGGGCGCGCTCAAGACCGCGCTGCGCGGCCAGCGGCTGCGCTACGCCATCCTGTACTCTTCGCTCATTTTCGTGCTGCTCCGGGTCAGCCTGTGGATGTACCAGCCTTATCTATCTGACGCGGGCCTCGATCTGGGCGCGATCGGCCTGGTGTTCGCGGGCCTGTACGGGACCGCCGCCCTGTGCTCGCACAACGTGCAGAAGATCCGCGCTCAATTCCGCGGCGCATCGATCTACTGGGTGCTGCCGGCCGTCTTGGGGGCGACCTACCTCCTTCTGGGCCGCTTCGTGGCGGTCTGGGGGGTCGCGCTCCTGGTGCTGCAGAAGGCGGTCGACGGCATCTACTCGCCCTTGACCAAGGAGCTGCTCAACCGCGAAATCGAGGACTCCTCGCAGCGCGCCACCGTGCTGTCGGTCGAGAGCATGGTGCGCCGGATCGCCTTCGGCCTGTTTGCGCCCGCCTGTGGGGTCCTGTTCGACCATTGGGGCCGCCCGGCCGCCTTCTACCTGTGCGCGCTGACGGGCGGGCTGGGCGCGCTGGCCCTGCTCCTGCGCCGCCGCGCCGCCGCCCACCTCGAGGGCACGAGCTTGACAGCCGAGCCGGCGGCGGGCAGAGTCACTCGCCTGTAGTGCCGGCCAAGAAGGTTCATCTGGTCTCCCTCGGCTGCCCCAAGAATCGGGTCGATACCGAGGTCATGCTGGGCGTCCTGCGCGCGCAGGGCCATGAGCTCGTGGGCGCGCCCGCCGAGGCCGATGTCATCGTGGTCAACACGTGCGCGTTCATCGGCGAGGCCAAGCAGGAGAGCGTGGACGCGATCCTGGAGGCGGCGGCATGGAAGCAGCGCGGCCTGGAGCGGCTGGTTGTCACCGGGTGCCTGCCGCAGCGCTACCCGAGCGAGCTTTCGGCCGAGCTGCCCGAGGTCGACGCCTTCCTGGGCTCGTCGGACATGCTCGAGGTGGGCGCGGCGGTGGCCGGAACCGCGCCCCGGCTCGGGGTGGCGACCGAGCCGCGCTGGCTCTACGATGAGCTGACCCCGCGCGTGGCCTCGCAGCCGGTCTACAGCGCCTATGTCAAGATCGCGGAGGGCTGCGACCGGCCGTGCGCCTTTTGCATCATTCCCAAGCTGCGCGGGGCCCAGCGCTCGCGCACGGTGGACAGCGTAGAGCGCGAGGTGCGCGACCTGATCGCGGGCGGCTGCCGGGAGGTCAATCTGGTGGCGCAGGATCTGACCAATTACGGTCGCGATCTGCCCGAGCAGCCCACCCTGGCCCAGCTGGTGCGGCGCCTGGCCCGCGTGCCCGACCTGGCCTGGCTGCGCCTGCACTACCTGTATCCGTCGGCGGTCACCGATGAGCTGCTGGACGCGGTGGCCGAGGAGCCGGCGGTGGTGAAGTACTTCGACATGCCGGTCCAGCACATCGACGACGGCCTGCTCAAGACCATGCGGCGCGGGCACACGAGCCGCACCATTCGCCAGGTGATCGAGAAGCTGCGCGCGCGCGTGCCCGGTGCCATCCTGCGCACGACGCTCATCGTCGGGCACCCGGGCGAGAGCGAGGCTGCGTTCGACGCGCTGTGCGAGTTCGTGCGCGAGGTCGAGTTCGATCGGCTGGGCGTGTTCACCTACTCGCGCGAGGAGGGGACCGTGTCGGCGCTCCTGCCCCACCGGGTGCCGGCTCGGGAGGCCGAGCGGCGCCGGCGCGAGATCATGCGGCTGCAGCGTGGCATTTCCAACCGCAAGCAGTGCGTGCTCATCGGCCAGGAGCTGGAGATTCTGGTCGAGGGCCGGTCCGACCAGAGCGAGTACCTGTTGCAGGGCCGCTTCTGGGGTCAGGCGCCCGAGATCGATGGTGCGGTCTATCTGTCCGACGGCACCGCTCAGCCGGGCGCGATCGTGCGCGCGCGCGTCACCCACAGCGCCGACTACGACCTGGCGGCCACGCTGGCACTGTAGGCGCGCCGAGCGTAGACTAGGCACATGGGCGTGGCCGCTGCGCTCGTGCTGGCAACCCTTCTGGGAGGCGCCGGTGGCATCGAGAACCGCCTCCATTTCCTCGACGACGCCGGCCAGCGGTTTCAGCTGCGGCCGCCGGCCCTGGACTTGACGCCGGTCTCGCCCGCGCTCATCTTCGACATCCGGCCTCAGCTGCACCCAACCGAGGAAGGCATTCCGCCCATCCAGGGCATCCCGATGAACGACAAGGTCGCCACCACGATCATCGTCGTGGGCGGAGCGGCGCTCTTGACTTCCATCGTGCTCGACTGGCTCCATCACAAGTAATGGCGCTGGACCTTTTAGCTGCACGCGCAGCCATCGAGCGGCATTGTCGGCGCACCCCGCTCGTGGCCGCGCCCGCGCTCGGTAACGGCGTGTGGCTCAAGCTGGAGTGCCTGCAGCGCACGGGCTCTTTCAAGCTGCGCGGCGCCTGCGCGGCGCTCGCCAGCACGTCGGCGCGCGAGGTGGTGACGGCATCGGCCGGCAATCACGGTCTCGGCATCGCGCTGGCCGCGCGCGCGCTGGCACGGCGCGCGACCGTCTTCGTGCCGGAAACCACGCCCGCGGTCAAGCGGGACGGCATCGCGGCCCTGGGCACCGAGGTGCGGGTGGCCGGCACGGGCTACGACCATGCCGAGGCGGCTGCGCGCGCCTGGGCCGCCGAGCGCTCGCTGCCTTTTGTCTCGCCGTACGACGACGAGGCGGTCATCTTCGGCAACGGCGGGACCACCGGCGAGGAGATCCTGTCCCAGCGGCCCGAGGTCGCTCAGGTGGTCACGCCCATCGGCGGCGGCGGCCTGGCGGCCGGACTTTTGGGCGCGCTGGCCGGGCGCGGCGTGGTGCTCGCGGGCGTGCAGCCGGCCCAGAATTGCGCGATGGCCGAGTCGCTGCGGCTCGGGCGCGCGCTCACCCGCTACACGGGTGGCCCGACCCTGTGCGAGGGGCTCGAGGGCGCGGTCGGGGAGCGCACCTACCGGGCGCTGGCGGCGGCCGGAGTCGAAATCACGCTGGTCGACGACGCTGCAGTGCGGCGCGCGATCGGGTTCGCCTACCGCGAGATCGGGCTGGTGCTCGAGCCCAGCGCGGCCATCGGCCTGGCCGCGCTGCGCGAGGGCCTGCTCGAGCCGCGTTCGCCCTGCGTGGTCATCGCCACCGGGGCCAACATCGAGCCCGATTTGTTAGATCAGGTGTTGCGTCAGTAATGCCGCCAGTAGCCGGCGTGGTAGCGCCAGTGGCCCCGCGGGGCGCGCGCCCAGCGATGCGGAACCCAGATCCAGCCCGGGCGCGGCCGCTCATAGTGGCCACCAATCCAGATATAGCGCACACCGCTCCAGTGCCAATAGCCCTCGATCCAGACCGCGCCGCCGTAGGGCGGCGCCGGAACCGCCTCGACCTGCTGCGGCGGCGGCGCGAGCTCGACCTCGACCTCGGCAACCGGCGGTCCGACCGGCCGGACCTGCGCGTAGCACGAGATCAGCGTAATCATTCCGAACAGCGCAAAAGCGCGAATGAGTAAGCTCTTCATGGGCCTCCTCACGGGTATTGACCCGTGTTCTTGTTTAATAGTTAGGTCTCGCTAATCCATCTTCAAGTTGGACGAAAGTCCAGCAGGTCCATTTTGGGCCGGGCTGCCGCCCGGTACCATGCCGCCCAGACCGCCCATGGCTGCGCTCGCGCCCATGAAGCTGTTGGTGCCGATCTGCGGCGTGCTCGAGACCGAGTAGATCCCGATCGCGGGTCCCCCGGCGCCGCCCGCGCCGGCGCCGCCCGCGCCTCCGCGTCCACCGATGCCACCGGTGCCACCGCCGCCGGCATCGTCGGCCGGGCTGCCGCCCCCGCCGCCGCTGCCGCCCGGACCGCCCGCGCCCCCATCGCCGCCGCGTCCCCCGCCACCGCCGCCCGAGGTTTGCAGCGTGCAGCCGTCGACCTGGAAGCTGGAGCCGCGCGCCACGATCGCGAACGAGCCGCCCCCGGCGCCGCCGCCGGTCCCGTGCGTCCCCCCGCAGCCGCCGGCGCCCCCGCCGCCCCCGCCGCCGCCGCGATCATCGACGCAGACGCCAAAGTAGCCGCCGCCTCCGCCCGCACCGCCGCCGCCGCCAGCGGTGGCGCCGTCGACGCCATCGCCGCCTGCCAGATGGCGATACAGATCGCCCACCAGCGCTCCGAAGGGACCGGTGGCAAGCCCGTTGTTCCCGGGCGTACCGGCCAGGCCATCGCGCCCGTTGGCGCCCGCGGCTGCGCGTGTGAAGCAGACCGGCGAGGTGTTTCCGCCCGCCCCGCCCGACGAGGGATCGCCCGAGATACCGTCCCAACCGACGCCGGGCTGGCCGTTGTAGCCCTGGCCCTGCATGCTCTGGCCGGGCGGCGTCTCACTGTAACCGCCGCGTCCGCCCACGCCGCCCGAGCGCCCGCACGCCGACACGCCGGCGGCGCCGCCGTCGCCACCGGAGCCGCAGCCGTTGCAGCCGTCGCTCCCGCGCCCGCCCGGTTGCCCGGCCACGCCGGTCTGCCCGGCCGCACCGTCGGCGCCGGGCGCGCCCAGGCCGGCGATGATGATGTCGTTGCGCAAGACAACCGTTCCGGTCGAGGCCAGGATGCGAATCCCGTACGAGCTGGCGCCGGCTGCGCTGGTCGCATCGGCCGAGCGGATGGTAAAGCCCTCCACGTGCGTCTCATCGGTAAGGCCCATCGCCAAAACCGCGGTCTCGTCGCCCCGGATGGTCGACACGCTCGACGAGCTCGGCATCCAGCTGGCGTTGGGATCGAAGCCGCCGAACAGAGAGATGCCCGAGCGCAAGGTCACGCTCTCGTTGTAGGTGCCGCCCGCCACCACCACGTGCGCACCCGGGCTCATCTGGGCGGCCAGCTCGATCCCGCGGCCGATGGTCGCGACCGGCTGCGCCTGCGTGCCCGGCGCAGTGGGCTGACCGAGCGGCGGGCGCGCCACGTAGATGGCGGGTCCGGGCGGCAGGCCGGGCCCGTCGCTGGGCTGGTGGCGACTGTCGCCCGCGCCGGCATCGCTGCCGCCGCCGTCGGGGCCGGTGTCCGACTCTCCGGAGGCACACGCGGCCGCAAACAGCACCAGGGCGGGCCAGGGCACGCGCACGCAGACAGACGACATCCCCACTTATTTTATCACTTCTCGGCCAGCGCCTGCAGGAACAGGTCGTTTTCGGCTGGTGTGCCCACGGTCACTCGCAGATGCTGAGACAGCCCGGGCAGGCCCGAGACGTCGCGGATGCGCACGCCGCGTGCGGCCAGCCGCGCCGCCACCGCGGCCGCGTCGTCGAGCTCGAACAAGACAAAGTTGGCCTGGCTGGGCCACACGCGCCGAGCCAGCGCCGCCAGCGCCGCCGCCACCCGATCGCGCTCGGCGCGCACGCGCGTGATGGCATCGCGGACGTGAGGGCGTACCTCGGCAAAACGCTCGAACAGCGTAAGCTGTGCGACCGTCAGATGGTAGGGCGCAAAAAACAGATGCTCGCAGGCCGCAATCAGATCGGGATGTCCGATCCCGTAGCCCACTCGCAGACCGGCCAGAAGCGACTTCGACAGCGAGCGCCCGACGAAAAGATTGGGGTGCCGATCGAGGAGCGGCAAGACGCTCTGCTCGGCGAACTCGGCGTAGGCCTCGTCGATAAGGACCAGGCCCTCGGCCAAAAGCGCGGCCTCGATGAGCGGGCGTGCGACCAGGCCGCCGGTCGGGTTGTTGGGCGAGACCAGGCAGCGCAGCGCGAACGGACCCTCGAGGTGCGCGGGGTCGATGGTAAAGTCGGCGCCCAGAACCACGCGCTGGCACGGGGTTGCGGTCACGCGCGCGTAGTGCGCAAACATGGGGTAGGTGGGCTCGAAGACCAGCGCGGGCCGATCGGGCCCGGCGGCGGCCCAGAACGCGGCCAGGATGGTCTGGTCGCCCCCGGCCGTCAGCAGCACGCGCTCGGGCTCGATCCCGATCGCGCTGGCAAAGGCGGCCCGGGCGCGCCGGTAGCGAGCCGGCTGCGGGTACCGGTTCCAATTCTCGGCGGCCAGCGCCTGGGCGAGATCGCGCTTGAGCGGCTCCGGCAGATCGTAGGGCGACTCGTTCTGATCGAGCTTGGCGCGATGCGGCAGCTCCTGCACCGAAAAGGCCGGAATCGGTGGCAGATCGGTCCGCAGAAACGGCAGCTTCACCGTCAGCGCGCCTCCCGATACTCGGCATCGCTGACCAGCCAGGTGGCCAGAAAGAGCCAGCCCGCGCCCAGAAGCAGCGCCACCAGCGCGGCCGCAACCGGTGAGGGCCGCGGCTCCCACACCCCGGGCGTCGACGAGAACTGCAGCCCGGCCAGGGCACGCAGATAAAAGCTCACCGCGGTCGCCTTGAGCACGCCCGCGATGCTGGCGAACAGCCCCTCGATGACGATCACGTAGAGCAGCCCCGCCAGCGTCGGGTGGCGCACGACCAGCGTGCCCACGCCGGCGGCCAGCGCGGTGTACACCGGCACGCCGATCAGGACGGTGACTCCAACTCGCGCCAGATGTGGCAGCGCGGCCGTGACGTCGGCCCCGTCTGCGCGCACCATCGCGACCGCGAAGGTCAAAAGCGTGCCGATGAGGAACCCCGGCAGCAGGGCGAGCGCGTACACCACGCACTTGCCGAGGATGAGGGCGGCGCGCGGAGCCGGCCGCGCCCATAGAAAGGTGAACGTGCGCGCCTCGATCTCTTCGCCCACCACCTGCGCAGCCAGGAGCACGGGCGCGAGCGGGAGCAAAAGGCGCAGATAGATCTCGAGCGACTCGTCGAACAGGCCGGCGCCGAAGCGGCCATGGAAAACTCCGATGAGCGCCACCAGCAGGGGCAGGACCGCCACCACCGCCGATCCCCACAGCAGGCGGCCGCGGCGCAGTCGGCGCCAGGCCGTCTCGGCATAGACGCGCATGGCCTGCCTCACGCCGCCTCCTCGCGTTTCTCGGTCAGATAGCGGAACACGGCCTGCAGGTTGTCGTCGGGCGAGTGGATGCGCGTGATCTTGATTCCGCGCTCGAGCGCCAGGCCGGCGATGAGCGAGTAGGCGGCGTCGGGCGTGCGGGTCTCGACCACCAGGCGCGGGCCGCTGATGCCCACCCGCAGCACGTGCTCCTCGGCCAGAAGCGCCTGCCCGAGGACACGCGGCCGGTCGCACTCGACCTCGATCCGATGCGGGTGCGCGTCGATCAGCTCGCGGATGCGATGCACGTTGCCTTCGGCCAAAAGCTGGCCGCGAAACAGGAGCCGGATCTCGCCAGTCATGGCCTCGACCTCGTAGAGGACGTGCGAGGACACCAAGATGGTCCTTCCGGCCGCGCCCAGCTCTCGGATCAGTCGGATCAGCTCGGCCCGCCCGAGCGGGTCGCAGCCGTTGAGCGGCTCGTCGAGGATCAACACGTCGGGCTCGTGCGCGAGCGCCTGCGCCAGCTTGGCCCGCTGGCGCATGCCCTTGGAGAAGGCGCCCATGCGCTTGTCGCCAGTATCGGCGAGGCCGGTGCGCTCGAGTGCGGCCTCCGCGCGGCGCCGGCTTTCGGCGGGGTCGAAGCCGTGCAGGCGCGTCAGCATGGTGACGAATTCGATCGCGGTCAGCTCCTCGTACACGCCCTCGTGCTCCGGGCAGTAGCCGAGGCGGCGCATGAGCGGCAGGTTGCGCCAGGGCCGCTCGCCCAGCACCAGCGCCTCGCCCCGGGTCGGGCGCGACTGGCCGACCAGGATGCGCAAGAGCGAGGTTTTGCCGGCGCCCGAGGGGCCCAGCAGGCCCACCACGCCCGAGCGGGCGCTCATCGAAAGGTCGCTCAGCGCGGCTACGGTGCCGTACCATTTGGACACGCCGCGCAGTTGGATGGTCGGGGCGGGCTCGCGTTCGCTCATCCGGTTGGCGCGGAAGATATTACGGAACGCAGAGGCCGTCCACGCAACCGAACGTGCACGCCATGCAGTCGCCGGGCGCGCCGCCGCACAGCTGGCGGCAGAGTGCGCCATCGCAGCCCATGCCGCCCGGGCAATCCGGATCGCGGCGGCAGACCTGGGTCCAGATGTTGTGGTCGCACACCGGAGTGCCCCGGGGCAGATTGAGCAGGGCGGGCGCGGGCGCCGTGCAGCCGAGCATCGGATCGTAGGCCGCGCTGAGCGCGGGCTGTGCACAGGAGGCCCCCCCGCCGCGCTCGGAGACCACGCCGTAGGTCGAGCAGCCGCCGGCCAGCAGAGCGAGCAGAGCCAGCGCGAGTGCAAGGACGGGTCTCACGGCCGGGCGCGGTTGCACCGGGCGTGCCCGGCTTCGACGCGCGCGCTCGGTTGTCATTCCCGACCGTTATGATGATGTGGGGAAGTGTCACCCTGGGGTCGGGGGTCCCGCGTGGAGTCCTGGCGGTTACTCCAAGCGGTTACTCCAAGATGTCCACCCGCCGCAGCCGCCGGTAGGCCAGCGCGAGGCTGCCGGCCGAGATGGCCAGAAGCAGCACGGCTGCGACCAGCGGCGAGGCTTCGGTCGGCTGCCCGTACAGCCACTGCGTGACGATCTCGATATTCTTGCCGATGCTGATGTGGTGCGGCCAACGCGCGCCCAGGGCCGAGTTCAGGACCTCGGCGATGATGTAAGTTCCCGAGAACAGGCCGAAATAAGCGCCCATGCCCAGGATCCGCCGGCGCACCAGCGCCGAAATGAGCGCGGCCGGGGCGCACAGTGCCACCGTCGCCACCAGACCCTGCGTGATCGCGCGCGTGACCGGGATGAGCTCGCGCGCCTCACCCTTGATCGCGAACACCTCGAGCCTGAGCAGCACGGTCGGCGCCAGCGCGACCAGGCCGACCACGAACGCGACCGGCACCAGCTTGCCGAGCAGGTAGGCGCCGCGAGTGATGGGGCGCGAGAAGTAGAAGGCGAAGGCGCCGGTGCGGAAGTCGTCGGTCAAGACCGACGAGCCAATGATGAGCGCCACCAGCTCGCCCAGGAACTGATCGGCGCGCGCGATTTGGAGCATCATCTGGCTCGGGTCGGCTCCCAGATCCTTCGAGAAGGCTGCGCCCGCCTTCGTCATCACATACAGAAACGCAGCCATGAAGCCAAAAATGATGAACGTGATCACGAAAACGATGATCACCATCCAGTTGCGCAGCGACGTGCGCAGGCCGCGGCGCGCGACCACCTTCCAGAGCTCGCCGCCCGCCCGGCGCGGCCCCGTGTACTTGCGGTAGCCGAGATCGTGCAGCTTGCCGTCGCCGGCGCTGACCGATGCGCTCATGCGTGCCCTCCCACCGCCTGCAGGAACGCGGCCTCCAGCGTGCGCCGCTCGGCCTCCAGGCGCCGCACCTGCACGCCCGCGCTGACCGCGGCGCGCAGGATGGCGCTGGTGTCGCCCCCCGCCGGCAGCCGCACCCGCAGCGCGCCGTCGTCGCCGGGCCGGGCCTCGCAGCCGGCCGCCGCCAGCGCGCGCAAAAAAGCCTCCGGCTCGCCCTTGATGCGCACCAGGTAGGTGCCCATCTCGCCCGCCCGCAGCTCGGCCAGAAGGCCCGCGAAGCGCAGCTCGCCGCGCGACAGCACGATCACCTGCTCGCACACCGACTCGATGTCGGCCAGAAGGTGCGACGACAGCACCATGGCGCCCCCGCGCTTGCGCGGAATGTCGGCGATGAGCTGCAGCATCTCCTCGCGCCCGCGCGGATCCAGCCCCGCGGTGGGCTCGTCGAGCAGCAAGAGGTCGGGATCGTGCACGATCGCCTGCGCGAGCTTGACCTTCTGCTTCATGCCGGTCGAGTAGCCGTCCACCTTCTGATAGCGCTTGTCGCCCAGACCTACGTAGCCGAGCGCCTGATGCGCCCGATCCATGGCCTCGGTGCGCGGCAGCCCGGACAGCTCGCCCGCGTAGGTGCACAGGTCGATGGCGGTCATGCCGGCCAGATAGCACTCGCCCTCGGGCATGTAGCCCACGCGGCTGCGCACCTGGGCCGGCTTGACCCGCGGATCGAGCCCGAACACGAGCGCCTGCCCGTCAAAGTGCAAAAGCCCGAGCAGAACCTTGATCAAGGTCGACTTGCCGGCGCCGTTGGGGCCCAAGAGGCCAATCGTGCCCGTGTCCATGGTGAAGCTGACCGCGCGCAGCGCTTCCTCCTTGCCGTAGCGCTTGGTCACGGCCTCGAGCTGCATCAGCGTCACGGGCTCAGGACCTCCACGCGGACCGGTACCACACCGGCCTGGATCATGTCGAGCGCGCGTGCGGCCGCAAACGAGAGGTCGATGATGCGGTGGCGCCGGCTGCCGTACGGTCCCCGGTCGTTGATGCGGACAATCACCTGCCTGCCGTTGCGCAGGTTGGTCACGCGCACGCGCGCGCCCATGGGCAGCGTGCGATGCGCGGCGGTAAAGCCCCACATGTTGAACCGCTCGCCCGAGGCGGTGGGGCCCCCGTGCTGGGGCCGTCCATAGAAGGTGGCCTCGCCATAGAGCACGCGATCCGAGCTGGGCTCGGGCGGCGGGCCCGGGGAGCGCGGCGGCGGGCTGGTGCTGGCGCAGGCTGCCGCGAGCAGCGCAGCGAACCGCAGCGTCGCGGCCAGGTTACGGCGCACGGCCCGCCTTGCGCAGACCGGCCAGCCGCAGCTCGTGGCCGGTCGCGCCCGCGCCCAGCTGCGCGCGCCGCTTGGCGCCATGGCCCTCGCCGAGAATGTCGCGCAGATAGGCCTCGAGCTGGAAGGTGTCGGAGTGCTCGGGCGTGTGGCAACGGAGGGCGCACAAGCCATCGGGTGGTCGCTTGGTCATGGTCGAGACGTCCTCGATGCCGCCGGCGGCCACGTGCGCGGAGGCGGGCCCGTGGCACACCTCGCACTGCACGTCCTGGAGCGGCTCGGGCTTGCACAGGGTCGCGCCTGCGCGTGCAGCCTCATCCGCTCCGGTGACGTGGCAGCTGAAGCAGTCGTGCGAAAACGCGCGCCCGGTGTCGAACAGGGTCTTCCACGCGTGCGCGTGCACGGTCTGCTTCCAGAGCGCGACCGCCTTCGGGTGGCAGCCGCCCTGCCCGCAGGAGGCCATGCCGACATAGTGCGGCTCGATCTGCGGTGGCCGCTTCTCGGCGCAGTCGCGGGTGCGGTTGTCCTCGCCCACGCGCCGGTCGAGCTCCTGCATGGCCAGACGCACCTGCGGATCGGACGGCAGCTTCTGGCGCACGGCCACGAGCGCGCTCGAGAACCAGCTCCCCTGCGCGGGCACCTCGATGCCGCCGCTGTGGGCGCGGCGCGCGCGCTGGGCGCGCAGCTCGGCCAGCTCCTTTTCGCGCTCGGCCACGAAGGCCGCGTCCGCGTCGGGTGCCTGCCGCCACGCCGCCAGCTGCGGCTCGAGCGATGCGATGCGTTGATCGAGCTTCTCGATCTCGCCGGCGCCGCCGGCATAGCGGAGCCGGCCACTACCAGGGCGCACATGGATTTCGATGCGATGCAGCTTCTGCAGCTGGTCGGCCGGGGCGAAGAGCCAGGTCTCGCCCACCTGCTCGGGTGTGGCCTGGCCCAGCCCGACCCCGTGACCCAGGACGGCCAGATCGATACCCTGGGCAGCGCGCAGAGCCCGTCGCGCCTCGGCATGCGGCAGATCGAGCAGCGCCACCGCCAGGTCCACCCCGGCCGGGCGCGGGCTGAGGCCGGAGAGAATTGCGATCTTGAGCCCGCCCAGCTCGTGCAGGCCCGGACGCAGCCAGCCCAACTCGCTGAAAGTTTTGGCCAAAAGGTCAGCCTTGGCATCTGCCTCGGCGCGCCGGGCGGGGTCTTGCGCTGCCTCCGGATCGCGCTCGACCGGCCCCGCTGTGGCCAGCCCGTGCGCACGCTTGTCGGCGCGGATCAGGGCAACCGCCCGATCCAGGCCGCCCAGGGGATCGGTCGTGCAGCCGCAGGGCGCCACGGTTCCTTTGACCTCGGCTGCAGCCCACAGGACGACCACCCGCTCGCGTTCCGGACAGCTCATGGTGAGCACGGGCAGCAAGGCCCAGGCACGCGAAAGCATTATGCTGTTCATAGACGCATCGGGTCCGGAAAACCAGCTTGACATGGTCCGGATGGTCCGCTACCTTCCCGCCCCATTCGTGGTATAAAACCAGTAGATAAAGAGGAGTAGCAGAATGGCCGTCAGGTTGCGATTGGCCCGCGCGGGCGCGAAGAAAGCGCCTTATTACCGGGTCATGGTGGCCGACTCCCGCAGCCCGCGGGACGGTCGGTTCATCGAGCAGGTAGGGATTTACGATCCGACGCGCGAGCCGGTCGAAATCCGCTTGGACCACGACCGGATCGAGCATTGGATCAAGCGCGGGGCTCTCCCCTCCCAGACGGTGTCCGAGCTGATCAAGCGGTCGCGCGCGGGCGACCCTGACAAAAAGGGCCCGGGCAAGGGCAAGCAGGCTGCGTAAGTAGCAGGCCCCTTCCCCGCTGACCAAGTTGACGCTCCGGCTGGTTTGGTGTGGAGGTTCCAATGAGCGGGACGGGGACGATGAGGGAGCTCATCGAGTTCGTTGCCAAGGCGTTGGTGGACAATCCCGACGCCGTCGAAGTCCGCGAGGTCGAGGGCGAGCAGACGTCGGTGCTCGAGCTCAAGGTCGCCAAGGAAGATCTGGGCAAGGTCATCGGAAAGCAGGGCCGGACTGCGCGGGCGATGCGCACGATCCTGAGCGCCGCCTCGACCAAGATCCGGAAACGTGCTGTCCTCGAAATCCTCGAGTAAGGGCGCAGTCGCGGTCGGGCGCATTGCGCGCGCACATGGCGTGCGGGGGGCGCTGCGTGTGCAGCCCTACGACTCGGCGTCGAAGACGCTGGCGGGCGTAGAGGAGGTCCTGCTGCAGGGGCGCGCCTATGCGGTGCGCTCGGTGCGCGCGGTGCCGGACGCCTGGCTGCTCGAGCTCGACGGCGTGACCACGCGCGAGCAGGCGGACGCGCTGCGGGGCACCGAGATCGAGCTCGCGCGCGCGGATCTCGATGTGGGCGCGAGCGAGTATCTGGTCGGCGACCTGGTCGGATGCGCGGCCTTCGATCGCGCGGGCCGTGCGCTGGGCCGGGTCGAGTCGCTGTTCTGGAACGGTGCCCACGATGTGCTGGTGCTCGACGGGGACGGCAGCCGCATGGTGCCGCTGGTCGACGAGTGGGTGCTCGAGGTCGATCTGCACGAGCGCCGCATCGTGCTGGAGCCGCACGATGCATTTTGAAGTGGTGACCCTGTTTCCCGAGCTGTTCGAGTCGGCGCTTTCGACGAGCCTGCTCGGCAAGGCGATTGCGGCGGGGCTCCTGCGGGTCGATTTTGTAAACCCGCGCGACTTCGCGGGCGGCCGGCACCGGCAGGTCGATGACACGCCGTACGGCGGCGGGCTCGGCATGGTCATGAAGCCGGAGCCCCTGGTACTGGCGATCGAGGCCGCGTGCGCGGCGCGCGGCCCGGCCTGGAAGGTGCTGCTCACCCCGCAGGGGCGGCCGCTCGATCAGGCCGGCGTGGAGCGGCTGGCCGCCCGCGAGCGGCTGCTGCTCGTGTGCGGGCGCTACGAGGGCGTGGACGAACGGGTGCGCGGTCACGTGGACGAGGAGCTGACAATCGGCGACTACGTGCTGACCGGGGGCGAGCTGCCGGCCCTCATTCTGATCGATGCGGTGGCGCGGCTCCGGCCGGGCGTGCTGGGCAAGGACGCGTCGGCCGAGGAGGAGAGCTTTTCCGAGGGATTGCTCGAGTACCCCCAGTACACGAGGCCGCCCGAGTTCCGGGGCGCTGGCGTGCCCGAGGTGCTATTGAGCGGAAATCACGAGAGAATCAGGAAGTGGCGGCGGCGCGAGCGGCTGCTGCGAACGCGCGCGCGCAGACCCGACCTGTTCGCCTGTGCGGCCTTAAGCCCCGAGGACCGGGCCCTCTTGGAAGACGAGGATGAGATTTGACAACGCGGGCCGGGTCAACGTATATAGCCCTGCTGCATTTTCCAGTCTATGACCGGAATCGGCAGGTGGTCGCGACCGCGATCACGAACTTGGACATACACGATCTCGCGCGGTCCGCGAGGACGTTTGGCCTTCGGGCCTACTATCTCGTGACCCCCATCGAGCGGCAGCGCGCGTTGGCTCAGCGGATCGTGAATCATTGGGGAGACGAGGAGGGCGCGCGGGCCCAGGCATTGCAAACCGTACGAATCGCGGCCACGCTGGACGAGGTGGTGGCCGCGGTGACCGAGGAGAGTGGTCGGCCCACGGTGGTGGGCACGGCGGCCCGGCGACGCGAACAAGCAGAGACAGTCAGTTATGCTGCCCTGCGCAGGCAGACCGAGGAGAAAAAAGGGCCCTTTCTGGTGCTGTTCGGCACCGGATGGGGGCTCAGCGATGAAGTGATCGAACGCTGCGACCAGGTTCTGGCGCCAATCCCGGGCGCGGACGAGTACAACCACTTGTCCGTACGGTCGGCGGCGGCGATCATCTTGGATCGGCTGTTCGGAGAAAGGTTGACCGAGTCATGAGCGATGTAGTTCCCACCATCAAGGACGTCGAGAAACGTTACGCGCGCAAGCAGCCGCTGGGCGATTCGTTCCGGGTCGGCGACACGGTGCGTGTGCATACCATCATCAAGGAAGGCGACAAGGAGCGCGTGCAGGTGTTCGAGGGCGTGGTGATTGCGCGCAAGCGCGGCGGCACGCGAGCCTCGTTCACGGTGCGCAAGATCTCGTACGGCGTGGGCGTCGAGCGCACTTTCCCGCTGCACACGCCGCGCATCGAGAAGGTCGAGCTGGTCTCGCGCGGCCAGGTCCGGCAGGGCCGGCTCTATTACCTGCGCGACCTGCAGGGCAAGGCGGCGCGCATCCGGGGCGAGAAGGGCGCCGGCGTCGTGATCCCGGGTGCCGAGCCGGCGGGCGAGTAGACCGCCATGCCAGCCATGCGGCCCTCGCGGACGGCGCGCGGCGGTACTGCCGAGCGTGCAGCCTGCGACTATCTGTGTGCGCGCGGGTATCGGATCCTGGAGAAAAACTACCGGTGCCGGCTGGGCGAGCTGGACATCATCGCCGAGGACGAGCGGGGCGTTCTGTGCTTCATCGAGGTGCGCTCGCGGACCCGGGGCCGGCACGACTTCGGCCGCCCGGTCGAGACCATCTCGCTGGGCAAGCGGCGCCGCATCGTGCGCGCCGCCGAGCAGTGGATCTTCGCGCGCAAGATCGATCCCGAGCGCGCCATGCGCTTCGACGTCGTGGGCGTCCTGTTCGACGCCGAATCGGTCACGCTCGAGCTGATCCGAGACGCGTTCCAGACCAACTGAGTAGGCCGCAGTAATGCGGTCGGCTTGTGACCGCCCCTCCGTTTCTGAGTAGTCGAGTTAGAAGTCTCCGACGCTCGCCGAGGCGGCGGGGTCGGCCTGTGAGCAGCCGCCGGGCACGGCGCGGGCGGGCGGGCAAGGAGCGCAGGGCGGCTGGTCACAGGCCGTAGCCAGCGGCGCCCCCGCCGCCGAGCCCGGGGGCGCCGGGTCCCGCACTTTCCGACGAGGCCTCGAGCAGCGCTGTTTTTTGAGGCTGTTCACGTTGGGCCTTGACTTTTCTCCGTCTCAGCATATCATTGCCCTTAATCAAGAGGCGCGTTCTGAACCTGGGGCCGGGGTCCGGGGGCTGGGGCAGAGAAACAGCTGCCAGGAACGGGGAGCGAGGAAGGGAGGAGCCGAAGAGCGTGCAAAGGACTGTGCAGAGAGAGCCCGCAAACAGAGCCGCACCATGAGCAGGAAGCCGAAGCGACGGGCGCCGCCGGCTCAGCAGGACCTGCGCTTCCCGAGTACTTGGGGCGGCAAGCGCCCGGGCGCCGGGCGGCCCCGTTCACGCCTCGGCCCCCGGATGGTCCCGCACCGGGTGCGGCCGCTTCACAAACCGGCCCACCCCGTCCACGTCACGCTCCGCCTGCAGCCCGACCTCGGCGCCAGCATCCGGCACCACAGGTTTCGCGTGCTGCGTCGCCTGTTCACCGCCGCCACCAAGCAAAGGTTTCGCGTGATTCACTTCTCGGCCCAGTCGAACCACTTTCATCTCATCGTCGAGGCCGACGGCCGCGAGCAGCTCGCGCGCGGCATGCAGGGTCTCGAGGTTCGCATCGCCCGCACGATCAACCGCGTCCTGGGCCGTCGCGGGCGCGTGTTCCGCGAGCGCTACCACGCCCGCGAGCTGACCTCGCCACGTGCGGTCCGCAACGCGCTCGTCTACGTGCTGCAAAACTTCAAGAAACACCGCCACCACGTAGCGCCGCCCGATCCCTGCTCGTCGGGCCCCTGGTTCAATGGCTGGCGCGACGTCATCGCGCCGCCTCGGACCCCGCCACCCGTGGAGCCCGCGCGCACCTGGCTGGCCGCCACCGGCTGGCGTCGGCACGGTTTGATCCAACTCCAAGAAGCCCCGGCCGCGCCCTTGTAGCCTCCGTAGTGTGCGACAATGCTCCCGTGGGCGGGCTGCTCGCACTCGTGCTCCTCGGGGTACCGGTCGAGGGACCGACCGACTGCCCGACGCCCGACGGGGTCTCCGCCCGACTGGGCTTGCCCCGGGCGGAGCCGCCGACTCCGTGGTCTCGCGCCCCGGCCGCCGCCTGGGCGCGCGCCTCGGCCTCGTGGTGACCGATACCCGCGATCTGCAGCTCGGGACGGGCCGCGCATCTTGGACGCGGCTCACGTTCTCTCTGGGCGCGCGCTATCGCATAGCGGCCGCGGCGGCGGCGGGGGCGGCCTCAATCCGCCGCAACCGGGCGCGGGCGGCCTCTACGGCGGCGGTGGCGGCGGCTCAGTCGGCTTCATTCGCGTGCGCACGCGAAACTGCCCGTCCAGCTTTCCGCAGTTTGCGCCCACGCCCACCTGCGTGACCCTGTAGCCCCGCCAGCTACGGGCACTGCTCCACCGGCAACGACCTCGAGAAGTCGGGCTCGAAGAGCGTTCGGTCCCATTCGCCCGTGGTCGCCGCCTCGTCGATCACCACATTCAGCTCGCGCGACTTGTTCCAGGACTGGGTGTCCATGTTCGCCGAGCCGACGATCACGATCTGCTCGTCGGCGGACAGATACTTGACGTGGTTGTTGCCGGTCTGGCCCTGAACCGCGGTGACGCCGTCGTGAGAGTACCAGCGGATCTGCAGGCGCGAGCAGGCGTCGGTGACGCCGGCCTGGGCGAGCGTCTGGTAGAGCTCGGCCACATTCTGGACGTTGGTGCCGCCCTGGCCGGGCAAGGACTCCGTGAAATCTTCATAGTCCTTGGACAGGACGATCTCCACGATGGTTCCGCGCACGGCCGCGTCCACGATCCCCTGCTTTGCCGCGTCGTCGTTCAGGTTCGGCGTCTCGATGCGAACGCGTGCGCGTGCCTCCCGGAGCGCGGCCAGGAAGATCTGGTCCTGCGGGTTGTCCACGCTGTTGCTGAACAGGTTGGCGGAGGCGGGCCGACTGGAAATGAGCATGGGCACGCAAGCGGCGGCGACCTCGGGCGCGGGCGGCAGCACCTGGTGGGGGATCGGGCCCAGCCACTCGGTGGCGATGGCGCACTGATCGAGCGGCAGGTACTTCTGCGAGCCGCACGTCCACAGCCAGCTCCGCCGCCAGGCGTCGTCGAAGTCGGCGAGGAGCGCGAGCGCCACCTTGCCTTCTACCTGGAAGGCCAGGTCGCGTTGATCGTCCCAGTTGGCGTTGCCGCTGCCGACCACCGCGGTCCGCCCGTCGATCACCAGAGCCTTCGAGTGCAGCGCGCCGGTCGCCAGGTGGTTGTACGCGGCCAGCTCCACCTTCACGAACGCGGGATCCAGACCGAGCGCCTCGATCTGCGCGGCCAGCGAGGGCATGGCGCTGGTGATGAGCCCGGAGCCGCCGGGCGCCGTGGTCATGGTGTCGATGAGGATGCGCACGGTCACCGGCCCCGGAGCCCCCACGGCTCGGCGCGCCGCCTCGAGCCGCTTGAGGCCGCCCAGGACCTCCTGCGCGCGCTCCGATCCTTCTCTCCAGGAATAGACCTGCAGGTCGACCTCGTGCTGCGCGGTTTCGAGGAGCTCCCCGATCTCGCCATAGCCGGAGGTGCGTACCAGGATGCCGGGCTCGGCCCGGCTTTCCGCGCTGGCCAGCAGGCTCGACGGAACCGTCCCGTTTCCCTGCGCCCTCACTGCGGCGCGAAACAGGCTGTGGAAGAGGGGGCTCGCGCAGGTGGGCTCGACCGCCCGGTCCGCGTCGTCCGCTTTGCCGTCGTGCTCGAACGTGATCCAGGTGGAGCCATCGCCCGCGGTGGGCCCGCAGGCGGACCCCACCGAAGCCAGAAAGAGCGCGCTGGCGGCCCAGAGTCGCACGCGCGAGCCACGAAGCAATCGCCGTGCCCGACCCGAGCCCTGTGCGTGCAGGGGGTTGCGGTCCGGCGGACCCCGGGTGGCCACCCGACCCGCCGGCTGGGGCCGCAGGCGCTGGTGCGCTTACCCTGTTACTTCTTTTGTAACTACTTTTTCGGCGGCGGCGTCGGTGCGGGCGGCGTCGGTGTGGGCGGCGCCGCATACTTCCACGGTCCGCGCGCGCCGTCGACCGTGAGCTGCTTGAGGCCGCTCAGCGCGAGCGGCCACGCGCGCCGATAGGCCGCGTCCGGTCCCGCCGCCACCACCAGCACGCCCACCGGCCCCGCGTCGACCGACACCACCGTGCCCAGCCAGGGCGCGCCCCCCTTCTTGCCCTCGAGCCGCCGCCCGTGCGTGACGAAGCCGCCATAGGGCTCCGTGGTCGGCTCACCGACTGGCGCCATCTGGGGAAATTGCTGCGGCAACCGCTCGATCAGGGTCTTGGTCGTCGCCGCTAGATCGAGCGGCCCGCTGGGCGCCCGCGGCAGCGCGGTCACGAACAGCACGAAGCCGTCCCCGTTCTGGTAAATGCCGACCCACTGATCGTCATTGGTCTGCGCTTTTTCCTTCCACGCCGTCGGCACGGCCAGGCCCAGCTTGTGGCCGCCCACGTCGAGCGCGAGCACACGCAGTCCCTCGAGCGCGAGCACGGCCAGCACTCGCGCAACCGCCATCATGATCAAATGTTATTGCAGCGCGCTTTGTTGTCCGGATTGGTGGGATCGCACGCCGCCGGCGTCTGGATGGGATTGGACAGGTAGTCGGCGCAGATGCACAGCTTCTCGCAGCAGAACGGCCCGGTCGTGGTGGCCACTGCGCATCGAAACTTGGTATGGCAGAACTTCTCGCTGCCCGAAGCGCCCTTGGCCTTGATGAGGCCGTCGCCGCAGTCGTCGTCGTTCGAGCAGCGCGTCGTGCACACGGGCTGCTCACCGCCGTACTGGGAGGAGGGCACGGCCGGCGAGTTGGGCACGGCCGCCAGGCAGATGCGCGAGGGGCACTCGAGCGCGGCGCCGTTGATGACCGCCTCGGTCGAAGAACCCGTGCCCGCATCGATCCCGACGTCACACAGGCGGCCGATGGCCTTGTCCTCGCAGCCAGTGGCCGAGATCACCAGCAGGAGGAATGCTGCTCTTGGGAGACACGCGACGAGTGGTTTCATCCAGTGCGCTCCTTGGGTAAGGCAGCGAAAAAGTGCCGCCCCATCTTATCGATCATCTGTGCAATGTCAAGCAAACGACCCATTCCGCCGCTCGTGCGTATGCATGGGTGCGCGCGCCCAGAACCTTCTGTCCAGCTCTTGAGCGCGCTGCTTGAGAGGTTGCTTGACACCTTCGGAATCTCTCCATAAGATCGCGCCGGCAAAGCAAGCGTGCCTTACCAACGAGGGGATGTGGGAGAGGGCCCCACAAAGAGGATAGATCGATGACGATGACGCGGACGACTCTCCGGCTGTCCACAGTACTCATCGCCTCCTTGCTCGCGCTTCCCGCGGCCGCGCAGAAGAAGAGCGGGATGAAATTCGCGCCCGATCCGGTCAAGTCGGCGCCCGCCACCGGGCCCGCCTCCAAGACCCTCGAGCGCGCGCTCAAGCTGTACGAGAACGAAGACTATTACTCGGCTTCCATCGAGCTGCACAAGGTGATCGAGGGCGAGTCGGGCGACAGCGAAGCCAACAAGCAGCGCGGCGAGTTCTGGATGGGCAAGACGCTCTACAACTTGAAATTCTACTCGGCCTCGCTGAGCTACTTCGACCGGATCGTGCAGAAGGGGCCCGCGCACAGCTACTACAACGCAACCTTGAAGTGGCTGTCCTCGCTCTCGCGCGTGCTGCCCGATTCGGCGGGCATCCTGGAAAAGATCGGCAAGTACAACAAGGGCGAGCTCGAGCAGCCTGCGCTCGAGAGCGTGCGCAACGAGCTGTACTACCTTCTGGGCCGCTACTTCTACACGCAGGGCAAATTCAAGGAGGCGGTCGATCTGTTCGCGCAGGTTCCGCTCGACAGCGAGTTTTTCGTCAAGGCCAAGTTCTTCGAGGGCGTCACCCATGTGCGCGAGCGCGACGGCAAGGGGGCCGCCGAGTCGTTCAAGGACATTCTGCGCAAGAACCAGGAAAAGCCCGACAAGTCGACCGAGGAGTTCGTCGATGTGGCCAACCTGGCGCTGGCCCGCACCTTCTACTCGACCGGCCAGTTCCAGACCGCAGTCAAATATTTTGAAAAAATCGGACAGGACTCGCCCGACTGGCTGCCCTCGCTGTTCGAGTCTTCGTGGGCTTACTTCCAGCTCGGTGCGGCCGGCTACTCGAAGGCGCTCGGCAACATCCACACGCTGAACGCGCCCTTCTTCGAGAACGAGTTTTTCCCCGAGTCGCTGATCTTGAAGTCGGTCATCTACTTCTACAACTGCCTCTACGACAAGTCCCAGGAGGCGCTCAACGAGTTCGCCGAGGTGTACCCGAGCCTCAAGAAAGACATCGATGACCTTCTGGCCCGGCACCCCGACAACTCGGAGCTGAACGAGTACGCCACCAAGATTCGCGAGGGCACGGCCGGCCTGCCCGACAAGGTCGAGCGGGCGGCGCGCGGCGTGCTGCAGGATCGCACGCTGCTCAAGCAGCTGGCCTACGTCGAGGAGCTGGAGCGCGAGCTCAAGCAGGTCGAGAGCGCCGAGCCGGCCTGGAAGTCGACCGCGGTGGCGGCCAACATCCTGCAGGATCTGACCTTGCAGAAGTCGCTGTCCGGCAACGAGGTGGGCAAGCTGGCGCGCGAGCGTCTGCAGCGCCTGTCGGCCGAGATCGGCGAGTTCGAAAAGCAGCGGCTCAAGATCGAGTTCGAGATCCTGAATGCGCAAAAGGGCCAGCTCACGCAGGACGTCATGAGCGAGCAGGAGACCAAGCCCAACATCCAACAGCCGCGCAACTTCATTGCCGATGACGAGCACGAGTACTGGCCGTTCGTGGGCGAGTACTGGAAAGACGAGCTGGGCTACTACCGGGTCCGCGTCGCTTCGCAGTGTAGACGGTAGTTGTCGCCTCGCGACACGGCACTAGCGCGGCGCTTGACTTAGTTCAAACTCTCTTTTGGGGACCCGTTTCGCCGGGGAGAGAAGGCAGCATGTTTGAACGAAGCAGGGTCCTGGGTGCTCGCCCGATCGGGCTGGCGATCCTTTTCCCTACCGCCAGCGCGCTTCTGTCCTGGTACAATGAGTGGTCCGGTCTGTGCGAGGTCGAGCTGGGCCGGTTGGGCCCCGGGCATCCACCCGCGGCCGAAATGAGAGTGCAGCCGGGCTTCGTCGCCACGCGGGTCGACGAAGGCCGTTTGGTCGAGAATGCAGAGTGACCCGTCACGACGGGAGAGAGGGCACCATGTTTGACCGAAGCAAGGCACGGGTTGCACAAGCGATCATCGGAGCGGTCGTTTTGTCGTCGGCAGCGGCGCTGGCGGGCCCGGTCTACAAGAAGAAGGAGACCGAGATCAAGGCCACGCAGACCGAGCGCACCGCGCCCCCCAAACCGAAAGCGTCCGAAAAGCCGGCGCCCACACTCAAGCAGGAGCAGTTCGTCGCTGGCATCCAGACCAAAATCGAAAACATCAACGAGGCCATGATCGCGAAGATGCAGCGCCTGATCGCGATCACCCCCGACACCGATCCCGAGAAGCCGGACTTCATCTTCCGGCTGGCCGAGCTCTACAACGAAAAGCGCCAGTACAACAACTTCAGGGCCCGTGCGCTCGACGAGAAGATCTTCCAGTCCCGCAGCGAAGGCGAAAAGATGCGCATGAAGAGCGAGCAGGGGACCTTCGAGCGCGAGGAAAAGCGCTGGCTGCTCGAGGCCGCCAAGACCTACATCACGGTCGCGACCAACCCCAAGTTCGCCTCCTACCCGCGCATGGACGAGGTCCTGTTCTACCTGGGCTACATGCTCCAGCAGGTCAAGCGCGAGGACGAGGCGCGCGTGTTCTTCCTGCGCCTGGTCAAAGACTTCCCGAACTCGCGCTTCGTGCCCGACGCGTACCTGTCGTTCGGCGAGTACTACTTCACGGCCGGCGACATGGACGCGGCCATGAAGTTCTACGACAAGGTCACCAAGTTCCCGCAGTCCAAGGTCTTCGGCTACGCGCTCTACAAGAAGGGCTGGGCCTTCTACAACCTCAAAGAGTTCAACCGCTCGATGGAGACCTTCATCACGGTCATCACGCTGGCCCAGCAGGGCAAGCTCGACAAGGCCAATCGCGCGGGCCTGGAGAAAGAGTGCAAGAAGGACACCGTGCTCGTGTACTCGCAGATCGGCACGCCCGAGAAGGCCTGGAACTTCTTCCAGCGCGTGGGCGGCAGCTACGCGCCCAAGATGGAGGAGCGGCTGGCCGAGCTGTATTGGGAGCACGGCCAGTTCTCTGACTCGATCAAGGTCTACCACGAGCTGATGCGCCTGTTCCCCGACGACCCCAAGCTGTGCGAGTGGGAATACAACGTGGTCAAGAACACGCTCTCGGTCGGCAACAAGCCGGCGCAGGTGCAGGAGATGCAGCGCCTGTCGGCGGTGTTCGAGCGCTACAAGAAGGGCCAGCAGAAGGAGGTCAAGCAGAACCTGGTCGAGGAGTGCCGCAACAACACGGTCGATACGCTGCACGAGCTGGCGGTGGTGTGGCACAAGGAGGCCCAGAAGACGCGTAACCCGGAGACCTACGCGCTCGCGCAGTACATCTATAAAGAGTACATCGATCGGTTCCCGCAGGAGAAGGACGCCTACACCATGAACTGGTACTACGGCGAGCTCCTGTTCACGCTGGGCACCGAGGAGAAGGACACGGCCAAGCAGCGCTGGTACTACGAAAAGGCGGCCGACCAGTACACCAAAGTCGTCAAGATGAAGCCGGGCGGCGAGTATCTCAAGGACGCCGCCTACGCGGCCGTGCTGTCCTACAACAACGCCAACGCGGCCGCGCCCGATCGGCCCGAGGCCAAGGTCGACACGGTCAAGGAGCTCACGCAGGACTGCTCGACCACCGCCAGCGAGGCCGAGACCACGGCCAAGAAGAAGGGCGGCAAGAAGAAGGAGAAGGGCAGCAAGGAGAAGGAGGGCTGCGCCGAGGCCGACAAGCTCAAGCAGTACCCGGCCAAGACCATCCCGCCCGACAAGCAGAAGATGCTCGACGCGTTCGACCTGTATCTGTCTCAGGTCAAGAACGCCAACGAGAACGACGATCAGATGATCCGCATCAAGTACCAGCGCGCGCGCGTGTACTACGAGTACAACCACTTCGACAAGGCGGCGCCGCTGTTCGCGGACCTCGCGGACAAGCACGCCAAGCACGAGCTGGGCATCATCGCGGCCAACCTGCTGCTCGACTGCCTGAACATCCAGGGCAAGTATGACGCGCTGATGAAGACCCTGGATCGGTTCCTGCAGAACCCCGACCTCATGCGCGACCAGCAGTTCTCCGCCGACCTGAGGCGCATCAAGGCCGAGTCCAAGTGGAAGCGCGCGGACCGCCTGTTTGCGCAGAAGCACTGGCGCGAGGCGGCCAACATGTACGTCGAGGTCTTCAACGACGCCTCCGACGCGCCGCGCGCGGCGCAGGCGCTCTTCAACGCCGGCATCGCATTCGACAACGCGCGCCTGATCGGGCAGGCCATCAAAATGCGCCAGAACCTGATCAAGCTCAAGCCCAACTCGACCGAGGCCCAGAAGGCGTTCTACCAGATCGGCGAGAACTACCACGGCATCGCCTATTACCAGCGCGCGGCCGAATCCTACGAGGCCTTCGCGGCCAAGTACCCGGGCGAGAAGGAGTCGGCCGATGCGCTCTCGAACGCGACCTTCTTCCGGCGCGGCCTGGGCGACGACGAGAAGGCGATCGCCGACAACAACCTCTACATCAAGTTCTACGGCCAGCGCAAACCGGCCGAGGCGGCGCGCGTGTTCTTCTCCATCGGCGCGATTTACGAGAAGGAGAAGAAGTGGGATGCGCTGATCCGGCACCTGCAGGAGTTCTTGAACAAGTACGGCTCCAAGGCGCCCGATCTGCAGGTGGTGGCGCACGCGCAGATGGGCCTCATCCTGTGGCGGCAGTCGTGCCCGCTCCAGGACACCCAGCTCGGCGCCTGCATCAAGATCGAGCGTGTGCGCGCCGGCGGTGCCGCTTCGGCGCTGGCCAAGATTGCCAAGGGCAAGAAGATCAAGATCAAAGGCAAGGCGCAGTGCGGGCCCGAGACCAAGTCGCACATCACGGTGGCCAAGCGCGGCGAATCGAAGGCGCACGAGGCCCAGAGGCATTTCGCGCAGGCGCTGTCGCTCTACAAGTCGCACGGAAAGGGCGTGGCCGGGGGCACTGAGGCCGAGCGCGCGGCTCGCATCGAGGTCATGAGCGACGCGGTGGCACATGCGCGCTTCATGCAGGCCGAGGAAGTCTACGAGAAGCTGCTCGCGCTTCCGTTCCCGAACGATCTGGTGTTCTCGGATAACCCCAAGCTCAAGAGAAAGAACGAGGAGTCGAAGAAGAAGTTTGACGCCTGGCTTAAGGACAAGGGCAAGGTGCTCGAGCAGGCGCGCGCGATATACCTGAACGTGCTCGAGTTCAAGCAGGCCAACTGGTCGATCGCGGCCTCGGCGCGCATCGGGCAGCTCTATCAGAACTTCGCGGACGGGCTGTTCACCGCACCCATTCCGTCGCCTTCCGATCTGGTGTCGAAGCTGGAGAAAGCTGGCTACAAGAAGGACGACATCCAGGAGGCGGTCGACACGTTCCGCGACAAATACTGTGACACCCTGCAGGACCAGGCCGATCCGCTCGAGGCCAAGGCGATCGAAGGTCTTGGCAAGTGTCTCGAGAAGTCGACCGAGCTGTCATGGTACAACGAGTGGTCGGGATTGTGTGAACAGGAGCTCAACCAGATCAAGCCGAACGAATATCCAATGGCGGCGGAGCTGCGCGCGGAGCCGGGTTACGCGGCCACGCGCGTGGATGAGGGCATCCTGATCGAGGATGTGGAGTGATCATGGAAAAGGACAAGCTCGTGCTCGGTTGCGTGCTCGCGCTCGTCGTGGCGGGGTGCGCGTCATCCGGTGGTGCACAAAAACCCAAGGGCCCTGAGAACGAACCGGTGGCCGAGGAGGGTGGCGGCAAGGGCGGTGCGGCGGCGCGGGGGCCGCAGAAGCCGCTCAGCGAAGAGGTGTCGGCGCCGGTCGAGAAGCCCAAGGTGGCGGCCTCGCTCTCGGACACCGAGGCCTTCGACAGCGCGCTCGAAAAGGCGCAGAAGATCCTGGGCGAGGGTCCCCTGACCTCGGGCAAGTGCTCGCAGGCCGCCTCGCTCTTCGAAGCGGTCGCCGACAAGAATCCCAAGATCGCCTCGGCGCGCTACAACCAGGGTCTGCTGTACGACAAGTGCGGACAGCTCGAAAAGGCTGAGCGGGCCTACAAGCAGGCCCTCGAGATGAACCCGCGCTACGCCAACGCGCTGGGGGGCCTGGGTGTGGTTGCCTGGAAGAAGGGCGACCGCCAAGGCGCCGAGAACTACTTCCGGCAGGCGCTGGGAATCGATCAGCGCTGCCTGCCCGCGCTGGTCAACATGGCGGTCCTTCTGCGCGAGCGGGCGCTTCGGACCGGCGACGCGAACGCAGTGCGCGACGCCCAGGACGACGTTCGGCGCGCGCTCGCCGTCGACGGCGAAAACATGTCGGCCTACACCACGCTCGCGCTCATCTATTACGATCTCGCGGGCGGCGACAAGTCGAAGCTCGAGATGGCCGAGACCGTGATTGCGCAGGCGACCAAGAAGAACGATCACTACGCGCCGCTCTGGAACGTCAGCGGCCTGGTCGCGCTCAAGAAGAAGAACGTGACGCGCGCGCTGCGCGATTTCCGGCGCGCGGTCGAGCTGGATCCGGGCTTCGTGGAGGCGCACATGAACATCGGCGCCATCACGCTCTCGTTCCGCGACTATGTATCGGCCGAGCAGTCGTTCAAGACCGTGCTCAAGCGCGATCCCAGAAACGTGGACGCCGTCATCGGTCTGGGCGTGGCCTACCGCGGCCAGCGCAAGATCAAGGAGGCCGAGGAGCAGTACCAGGCCGCGGCCAAGCTCGATCCGCGCAACTGCGCGGTGCCCTACAACATGGGCCTCTTGTACCAGGACTACATGGGCACCTCCGAGGCCGAGCTGCGCAAGGCGCAGGGCTTCTACCGGGAGTTCGTGAGTCGCTGCTCGAACGAGCGCGACAAAGTGGCCGAGGCCGAGCGGCGCACCAAGAACATCGACGAGACGTTTGCCGCCAACGCGGAGATGAAACGGCTGGAGCAGGAGGCAGCGCGCATCCAGAAGATGCAGGAGGAGCAGCAGCGGCAACAGCAGCAGCAAGAAAAGAAGCAGCCAGGCAGCACGGCCCCGCAGCCGGCTGCGGGATCGGACGGCAACAAGGCCCAGCCGGCCGTGCAGAAGAGGTAGATCGCCCATCCTCCTGGCCCGTATTCAGTGAGCAACCAGGAGGTGGCCAATGGGAGCGATCTGTGGGCTCATCTGGGTGCTCGCGATGGCGCTGCAGCAGCCGGACCCGGGCAAGCACAAGGAGCGGGTCCAGCGCATCAACGTGGAGGAGCCCAGCCGGGTCGAGGCCGGCCAGGCCGGGCCCGGTGGAAGCGGCGTGACCGTGCGGAAGCCGGCCCAGCAGCCGCGGCTGCTGCCGCTGCGAAAGGACTTCAACCGGGAGCTGGTAAAGGCTGCCGAGAACATGTAACAGATGGAAATGGTTACAGTTTACGTAACTTGCAGCAGTTTTCAGCGATGAGTACAATTCTTGGGAACTTCGTAAGCCGGCGGTTGTCGAAATTGGGCAATGGATCACTCCGCCGGGCTTGCGACGAGGGAGGACCGAATGATGTCGAGGCTCAGCTCACTCGTGGCGGCTTGTGTGCTCTTGGCAGTGCCGGCGACCGTGCTGGGGCAGGCTAAGGGCAAGGCCGGGACACCACCGCCTGCAGCCGGTGGCGCCGAGGCCGGAGTCATCTACAAGCAGAAGACCGTGTACGACTTCGACGACGACGTGGTGGAAGGGGACCTGATGCGACCGGACGGCGAGTACGTGGACAGCCGCAAGTCGGCCAAGCACTCCTCGCTCATCAAGATCCGGCAGCACTTCATCCCCGAGATGCTGAAGTCGGCCGAAGACATCTAGCCGCGCGGTTGCCCGGTCGGCGCCGCGGGGCGGCAGCTCTTTCGCAAAGGAGCGAGGCATGGACGGCGGCGCCAGAGTTCCCCTCACGTTTCAGATTTACAAGGGTGACCAGCTCATCCGCAGCGAGACGCTGAGCCAGGACATCATCAAGATCGGCAAGCTCGCGTCGAGCCATCTGCGACTGGACGACGAGTCGGTGTCGCGGATGCATGCGGTCATCGAGGTCACGGGTCCGGATGAGATCTATATCATCGACCTGGGCTCGAACCGCGGCACGGTGGTCAACGGCCAGAAGGTCAACAAGTGCAAGCTCCAGAGCGGCGACGAGGTGCAGCTCGGAGACATGCGCATCCTGGTCGCCGTGGGTGATGCCCAGGTCTCGGATGAAGCGCCCACGATGGTCAGCACGCCCCCGGAACCGCCGAGCGTGCGCCCGGCGGGCCCGACTGCGATCGGCCTCGGCGTTCCGCCGCCGTCGTCGTCCCCGCCGCCCAGCCCGGTGTTTTCCAGCGCGCCCCCGCCGGCGCCCGCGCCGTCCTCGGTGCCGGCTCCGTTCATGTCGGCGCGTCCGGCCGTGCCCCCGCCCATGGCGGCGGCGGCTCCCATGCCGCAACCGATGGCCATGATGGCAGCGGTGTCGGGCGAGGTCGAGGACATCGGCACCCGATCGATCGAGGTCACCGCCATGCTGGGCGAGCAGGTGGTCGACGTGCACCACTTCTCCAACCCGCAGTCGGGCCAGGTGACGGGCAAGACCTACGGCCTCATCGGATCGGCCTTTGTGGCGATTCTGGTGGCGCTCATCGCGTTCTTCTCGACCCTGGCCTCCGAATCGGTGGCCAAGGCGGCCTTTGAAGCGCACATCAAGGCGGGCCACGAAGCCTCCAAGTTCATGTGGCCCCACGTCAGCGCCGCGCTCGACGTCCTGGTCGTGCTGGCGGTCATCTACGCGGCCATCGCGCTGGTCGTGGGTCTGACCCGCTATGCCGAGGAGAAAGAGCCGCGCGACTACACGATCGGCCCGGGCGTGAACGCGCTCTACAAGGTCGCGCCCTCGGTGGTGCCGGTGCCCGAGTTCCCGCTCGTGCACTCCAACGGCGCCGACTACGACGTTCTGTGGACCAGCGCCATGACCGGAGAGGCGCAGATCGACGGGCGCAGCGTCCCGCTCAATCAGGTACCCGGTGCGCGCCCGTCGGGCGAGGTGGGCGGGGCGATGTCGTGGTCGATCCCGATCGGCTCCCGCCTGGTGCTCGACGCCGGCGAGAACCGCTTCATCGTCAGCGCAACCTCGAAGCCGCACAAGCACCCGGTGCCCTTCATGGGCAACGTCAAGTGGAACGAGCAGGTGTACACGGGCGGCTCGGCGCTCGCGCACGCGCTCTTCCTGCTGCTCATCTTCTCGATTCCGCCCGATGCCAAGTCGCTCTCGCTCGACCTTTTCAACAGCGACAATCGATTCGTCAAATTCTTGATCAAGCCGCCCGAGGAGAAGGACGAGCAGGTGCCGGAGTGGCTCAAGAAGAAGGGACCCGACGAGCAGGGCGGCAAGGGCAAGCGTCACAAGGGTGAAGAAGGCAAGATGGGCAAGAAGACCTCCAAGAACAAGACGGGTCTGTATGGGCTCAAGGGGCCCAAGGACAACCCGGATCCCCATCTGGCCAAGCAACTGGCCGAGGAGTCGGCGAAGCAGGCCGGCATCCTCGGGCTACTCAAGCGCGAGGAAGGCTCGCACATCGCGTCCATCTTCGGTCGTGACTCGGCGCTCGGCAACGACCCCGAGAACGTTCTGGGTGGCCTCATCGGCAATCAGATCGGCGAGGCCTACGGCCTCGGCGGCCTGGGCCTGACCGGCACCGGGCGCGGCGGCGGTGGCACCGGCGAGGGCACGATCGGCCTGGGCAACCTGGGTACGATCGGAAAGGGCGGCGGCGGCGGCTCGGGCTCCGGCTACGGCCGTGGCGCCGGCGGATTGGGCGGGCGGCGTGCGCATGCGCCCGACGTCATTCCGGGCACCGCGCAGGTGCGCGGCTCGCTGGACAAGGAAATCATCCGGCGCATCGTCCACCGCCACCTGAACGAGGTGAAGTTCTGCTACGAGTCGGAGGCCATCAAACGGCCGGAGCTGGCGGGCCGCGTCCAGATCCAGTGGACCATCTCGGGCACCGGACAGGTCATCGCCTCGGCAGTGGCCTCGTCCACCACCGGCAACGCGACGGTCGACAACTGCATTGCGCAGGCGGTTCGACGTTGGGAGTTCCCGAAGCCGCAGGGCGGTGGTATCGTCATCGTCAACTATCCGTTCGTGCTGCAGACGGCCGGCGCCCAGTAGCCCGGGCGCGTCGGCACAAGCGAGGAGACCCGCATGAAAAGCTTCATCGCAGGGCTCGCAGCGCTCACGCTTTTCGGGTGCAACGAGAGCCGGAACAAGAGCATCGAGCTGATGAACTCTGGGGTGGCCAAGTTCCACAACCGGCTGTTCGAATCGGCGGAGCGCGATCTGCAGGCTGCGATCCAGACCGACCCCTCAAACGTGCTGGCCCACTATAACCTGGGCAAGGTGTACGAGGAGCAGCACAAGTGGACCGAGGCGTCCGACGAGTTTGCCCGGGCCGTCACCGGCGACGACTCGAATGCGAACTACCACTATGATCTGGGCAACGCCTACCAGCAGTCGGGCAAGCTGGACCTGGCCGAAAAGGAGCTGCTGGCGGCCATCAAGCTCGACGACAAGCGGTACAAGGCCTACTACCGGCTGGGCGTGGTGTACGAGGCCCAGGACAAGCCCAAGCAGGCCGACGACATGTACCGCAAGGCCATCTCGATCAATCCGCGCTTCGCGATCGCCTTCACGCAGCTCGGCTTCCTGTACCTGAACAACGATTACATCAAGGAGGCCGAGCAGGTGTTCCAGAATGCGACCGTGGCCAACGATCGCGACGGCGACAGCTGGTATGGGCTGGGCCTGGCGCGGAAAGAGGTGGGCAACTTCGACGGCGCCATCGAGGCGCTCAAGAAGGCGGTCGAGTTCGGAGCCCAGAGCCCCGACCTCAAGTACAACCTGGCGCTGGCCTACCACGCCAAGGGCGACGACGCGAACGCCAAGACCACCTTGCAGCAGTTCGTGATGAGCGCGGGCAGCAAGGCCGGCCCCGACCTGGTCAAGGCGGCCAACGACCTCCTGTACACGCTGCCGTAACCGCAGCAGCGACGGCAGCACAAAGGCAAAGACAGTCGGCGCTGTGGGCAAGTGTGGGCGGCCGCGCGGAGCCCCCCGGGCTCGTCCGCGCAGCCCGGGCGAAGTCACTGTCAGACCCCCTCGCTATGCTGGCTGCTCGCACTGCTGGCACAGCAAAGGAGGGGAACACCATGATTCCGGTGCAGGAAGTCGACTTTGAAAGCGCGCCCGCGGAGGCCGCCTACGCAAATGCGCTGGCCGCCGCCGAGGCCCTGCGTCCGCTGGTCGAGTCGCTGGCCTACCGCGAGCCGGCCCTGTGCGGCCAGCTTCGCCGTGCCTGCGCCGACCTGGTGATGGCCGTGGCGACCGCTCACATCGAGCGCGACCCGGTCGACCGCGGGTGTGCCTGGGCGGCTGCCCTGGGCGACACCGCCGAGGTGCAGGCTCTGCTGGAGCTGATCCGGCTGCGCGACCTGGCGGATGGGGACGACCCGGACCAGGTCCGTGCGCACGAGCTTTTGTGGCGCCTGACCGCCGCCCTGCCGCGCTTGCTCGCGGCTTCCGTCTGACGTTGAGTGGCCCCCTGACCGGGGCCGCGCCCTAGGACCCCGCCCCCGAAGGAGTTCCAACCCCCCGGCGGCCAAAGCTTTTTCGATTGATCGGAAAGGCGCGAAATGATATAACGGAGGCCGGCTTTTTCCGGGCAGTTTCCCTAATACCTCTGCGAGGATGGGACCAAATGGAGCTTCGCTCGGAAATCACGCAGCGCCTCCGGCAGTCGCCAAGCCTGCTGGCCCTGATCGAAAGCCTTGAACGGGAGGCCGATCAGGTGGCGAGCCCGAACGAGCGATCGCAACGCCTCTACGAAATCGGCGAGGTCTGCGAGGAGTTTTTCCTGCGCAAAGACCGCGCGATGCTGAACTACCAGAAGGCCTTCAAGACCAACCCGCAGAACACCCCCGCGATCCAGCGCGCGCGCGACATCTATCGCGAGATGGGCAACCTCGAGATGGTCGGCAAGCTGTGCGAGATCGAGCTCAAGCTGACCCATGACGGCGCCCGCAAGGCCGAGATCTTTGGCGAGCTGGGCCTGGTTCTTCTGGAGCTGCGGCAGCGCGACAAGGCCATCGATTGCCTGGAAACCGCCTTTGCCGTCCGGCCCCACGACCTGGTGGTGGCGGAGGCGCTGGCGGCCGCCCAGGCCCACCGCGAGGGCTGGAAAAATGCAGTCCAGCGCTTCCAGCGCGATGCCGCCCAGGCCGATTCACAGACCGCCGCCCGGCTCTGGCTGCGCAGTGCGCGCATCCTGGCCCTGGAGGCGCCCGACGGTGCGGACTACGAGCAGGCGCTCCGGCAGACCACGGCCAACGATCCGCAGAACGACGCGGCAAATTTTCTGCTGGAGCAGCTTCTGGCCGGGCGCCGGCAGTGGGACGCCATCGTGGAGCTGCACGAGCGGCGCGCGTATGCAGCCGCCGACGAGGACCGGGCCGCCTTGTACCGCCGCTTTGCCTCGGTGTGGGCGGTGCGCTGGAACGATGCCGTGCGAGCCGCCGCGTTCTACCGGAAGGCGCTCGAGGCCTACTACGCCGACGGCGTCGACCGCTTCCCGGGCCACATCGCCGCGTTCGATTTCCTGCGTCAAATCTCGGCCCAGTCGGGCGATTGGAACCGGCTGCTCGAGCTCGCCGAGCTGGGCCTGCGCGCCCGGATGGACGAGACCGAAAAGGCGCTTCTGGCCGTCCATGCCGGCGTCGTAGCCTGGAAGCAGCTCAAGGACGCCGCCAAGGCGAAGCTGTTCTTCGCCCACGCGAAAAAGGTCACCCCCGAGCTCGAAGAAATCAGGGAGTTCGAAAAGGAAGCGGGTACGGTCGAAACCGAGGCCGCGCCCGCGCCCCGCAAGGAACCCAAGCCTGCGCCGGAGAAGAAAGTGGAGACGAGACCGGTCGAAGAACGTCGGAACGAGGAGCAAGCGGCCATGTCACAGCCCCGCGGCGGTAGCGACGTCCAGGGCATCCCGAAGCTTTCGATCCCGGACGAGAGCTATGACGACAAGGTGCAGGGCCTGGTCGACGCCGCCAAGGCGGCCGAGGCTGTGGGCGTCGAGAAGGGCATCGATGCCTGGCGCAAGGTCGTGCAGGGGGCGCCCGACAAGCGGCGGCCGCGTCGCGAGCTGGGACGCCTGTACCGCAAGGCCGAGCGCTGGAACGCCCTCATCGAGGTGCTCAAGGAGGAGGCCGAGCGCGCCTCCGGCGACGACAAGGTGGCCGTGCTGTTCGAGATGGTGGAGGTGTACAAGGAGCGGCTGCGCCTGGACGTGATGGTGGTCAACACTTTCAATCAGATCCTGCAGCTGCAGCCGCGCAACCAGGCCGCGCTCGACACGCTGGCCGGGCAGTACGAGAGCATGAAGCGGTGGCCGGATCTGATTGGCGTACTGCAGAAGCGAGCGCCCCTGACCGAGGATCCGCGCGCGCGGGTGGCGCTCTATCTACGCATCGCCGGGCTGTTCCAGGAAAAATTCTCCAACCAGGCCGAGGCCATCAAGGCCTACGAGGCCGCGCTCGAGATCGAGCCCGGCAACGAGCAGGCGGTGGCCTACCTCAAGCAGGCCTACGAGAAGCGGCGCGATTGGGAAAAGCTGGTCGCGGTCCACCTGCGCGAGATCGAGCGCGCGCCCGAGGCCGATCGGGCCCGCAAGTATGTCGAGGTGGCCAAGCTGGCCAGCGAGAAGCTCAAGAAGCCGGCGGTCTCGATTGATCTGTGGAAGCGGGTGCTGGCGGTCGAGCCCGAATCGGTCGACGCGTTGGGCGAGCTCGAGAAGCTGTACGAGCGCGAGAAGAACTGGGACGAGCTGTCGGGCGTGCTTGAGAAGCAGGTCCGGGTGGCCGGCGACCCGGCCAAGAAGGCGGCCACGCTGCAAAAGCTCGGCATCCTCTATACCGACAAGATCAAAACGCCCGACCGGGCGGTATCGGCCTGGGGGCGGCTGCTCGAGGCCGAGCCTGACAACCGGCGGGCGCAGGACTCGCTCAAGAAGCTGTACCTGGAGCAGAAGGCCTGGGACGACCTGGAGGCGTTTTACGCCGGCCAGCAGAAGTGGGACGAGTTTATCCGCGTGCTCGAGCGTCAGGTCGACTCCGAGGAGCCGGCCGCACGCGTCAAGCTGCATTTCAAGATCGCGAACCTGTACCGCGACCGCTTGCAGAAGGCACAGCAGGCCATGCGCGCCTACGAGCGCGTGCTGCAGCTCGATGCGGGCAGCCTGGCGGCGGCCGATGCGCTGATTCCGCTGTACGAGCACGCGGGCGACAACCGCAAGCTGGCGGGCGTGCTCGAGATCCAGCTCCAGCACACCAAAGACCAGGGGCAGCGGCTCGAGCGCATGCAGCGGGTGGCCGAGCTGTGCGAGAGCGCGCTCAAGGACAAGGGGGCCGCGTACGGCTGGTGGCTCAAGGCGTTCGCCGAGCACGTGGGCTCGGAATCCATCCGGGCCCAGGTCGAGCGGCTGGCGGCCGAGACCTCGGGCTGGCCCGACATCGTGAACGCATACGAGGCCGCGCTGGGCCACTTGCGCGGCAAGAAGAAGCTGCCGCTTCTTTCCACCGTCGCGCGGGTCTACGAGCGCGAGCTGGCCGAGTTCGACCGGGCGATCGAGACCAACCAGAAGATCCTGGAGCTCGACGACGAGAACCAGCAGGCGGTGGAGGCGCTGGAGCGGCTCTATCTGGCCGCCACGCGCTGGAAAGAGCTGCTCGAGATCTACGAGAAGAAGCTGGCCCTGGCCCAAGGCGCCGCCCAGAAGAAGGAGATCCGCTACAAGATCGCCCAGATTTACGAGGAGGAGGCGGCCGACAAGAAGAAGGCCATCGCGGCCTACGAGGCCATCCTCGCCGAAGGCGGCGAGGAGCTGGCAGCGCTGCGGGCGCTCGACCGCATCTACCAGTCCGAGCAGATGTGGAAGCAGCTTTCGGCGGTGATCCCGCGCGAGCTTTCGCTGACCGAGGCCGGCGACAGCGGGGCGGTGATCGACCTCAAGTTCCGCCTGGGCCAGATCCGCGAGCAGCACCTGGACGACGTCGACGGCGCGATCGAGTGCTTCCGCGACATCCTGGCGCTCGACCCGACGCACGAGGGCGCGCGCGGGGCGCTCGAGCAGCGGCTCGGCGATACCAAGCACCAGGTCGAGGTGGCCGGCATCCTGGAGCCGATCTACGAGCAGGTCGAGGAGTGGCGCAAGCTCATCGAGGTGCACGAGATCCAGCTGGGCCGCAAGCGCGATAAGGAGGGCAAGGTCTCGCTGCTCATCAAGATCGGCGATTTGTACGCGACCCGGCTGATGGATGCCGACAAGGCGTTCTCGGCCTACGCGCGCTGCTTCCGCGAGGATCCGCAGGCCGACAAGGCGCGCGCCGAGCTGGAGCGGCTGGCCGCCATCCAGGACCAGTGGCAGCCGCTGGTCGAGCTCTACGAGCGCGCGGCCGACAAGGGCGGCCTCGATCAGACGCTGCAGCGCGAGCTTCTGCTCAAGATCGCGATCGCCTACGACGAGAAGCTCGAGAACGCCGAGAAGGCGGTCGAGTACTTCCGACGCGCGCAGACCATCGAGCCCGACGACCTGCAGGCGCTGGAGGCGCTCGAGAAGCTGTACACCAGGAACGAAAGGTGGCCCGAGCTGCTCGAGGTCTACCGCAAGAAGGCCGAGCTCACGCGCGACCTGCCGGCGCGCGAGCAGCTTCTGTTCCAGATGGCCTACCTACAGGAGGAGATGCTCTCCAGCCTCGACGAAGCGGTGGTCACCTACAAGGAGATCCTGTCGCAGGACGACCGCAACGTGAAGGCGCTCAAGGCGCTCGACCGGCTCTACCAGAGCCAGCAGGCATGGCACGAGCTGGCCGACAACCTGGTCCGCCAGCTCGCGCTCACCGACGAGACGGCGGAGACCGGAGGTCTCCTCATCCGGCTGGCCCAGCTGCGCGAGCAGCAGCTGGGTGAGGTGGCGGCGGCGGTCGACACCTACCGGCAGGTGCTGGAGCGGGATCCGCAGAGCCAAGAGGCCACGAGCGCGCTCGAGCGCCTGATCGAGCTGCCCGAGCACGAGCAGCAGGTGGCGACCATCCTGGAGCCGATCTGGCAGGCGCGCGACGAGTGGCGCAAGCTGGTCGCGGTCTACGAGATCATGGTCAAGCACGCGCTCGATCCGGTGCGCAAGATCGAGCTTCTGCACAAGATCGGGGAGCTGTACGAGATGGGCGGCGACGATGCCTCGGCCGCCTTCGACACCTATGGCCGCGCGTTGCGCGAGGATCCGGGCCTCGGCGATTCGCAGAATCGGTTCGAGCGGCTGGCGCGCATCCTGGATCGCTGGGAAGACGCGGTCGCGCTGTACCAGGAGCTCGTCGCCGGCGTGGCCGACCAAGAGCAGCAGGTCGCTCTGTGGATGAAAGTGGCGCGCCTCGACGAGGAGCAGCTGCGCGAGGATCAGCGCGCGGCCGACGCTTACGCCAAGGTGCTCGAGATTTCGCCGCGCAACCTGGATGCGGCCAACGCGCTCGAGCACATCTACATGCGCAACGACGCCTACACCAAGTTGGTGGAGGTCATCCTGCGCAAGGCCGACATCGTCGAGGGCGTGGCCGAGAAGAAGGAGCTACTGTTCAAGGCCGCGCAGATCCACGAGGACGTGCTCGAGAACGCCGACGCCGCCATCTCCGTGTTCCGCCAGGTCCTACAGCTCGACGAGAACGATGCGGTCGCGATCGAGTCGCTGGAGCGGCTCTACATCCGGCTCGAGCGCTGGGACAGCCTCAAGGACATCTATCGCAAGAAGGCGGAGCTGGCCACCACGGTCGAGGAAAAGAAGCAGATGTACTTCGTCCTCGGTCAGGTCTACGACCGTGAGCTGGGTGACGCCGATCGCGCCATCGAGACCTACCAGACCATTCTGGATCTGGATCCGCAGGACTACGAGGCCATCCAGGCCCTGGACCGGCTGTACCAACAGCAGAGCCGCTGGGTCGAGCTTCTGCAGATCCTGGAGCGCGAGGTCGAGCTGGCCCGCGCCAGCGGCGAGACGGTGGCGATCAAGCACCGCATTGGCTCGCTCTGGGAGAACGAGCTTTCCGACATGGCGCGCGCGGTGGAGGCCTACCATGAGGTGCTGGCGCTCGACAGCCAGCACGAGGAGACGCTGGCCGCGCTCGATCGGATCGTGCATGGGACTGCCGAGCCGGTGGCGGCCGCGCGCGTGCTCGAGCCCATCTACGAGACCGGCGGCGACTGGGACAAGCTGGTCGACATCTACGAGGTCATGGTGGCGTACGCCGACGACCCGGTGCGAAAGATCGATCTTTTGCACAAGATCGCCGACATCTCGGAGCGGCGCATCGAGGACTCGCGGGCCGCATTCCATGCCTACGGTCGGGCCCTGCGTGAGGACAGCTCGCGCGACGACACGCTGGCCCACCTGGAGCGGCTGGCCGAGCAGACCCACGCCTGGGAGGACCTGGCGCACCTGTACGAGGAGGAGGTCGAGAAGGTCCTCGACGCCCATCGGCAGATCGACATGCTGCTGCGGCAGGCGCGTGTATACGAGGAGGAGCTGTCACAGGTCGAGCGCGCGATTGCCACCTATCGCCGTGTGATCGATTCCGACGTCGAGAACCGCAAAGCCATCGAGGCGCTGGACCGGCTGTACTCGGGTGCCGAGCGCTGGGCGGACCTGGCCGAGATCCTGCGCAAGGAAGTGCGGCTGGCCGCGGGCAACAACGAGCTCGTCATCGACACCATGTTCCGGCTGGGCCAGCTCTACGAGAGCGCGCTGCACGACGCCAAGCAGGCCATCGACTGCTACCGCGAGATCCTGGCGCTCAATCCCGAGCATGGCCAGACCCGAAGCGCGCTCGAGCTTCTGTTCGCCGAGGGCGTCGAGCAGGTCGAGATTGCCCAGGTTCTCGAGCCGCTCTATCAGACCGATCAGGAGTGGGAGAGGCTGGTGCGCATCTACGAGGTGCAGCTCGAGCGGATCGAGGATCCGACCGAGCGCCTGTCGCTGGTGCAGCGGATCGCGGACCTGTGCGAGAAGCGTCTCATCGATCAGCCGCAGGCGTTCGTGTGGTGGGGCCGCGCGTTCCGCGAGCAGCCGCTCAGCGAGCTGGCGGTGGAGGAGGTCGAGCGGCTGGCGCGCGCCACCCATTCGTGGGAGGAGCTGGTCGGCATCTATCTGGACGTGCTCGAGAACGCGCACGATCCGCAGGTGCAGCGGCAGGCTCTGCTGCGCTCGGCGCGCGTTTACGACGAGGAGCTGCACGACCGCGTGCGGGCCGAGGAGGCGTACCTGCGCGTTCTGGGCCTGGACGAGAAGGATCGCGACGCGCTGCGCGCGCTCGACCGTATCTACGACCAGGCCGGCATGTTCAGCGAGCTGGCCGAGGTCCTGCGCAAGCGTATCGACGTCACCGACGAGACCGCCGAGATCGTCGAGCTCTACTTCCGGTTGGCGCGGGTGTACGCGGACGCGCTCGACGACGGCGAAGCGGCCGTGCAGTGCCTGAACAAGGTGCTCGACGCCGACTCCCGCAACGCGCGCGCGTTGGAAGCGCTCGAGCAGGTCTACTTCAAGCGCGAGGCGTGGGCCGACCTCTATGGCGTCTACGAGAAGATGGTCGACATCGCCGACGGTGACAACGGCATGGCCGAGTGCTACGCGCGCATGGCCAAGATTGCGGCCGACGCGCTCGAGGATCGCGAGAAGGCGATGGATCTGTGGAGCCGCGTGGTCGACCTGCGCGGTGAGGACGCGGTCGCGATCTGGGCGCTGGCCGATCTGTACGAGCGCGCCGAGATGTGGCGCGAGCTGGTGGACGCGCTCGAGCGCGGCGTCAAGATCGCCGAGACCGAGGAGCGGCGCATCGCCATCTTCAAGCGGCTGGGCCGCATCTGGGGCGAGAAGCTGGGCAAGGACCGTTCGGCGCTCGAGAGCTGGCTGAAGGCGCTCGAGATCGATCCGCGCGATGTGGAGGCGCTGCGTGCGCTGGCCACCATCTACAAGAACACGCAGGCCTGGGAGGAGCTGGTCGACACCCTGCACCGGCTCATCGAGATCGGAACCCAGGGCGACATGCCGGAGTCCGAGCTCAAGGAGCTGTACGCCCAGCTGGGCGAGCTGCAGGGCGAGATCCTGATGCGCCCGCAGGAGGCGATCGACGCCTGGCAGAGCGTGCTCCAGATCGACGGGCGCGATTTCCGGGCCCTGGGCGCCCTCGAGCGCCTGTTCACCCAGGAGGCGCGCTGGGAGGAGTGCATCGAGGTTCTGTCGCGCAAGGCCGATGCGCTCGAGAACCCGACCGAGCAGGTGGATGTGCTCCTGCAGGCGGCGCAGGTTTGGGAGGACAAGTTGGGCGAGAAGCAGCGGGCCGCGCACGTGTACGAGCGCGTGCTGAGCGTGGACCCGGCCAACATGACCGCGTCGTTGCAGCTCGAGCAGATCTATCGCGACGAGTACCAGTGGGAGAAGTTGATCGAGCTCCTGCTGGGGCGGGTCGAGCACACGCCCGAGGCCGCTCAGCGCATCGATATCCTGCAGGGCGTGGCCCGGACCTACGAAAACGAGCTGTCACAGCCCGAGGCCGCGTTCGTGGCCCTGCAGGCCGCCTTCCGCGAGGACTACGCCAATGACTCGACGGCCAAGGAGCTGGAGCGGCTGGCCTCGGCCACCGGCAAGTGGAACGACCTTCTGACCGAGTACACGCAGATCGTGCAGACGATCCCCGACCCCAAGACTGCCGCCGATCTGTGGGTCAAGATCGGCCGCTGGTACGGCGAGGAGCTGGGCCACATCGACTACGCGATCGCGAGCGAGCAGCAGGCGTTGACGCTCGATCCAAATCACATCGGGGCGTTGAGCGCGCTCGCCGACTTCTACAGCAAGTCGTCGCGCTGGCCCGAGCTGGTGTCGGTGCTGGCGCGCCACGCCGAGCTGGAGGAGGACACCGACAAGAAGGTGTCGCTCTACCTCTCGATGGCCAAGCTGTGGGATAACCAGCTCGGCGATCCCAACCAGGCCGTGGCCGCGTACCGGCAGGCGGTCGAGGCCAACGCCGGCTGCATGGAGGCGCTGCGGGCTCTCGAGCGCATGTACAGCCGGCTCCATCAGTGGGATGCGCTCATCGACATCCTGATCAAGAAGACGCAGGCCACCGACGACACCGAGCAGGTGATTCAGCTCAAGCACCAGATCGGGCAGCTGTGGGAGAACCAGCTCGGCGACTCGCAGCGCGCGATCGAGACCTATCGCGACATCCTGACCGTCGATCCGCAGAATCTGCAGGCGCTCAAGCAGCTCGAGCTCCTGTACGAGAAGACCGGCCTGATGGAGCAGTACCTGGACGTGCTCGAGCAGCAGCTGGACGTCACCGGCACCGACGCCGAGCGCATCTCGCTGTACGAGCGCATGGCGACCGCGTGGGAGGAGCAGTTCCAGAAACCCGAGCGGGCCTGGGAATGCTACGAGAAGATCCTTCTCATCGATCCGCGGCGTGAGAGCGCGTACCGGGCGCTCGAGCGCATCTATCGGCAGGAACGGCGCTGGGAGGAGCTGGTCGACACCTACCGCAAGCACATCAATGCGATCAACGACCCCGGCGAGCGCGTGGAGCTGTACGCGCTCATGGGCGCAGTCTACGAGCAGGAGATCAAGGACCTCGATCGTGCGGTCGAGGCCTACAACGACATCCTGGCCTTCGATCCCGATCAGACGCATGCCCTGGCCGCCTTGAGCGGCCTCTATGAGAAGACCGAGGACTGGGACCGGGCGGTCGAGCGGATGAGCCAGCTGGTCAGCCTCAGCGACGATCCGGCGCAGAAGGTCGATCTGCACTATCGGATCGGCAAGATCTACGACGAGCGGACCGGCGACCCCGACACGGCGGAAGCGCAGTACATGGAGGCGCTGGCGCACGATCCGTCGCACCTGGCCACCATGCTGGCGCTCATCCGCATGTACGACCGGCGCGGCGATTGGCTCAAGAGCGCCCAGATGCGGGTACGCGCCGAGGCGCACACCGGAAACGCGATCGAGAAGACCAAGCTGCTCTACGACGCGGCCAAGATCTACCAGGAACGGCTGGAGGACGAGGTCAAGGCGGCCGATCTGTACTCGCGCACGCTTGAGATCGATCCCGAGCACGCCGGCGCCGGCGAGCCGCTGGCCGAGATCTTCTTCGGCGAGCAGCGGTGGCAGGAGCTGGAGCCCGTGCTCGACATGCTGGTCCGCAAGGCGGACCGAAAGGACAATCGCGAGCTCAACCAGCTCTACTACCGGCTCGCGCGCACTTCAGACGAGCTGGGCAACAACGACAAGGCGCTGCGCTACTACAAAGCGGCCTACGATCTCGACTCGACGTTCTTGCCGACCCTGCTGGGGCGGGCCTCGCTGCTCTACAAGATGCAGGAGTGGGACCAGGCCTTCAAGATCTACCAGACCATCCTGGTGCACCACCGCGACTCGCAGAAGGAAGCCGACATCGTCGACATCTTCTACCGGCTCGGGCAGATCAAGCTGCGGCTGAGCGAGCGCAAGAAGGCGCTCAACATGTTCGAGAAGGCGTTGGAGGTGGATCCGAATCACCGCCCGACGCTGGTTGCAGTGGTCGACCTGCAGGCCCAGGGCAACGACTGGGAGGCGGTCATCCACGCCAAGCGCTCGCTCATGAACACCGCGAACAGTGAAGAGCGCTTCAAGCTGCTCGACGAGGTCGGGGACGCGTATCGCGAGAAGCTGAACAATCCGCAGAAGGCGATCACCGCCTACCTGGAGGCGCTGGAGCAGAAGCCGCAGGACCACGTGGTGCAGCACAAGATTCTGGAGCTGTACACGGAGACCCGGCAGTGGAAGAAGGCCATCGAGATCATGATGCGCGTGATCGAGGCCGAGAAGAACGCCAAGCTGCGCGCGAAGTACTGGTACACGGCTGCGGTCATCAACCGCGACGAGCTGAAGTCGCTCGACGAGGCGGTCGAGTATTACAACAAGGCGCTCGACGACGACCCGGATCTGCTCAAGGCCTTCGAGGCCATCGACAAGATCTGCACGACCAAGAAGGACTGGAAGCAGCAGGAGCGCAACTACCGCAAGATGATCAAGCGCGTGACCGGCCAGCCCGAGACGCCCGAGCGCAAGACCTGGCTGGTCGCGCTCTGGCACGCGCTGGGCGAGATCTATCGGTCGCGCATCAAGGACTTCAATTCCGCGATGGCGGCGTTCGAGGTGGCGTCCAACCTCGAGCCCGAAAATGTCACGCGGCACGAGATCCTGGCCGAGCTGTACCAGATGGTGGGCGGCGACAACCTGGGCAAGGCGGTGCGCGAGCACCAGACCTTGATCAAGGCCAACCCGTTCCGGATCGATTCCTACAAGTTCCTGCGCAAGCTCTATATGGACATGCACCAGTACGACAAGGCCTGGTGCGTGTGCGCGGCGCTGGCGTTCCTCAAGAAGGCGGACGAGGAGGAGCAGAGCTTCTACAACACCTACCGCCAGAAGGGATTCGTCAGGGCCAAGCAGCGCCTGACCGACGAGCTGTGGGCCAAGGGCATCTTCCACCCCGACGAGGATCGCTTCATCGGGGCCATCTTCGCTGCCATCTGGCAGCCGGTCGCGCTCTTGCGCGCGGCGCCCCACAAGAACTTCGGGCTCAAGCGCAAGGAAAAGCTCGACATCGTGACCAATCAGCTCCTGTTTGCGAAGGTTTTCAATTACGTCAACCAGGTGCTGAACGTGCTGCAGCCCGAGATCTATCTCCGGCCCGAGCAGCCGATCGCGATGCAGCTCGCCAACGCGCAGGAAAAGAACATGCTCATCCCGTCGTTCGTGGTGGGGAGCGACCTTCTGCAGGGACGGCCGGAAAAAGAGCTGGCCTTCATCATCGCACGCACGCTGGCCTACCTGCGGCCCGAGCACTACCTCAAGCTGGCGCTGCTCACCAACGCCGACCTGAAGGTGGTGTTCCAGGCCGCGCTCAAGCTGGTCAATCCCAAGGTGCCGCTCAAAGGCGACACCAGCATGGTCGACCAGTATGTGCACGCGATTGCGCGCGGCGTGAACCCGGCCTGGCTCGAGCAGCTCGCAATCGTGGTCAGGCGCTTCTTCGAGACCCGCGCGGAAGCGGATCTGAACCGGTTCTCGACGGCGGTCGAGCTGACCACCGCGCGCGCCGGCTTCATTCTGTGCAACGATCTCGAGATCGCGGCCAAGATGGTGTCGCAAGAGCCGGTACCGGTGGGCGGCATGCAGCCCAAGGACAAGATCAAGGAGCTGGTTCTGTATAGCCTGTCGGAGGAGTACTTCCAGGTGCGGGCACACCTGGGCCTGAGCATCGCGCAGTAGGGCCGGAGAGCTTCACCACAGAGAACACGGAGAACACAGAGGATTGCAGAAGTACGTTATGTGTTCTCTGTGTTCTCTGTGTTCTCTGTGGTTGATCTGAATGATTGCCCTGGCCTTAGCCTTGATTGGAATTGCAGTAAGCGCGCTGGCGCGGCGGCCGCTTGTCGCCGGGTTGGGCGCAGGGCTGGCCGGGGCGGTGCTGCGCCTGTACCACCTGGGCGGGCCCAGTCTGTGGCTCGACGAGTACATCACGGCCTGGGTGGTCGAGCCATCCTCGCTCGCGTCCGCGCTGGCGCGGGTGCATCAGGCGCTGCCGGGAACGCCGGTCTATTACGTGGCGGCGTGGGGCGCGGTGCGGCTTTGGGGGGCCGGCGAGGCGGCGCTGAGGCTCCCCAGCGCGGTGGCGGGGCTGGCCGCCATCGGGCTCGCATATGGCCTGGGCCGCGACATCGCGGGCAAGCGGCCCGAGGGCGGTCTGGCCGCCGCGCTCCTGGTCGCGCTCGCGCGACCGCCGGTGGTCGCGGCGCTCGATGCGCGCCCGTTCTCACTCGCCATCGCGCTCGCGCTGGCATCGACCTGGGCGCTGGTGCGGCTGCTCTGGGAGTCCAAGACCCCGCGCGCGGCGGTGGCCTATGGCGCCGCCAGCGCCATGCTGGTCTACGTCAATTGGCTGATGGCCGTGTACTTGCTCGTGCAGGCGGTGACGGTGGCGGTGGTGCTCGTGCGGCGGCGCGCACAGTCGGCCGAGCTGGCGCGCATCGGGCTCGCCTTCGGGCTCGCGCTCACGTTGCTGCTGCCGGCGCTACCCAAGCTGCTGTACGACCTGCACCATGCGGCGCGCTACGACTGGACGCGCGCAGGCCATCCAGCGGTGTGGCGCGCGCTCCTCGATCCGGCGCTCCTGATCGGCGTCGCGTGTGGGTTTTTCGCGCGTCCGGCCGAGCGGGCGCGGCTCTTGTTCGCGCTCTTGCTGGCACCGCCCGTCTTACTGTGGGTCGCGCGTCCCACCTTCCTGATCGAGCGCTATCTTTGCTACGCGATCGCACCTGCGGCGGCGCTGTGCGCCCTGGCCGCAGCCTCGGCCGCACCGCGAGCGCGCAAGCTTGCGCTCGCTCTTTTTAGCCTGGGCCTGCTCGCGCAGTTCGCGCCCTCTTTGATCGCGCTCGGGACCGCCAAAAATTTTCGCACCGAAGAGCGGTGGCGGGAGGCCGTGGCGGCGCTCGACGCGCGCGCGCACACCAGCGATCTGGTGGCGCTACGCAGCGGCCTGGTCGAAGAAGACGCAGCCTGGCGGGGCGATCGGGCAGTGGCCGACCTTGTGCGCGCACCGCTCGGCAACCGGCCCTACGGCGTTCGCAGCCTGACCTTCACGTTCGATCCGGAGGTGCGGGGCGCGCTGGCCGGCGCCCGCTTCGTTCTGGCTCGTGACGACGACGGCTATGTCGACCGCCTGCTGGTCGGCGCCTCGGTGGCGCGCGAGGAGCGGTTCGGCATCATTCGCCTGGTTGAGCTGCGCTAGCCACAGCGGAAGGTCATCTGCGCCCGGTTGTTGCGCTCGTTGCATTCGGTCGCGGTACCGTTGCCGGTTCCATCGTCGTCGGCGACCACGGTCACGTCGTGCGAGCCCGCGTGGGCGCCTGCCCACATGCAGGACACCTGCGTGCACATGCCTGGTGCCAGGGCCACCGGCGTACGGGCGGTGCACAGGGCCGTCATGCCCTCGTAGAAGGTGACCGGCTCCCCGTCGCCGATGGGAGCGGTGCCGCGGTTGCACACCTCGGTCGACAAGGTCACGGCGCCGGGACTGCACATGGCAGTTCCGCCACCGCGCGCGGTCGCATCGGGCGCCGACGACGGCGCCAGCGCGCCCTGCACGTTCATGCGGAAGTTGTTCAGCCCCTGCTGCTCCCAGTTGCGCTTGGCCTGCGAAGTGCGCGGAATCGTCCCGTCGTCATTGACGTTGGTCACCGCGTAGGCGTGCTGGTTCCACAGCGGGCGTGAGCCCACCCACCGATCGGCCACGTCGCCGAACACCCGGATGCCCGAGCGGGTGCCGGTGTAGGCGGCCTGACAGGTGTTGCCGGTGCCGGCCACCCCAGGGGCGGGCAGGCACACGAAGCCGCCCCCCACCGCGGCCGTGTTGCATTGCGCATCCTGGGTGCAGCGGCAGAAGCCGGTGTCGCAAGGCACGCCGTTCGGGCACTCGGCTGCAGTCATGCAGCGCAGCCCCTTGAACACCGGATCCACCGGCGGGCACACGACGCCGCAGTTCTGATTGGAGGGCACGATG